>CAYPQL010000021.1:0-4780 GCA_964412905.1 uncultured Candidatus Saccharibacteria bacterium
AATTATGGTCATCAAGCTCCAAATATTTTTCTTCGTCTTTTGTTACTATTATCATTTTCTTATTCATTCTCCTCCCGCCAAGTTTGCCGGAATTTCTTCCGACTCTTTGAAACAGGTAATTCAGGCGTTAAATAGCACTAATACCCAAATTGCCTGTTTCAAAGTTTTAAATTGTAAATGTGCAGGTTTAAGGCAAATTAAAAAACCTTTCTATAAATAAAAACGCCTTACCGCTAAGAGGTTTTTAAGAAAGGTTTTAAAATTCTATATTGCGCGAACCAATCTAGCCCCTTAGTGATAAGGGGCATTGGGCGCCGCAATATATTTCTGTCTCAAATTGTTTATTTGTTCTCATATATTTATATTAACCTACCAAAAACCTATCATAGAATCTTAAAGCTGTCAATGCGTGCGTGATAAATTTTCGCTTCGGTTGGGATTTTTGTTTGTGAAAATTAACAGCAAAAAAACGGCATGATCTGGGTTCCTCTCCTTGTCTTCCTGCCGATTTTAGGATAATATAGATAAGTAGTTTGATTTTGTCATTTCGAGCGCCTCGCGAGAAATCTAAATGCTATAGAAATATCTAAAGTTTATAGATTTCTCGCTGATGCTCGAAATGACAAACATATTTATTCAAATATTTTCACAAAAACTTCACAGCATCCCCGCGCCAATCAAAAACGCTTCGTCTTCTAGGTTGGTTATTTCTACCTTTGTTTTTTTGGCGGGAAGAAGCGCTTTGTTTCGCATTTCTTTGATGGCTAAATTAAAAATCTCTTTGCTTTTCACAACGCTGCCGCCGATGATGATGGCTTCGGGGTTTAAGGTGTTCACGATGTTGATCAAGCCGGCGGCCAGATATAAGCTTGTCTGTTCTATCACTTTTTTATCAAGTTCTATATTTTTCTCGGAATCAAAAGCTATGTCCTTGGCTTTTTTTATTTTGCCCGAAAGTTCATAATACATTTTTTCAATCGCCCTGCCCGACGCGTATTGCTCCCAGCATCCATCATTTCCGCAAGAGCATTTTTTTCCGCCGAAAGATATGATCATATGCCCGAATTCCCCCGCCGTATTATTCGCCCCGCGATACGGCTTATTGCCTATTTCAATCGCCCCACCGATTCCCGTTCCGATTGTCAGATAGACAACATCATTATATTTTTTCCCTTTGCCGAATTTATTCTCCGCCAGCGCGAAGCATTTCACATCATTGTCAATCTCCGCATTCTTTCCGATCTTGTCTTTGATTATTTTTTTCAAATTCACATTTTTAAATCCGGGAATATTCGGCGCGCGTTTCACGACATCTTTCGCATAGTCAATCTGCCCGGCAATCGCCATTCCGACTTTTTCAAATCCGCCGTCTTTTTCATAGTTTATCGCGATTTCAATAATTTTATTTATCACATTATCTTTTCCTTCGGGAGTTTCAGTTTTTTGATAATCATAAATTTTATACCCGTCTTTTTTAATCTCCACCAAAGCGGAAGCTATCTTCGTGCCGCCAATGTCAAACGCTAAAATCTTTTTGTTTTTCATAATGATTAGAGTTAAAATTTAGATTTTATAAACCTCATCCGTCAATAATTCATAATATTTTCTGATTATTCTTCTAATTCCCACTGCGGACCAAAGCTGAACTTCGCTTCCTTTGTTTTTATTTCCAATCAAATCATAATATGGAATCGGCTTTCCATCAACATCAACATAAATTTCAGGAATTGAACCCATCTGCTCCACCGCGTTCAAAGTGTCTTTGGTGATTTCTAAAATTGTATCTTTAAGCAGCCGTTGCGAGCTTACAGGCCAGTTTTCAATTACAGATATCTTTAAGTGTTTGCTTAGTCCTAAAACAACAAACGCTGTTTGCTTGATCCAGATTA
The DNA here is from genome assembly GCA_964412905.1 of uncultured Candidatus Saccharibacteria bacterium. Lineage (GTDB taxonomy): Bacteria > Patescibacteriota > Minisyncoccia > JAHIHE01 > JAGLIN01 > CAYPQL01. The sequence goes on from CAYPQL010000021.1 coordinate 1,890, forward strand.
CCAGCCCATGATATTCCTGATGAGTGTAAAAATATTTGCTTTTTTTCTCCGTAATAAGCGGACCTGATTTTGTCCAAAAATAATTAGGATCTAAAAGCCTTCTACAAAAACTTTCCAATTCTTCTTTTGTGCCATTGCAATATGTATAAAGATATGATTCGTCAATATGGTTTAATTCCATTTTCTCATATTTGAATTTTCCATCTTTCCCCATAGCTCCATAAAGCGCGAGAGCATAAGCCGAACTTCCGTCTTCATTTTTGAATTCATATTCTTTTCTTTTGTCTTTCCATTTTTGATAAATTTTATTTATTTCTAAAACATCACCTTCGCCAAACCCAAGTTTTTTGTAATTATTTTTTATAGAGTGGAGGGCTTTTGGATAGAATACTGCGTTAACATCGAAAGGAGCAATGACCTCGCTGACTTTTTTAAAAGCGTCAGCGCTGTCCCTCCAATTGCCGGTATCGTTATGCTTTTTAAATGTGATATGATTCTTTTCTCTGGCTTGCTTTAAAACATATTTCGCAACAAGGCGCATCTTTTTTCTATTGTCTTTTTTCATCCAAAAATCCTGAGACAAATAATCAATGCTCATCAAATATCTCGGTTCAATATCAATCATATGCCTGTCTAAGACATCCTTGCCTGAAATTTCATATTCATATTTAAATTCTCCCACAACATCTTCGTGCCAGCCCTCTCCTTTCGCATTTACATTTTTAAGAGATTTTTCATACATATAATTTCGCGCCTCTGGAGTAAAGTCGTGATAGCCTATATCAGATGATTCCATCCAGTCTCTCGGAAACACGGTCCCAAAGCGATCACCGGAAGTTTTTCCCCATTCCAGCAAATGCTTGATTTCCTTTTCTGTTTGAATCCATATTTTCTCAATTAAATCTTTTTTTGCGCCAAAAACATTAAAGTCGAATCTTTTTTTATCAATCAAGCTTATCTTTTTTATTTTTGTATAATTTATATCGTTCGTGCTGGCTTTTATGCAGAAAGAAACTTTTTTCAAATCAGCAATTGTTTCAAATCCCGCAAAAGGCTTTTTTATTTTTTTTATTTTTATGCCATCGCCAAATTCAAAAATTGTCTGATAATATTTTTTTCCATAGACTCTCTTAAATTTCAAAATCGTTTTTTTGTCCTTCTTTGTTTTTCTTACCATATGAGGAACGAGACGATCATAAATTTCTTCCCTAATCTGTAAAAAAGTTTCCGACCCGAGCAGATCTCTAACTGTCCGCATATCGTCCATTGCAGGATAATATAAATTTATTTTCTGGCTTTTGAAATATCCTTTGATAAACAATATATCATCTTTCTCTTTGACAAAATTAATTATTATCTTATGGCGGGGAATATCAATCAGTCCGCAATAAAGATGATTATTCGGTCCGATTATTCGAAGTTGGTCAAACGCGTCAAAATCAACATAATACCCTCCCGAAATCCATAAATTATTATTTAGTTTCATAAGTTATATTTTATAAGCATTTTATACTTACATTATAGCAGTTAAAGCTAAATAAAAAAAGTGGCATAAGACAAAAGCTTATAAAGCCCATTAGATTTTTTACTTTATGAACTTTATGAACTTTATGAACTTTCCAGCTCACACCCCTTGACATTTTTTAATTTTATAGTATCATTACGAGACAAAGAAAGATAAAACAGGCGCGATTTATAATATTTGCCTGAAATAAGGCAAAAAAATAATATTTCGCGTAAGTTATCCACAGAAAAACAATCAGAACAAAAACACAAATATCCTAAATTTGAGCTAAAACAAAAACGGAAATATAGCGAAAAATGGAGAATTTGTGTTTTTATTATGGCTGTTTTTCAAATTCATCCGGAAAATACGCCCGTCCCGTTTAACCTTCCAACTTTTGAAAATAAATTCTTTCTATATAATTAATAATTAAATTTAAAAAATATGAAAAAACTTTCGATGTTATCTTTTTTGTTTCTCGCTTTTTTTGTTGCAACTTCCGCTATGTTTTTAAATCCAAGCGTTGTTTCGGCCGCTAGCGTTTGTCCTTTGGTAAGCGCAAGCAATAGAACTATAGTTGATTTTTTTACAGCTACACATGGAATAATTCCGAATTGTGTTGGTTATTGTGTCCGTTCCGATATGACTGCTGCCGATGCGACTTTTGGGCCGGTTGCTTTTTCATTAGCTCCGGGGAATTATGATGTAACTTTAGTGTCTTTTGATGATCATCACGATAAACTTACCAATTATCAGCCTAATGAAATATGGAAGGTAATTTTAAAAAATTCATCCGGCACGCAATTGGCGGTGACTAATCCGATTAGTGATTTACCCGATGCTGATGACTGGAGAACAGAAATGGTAAACAGCAGCTTAAACATTACAGGTTCAGTTTTTTCTGCTACTGCTTTTCATGCTAATTATAAGAATTTGTATGATAGCACTCCTAATAGTATTACTCCTATTTGCGCCGCGTTTGATTTAATTCCTGCTCCCGCGATCAAAGTTGTGAAATCAGCTGTTCCGACCTCTCTTCCTGTGGGAGGCGGAAATGTTGTTTATTCTTTTGTTGTCACTAATATCGGAAATGTTACTTTAACCGATGTAGTTTTAATCGATGATAAATGCAGTCCGGTTAATCGTATCAATGGCGATACGAATTCCAACAGCCAACTGGAAACAACTGAAATATGGAATTACACTTGTTCAAAGAACTTAACCGCTACCACTATTAATATTGCCGCGGTTACCGGAAAATATCTCACTACCACTGTAGACGATACTGACACGGCTACCGTGACAGTAAATCCTCCGGCTAACGCCCCTGCAATCAAAGTTGTGAAATCAGCTGTTCCGACCTCTCTTCCTGTGGGAGGCGGAAATG
>CAYPQL010000021.1:4880-7698 GCA_964412905.1 uncultured Candidatus Saccharibacteria bacterium
TTCCAACAGCCAACTGGAAACAACTGAAATATGGAATTACACTTGTTCAAAGAACATAACTCAAGATACCACTAATACGGCCACGGCGACAGGGATTTACAATAGCGCTTCCGTGCAAGACACCGATAGCGCGACAGTAACGGTTGCTCTTCCTCAAACATGCGTCAGCGGTTGCGGAGGCGTAACTCTTTTTCCTGCAATTAGACTGATAAAGACGCCCGCGCCATACCAGCTTTCAAGACAAGGCGGATTAGTAATTTACACTTATCTGGTTTCAAATCCGGGATATTATGCCATTACAGATGTAGTTTTGATCGACGATAAATGCAGCGAGGTAAAATTTATTGACGGAGATAAAAACACGGACAAAAAACTGGATAGGAATGAAATTTGGAAATATACCTGCCAAACGAATTTAACCGCAACGACAATTAATACCGCCACCGTAAACGGAAAAAGCAGCGCCGGTTCGGTAAAAGACACGGCCAAAGCGACAGTCTATGTGCCAAAAATGGATTTGGCGATCAAACTGGAAAAAACCGCTAACCCCGAATCGCTTTCCGAAAAAGGAGGCTTAGTCACTTACAGCTACAAAGTGTTCAACAAGGGAAGCAAAGCAATCTCGGATGTTACTTTGACTGACGATAAATGCAATCCCGTAAATCTCATAAGCGGCGACACCAATAAAGACAAAAAACTGGACACCGCTGAAACTTGGCTATATACCTGCCAAGCAAGCATTGCGAAAACCACGACAAATACCGGCACTGTCAGAGGACAAGTTGACGGAAAATATGCCACTGACACCAGCTCGGCCACCGTGCGCGTTGAGAAAGTTTTGGGAACTCCCATAATTCCGAAAGGAATGCCCAAGACAGGATTTGGCGGCGGCGAAATTATTTCCGGCTATGGCTTTAAACAAGCTCTGATTGCAATTTTTATCTTGCTGGCGATAGCGATTGTTAAGCCGAGAATCAAAAAAAGATATTATTAAAAATGCCTTTATGGCTTTAGACAATAGAGAAAAATTGCCAGAGTTCATCAAAAAAAGCTCCAGGCCTCTGATTGTGATCCCGACAAATTCAAGCGGGGATGCGATTAGCGGCGCCCTGGCGCTTTTTTGGGCGTTTAAAAAAAATAAAAAAAATCCCCGCCTTTCCTGCTCAGAAAAAATTCCGCCAAAATTTTCCTTCTTGGCGGGATGCGACTTGATAGGGCAAAATGTCTCCGATAACTTTACTTATGAGATTTCCCTTGAAACTGGAAATCAAGAAATAGAAAAAGCGCGGTTTATCCAATCCGAGAATAATGTAAAATTTTACTTTGAGAGCAAAAATTGCGATATAAAAAAAGACTCCCTGAAATTTGAACCGCCGTCTTTTGAATACGATTCCATTTTTTCCATCGGCAGTCCGAATCTGAAATCGCTCGGACGGATATATTCGGACAGCCCAAACATCTTTTCCAATTTGCCGATTGCCAATATTGACAACCACGGCTCCAATGAAAATTTTGGAAATATAAATTTAGTAAATTCAAGCTGCGCCTCCGTTTCTGAAATCATAGCCAGAATAATAGAAGAGTCGCCTGATATGGAAATTGATAATGAAATTGCCACATTATTATTAACGGGAATCATTGAAAAAACCGAGAATTTTCAAGCGTCCTTTATTGACAGCGAGCTGTTTTATTTAACCGCTTATCTTCTTGGTTTGGGAGCGGAAAGAAATAAAATAATAAAATATTTATATCAAACAAGTTCGCTTTCCGAACAAAATTCAGCCGCCGGAAAAATACGGGACTTGTTCGCTTCACGGATAAAAAGTTTTTCCGGCGTCAAAGATATTAAAGATCTTGACAGATTAACGCCGAAACAAGTTTTGATTATATTTTTGATCGCGGCCGCGTCGGGAGCGATTTTGCTCAACGCCCCAAAAATAAATCGGGATCTCGCAAAAAGCGCTTTGTCTTTTCAGAATTATAATCCGCCTTTGATTAATTCTATCTTGAATATGGACTCCAATCAAAGCGGGGATAAATTGGAGATACAAGCTCCGCGGGAAGATAACAATATTATTTTAAACGATCAAAAACTGGAGGCGGATCTTCCCGCGATATCTTCCGGCGGCGATAATACGATTCAAGTTTCTCCTGCAAGTCCGCAACGGGAAGTGAAAGAAGAGGTAAATAAAGAATTAAAAATAAGCCTTCCCAAAAAACTGGAAATTCCGAAATTAAAAGTTTCAGCTAATATTGAAAATGTGGGGCTGGCCGCGGATAATAATATGGATATTCCGAAAAGCGATTGGAGCGTCGGATGGTTCTCGCCGGGACCCAAACCGGGAGAAATCGGCAGTGCAGTTATTGCGGGGCACTTGGACAGCCAGACCGGAAAACCGGCCGTCTTTTGGAATCTTCGCCAGTTGCAAGCCGGGGATTATATTTTTATTATTGACAATGACGGAAACAAAAAACGATTCAGGGTTATCGGATCGGAACAATACAACGCCGAAAACGCCCCTATGGAAAAAATTTTCGGCGCGCAAGATGGCGCTTATCTTAATCTGATAACCTGCAACGGAGCATGGAACCGCCAAGAACGGAATTACGACAAAAGGCTCGTTGTGTTCACAAAATATGATCCGGAATAAATAACATTAAAAAATAAAATAAATTCCATAAACAAAAAGCCGCTATAAATTTTAGCGGCTTTTTTATTTTCCCGCGTCGGACTAATTTATCAAGAGAGAAAACAGCGTTATTCAACTTTCTCCAACTCCACATCATCAATATAATAAACATCCCCTGCCTGGGCGTA
>CAYPQL010000021.1:7798-23100 GCA_964412905.1 uncultured Candidatus Saccharibacteria bacterium
CAACTTTCTCCAACTCCACATCATCAATATAATAAACATCCCCTGCCTGGGCGTAACCCATAAAAGCGAACATTAACCTAGCGTCAGAAATATTGCCGGTAAAACCACTGGAAGTAAATTCTATAGTAAAAGTCTGCCAGCCAGTACCAAGATTTGTGGTATAAGTAAGACCATAATTAGTGTAGGGAGAACCATGTTTAAATAGATTTATGCTCATATCACGCCCTGTTGAAGAATAGGCGGCAAAGCTTAAACGATATTTGGTGGCTGATTCCAGAGCAATGCCAGTTTGATAAAGTTGCATATTAGTGCCTTTGGTAACCAGATTGACTTTGGCTGATTTGGTTCCAGCATAAGCTGGGGTACCGGCGGTAAATGAGCCGATTCCATTGGTATAAAAATTCCAAGAAGCAATGCCAGACTCGAAACCGGGATTTGTAATTAAATTTATTGGAGTAGGTGTAGGAGTAGGTGTAGACAAAGTGCTATATATTGATAAATCATCAATGTACCATCCCGGATAATTATTTACTGATGAATCCGTTCCGAAGCGAAAACGAATTTTTACAGTAGAAATTCCATCATAAGCAGAAAGATCAAAGTTTGCTTCTTTCCAACCAATACCGGAAGTCCCACTATAAGCAGAAACTGGACCAAGAGGATTTCCACGATAAAGCGCATCTTCCGGATATCCGCCAATCGGGGAAATTGTTGCCCACGAAACGCCATTATCGGTCGATATTTCTACAATACCGCCATCAAAACCACCACTAATGTAACTTTCCATGTTATAATAGTGTCTAAAACTCATTTCACTTCCGATGATTCCGGACAAATTGAAGGATGGAGATTCAAGCCATGCGTTCATATTATCAGTGCCATAATTACCGCCTAAATTAGTTGCCCAAACATTAACACCTGAATAAGCTGTGCCGGGTCCGGATGTTGGATTGCCAAGCGCCCAATTATCGCCAGCGCCTCCATGAGTCCAACCATTTACTCCGTTTTCCATAGTATCTTGAAAGACAATTGCAGGGGTTATCGTTTTGCCGGAAACGACATTTGATAAGGCAGAAATATTTCCTACATTATCGACTGATTTTATGGAAAAATAATAAACTGTATTGAAAGATAATTCAAGCACTGTGAATATTTCCGCGGAGCCGGAAATACGCGGTATCGGTTCGCCAATCACTTGTTTAACGCTATTCCAATTTAAATCTGTAATCGGGGAAGTAGAATAGCGAATATCATAAGCGCTGGCTTTTCCAATCGAGCCATCATCGCCTTTGGCGGTCCAAGAAAGCGTGACTGTGGCATAGTTTGTATTTAACACCTTAAGATCTGAAATCGGAGAAGGAGCAATATTGTCCGTTTCAAGAGAATTTAACGCGTTTAGCCGTCCGCCAGTAAAAATTTTTCCACTTAAAGAATCAACTGGACTCACATTGCTTAAAATACGCACTTTTATGCCGACCGCATCAAGCGTCGAAAATTGAGCTTTAATTAAACCGGCTACGCCGGCAACATGAGGTGAGGCCATTGATGTTCCATTTTTATAACCATAAGTATTGTTTGGGGTGGTAGAATAAATACTAACTCCGGGCGCAGCAAGATCAACTGAAGTTACACCATAAGTTGAAAAAGAAGCAAGGGTATCTTTGTTGTCTGTAGCCGCTACGGAAATTATATTAGGGAGGTTATAATTAGCAGGATAATGCGGCGAAATATCAGAATCAGATTCATAATTTCCAGCTGCCGCGACAAAAAGATTTCCATTAATATTAGCCATAGCAATTACATCGTAAAGCGCTTGTGAATATCCGCTGCCACCCCAACTATTATTAGTAATTTTAAAACCCATTAAGTTTGCATAGTTTATTGCATTAATTGCGCTGAAAGTACTGCCTGAACCGGATGCATTAAGAAATTTAAGCGCTGCAATTTTTACCGACCAATTTACACCGGTAACACCTATCCTGTTATTTCCAACAGCGCCAATTGTCCCCGACACATGCGTGCCATGCCCATTGTCATCAAAAGGGTCGTTGGTATTATTAACAAAATTCCAGCCGTGAATATCGTCAATATAGCCATTGTTATCATCGTCAATTCCATTGCCGGCAATTTCGCCGGGATTTGTCCAGACATTTGCCGCGAGATCTTGGTGATTATAATCAATGCCGGTGTCAATTACGCCGATTACAACTTTTTCACTTCCCGTTTGAATGTCCCACGCCTCAGGCGCGTTAATATCCGCATTGAAAGCGCCGCCGGTTTGACCGGTATTGTTTAACCCCCAAAGTTCAGGAAAACCCGGATCGTTTGGAATCGCATCAATATTAATAATATAATTCGGTTCGACATATTCCACGCGCGGGTCTTGTTTAAGGGCATTGATTGTTTTCTCTATGTCTTGCGGATTTTTTTCTTCCATCAAATATATTCTGTCCACGCCGATTTTTTTTGCGTTTATTTTATTGTTATCCGCATCTTGCGTTGAGTTTTGTTTTAGACCTTGCTTTAAAATTTTATCCGCCGATTTTAAATTATGCTTGGCAAGAAACACATTATCCGGCACTTGATTTTCCTTGAATTTTACAATCAATTCGCCTGGAACATAATCAGCCGGTTTTTCTTTTGCCGGTTTTTGAGATGCCGAATTATCGGATTTTACTTGAGCTAATGCCGGTAAAGTTAATACCGGCGAAAAAGACGACGCTAAAAGTATCAGCGATAACGCTATCGCTGATACGCGGCGAGATCTTTTTAAAAGTTTTACGATCATGTGTTTAAAATTAAAAATAAAGATAGCGTCACTCTACTTTCTCCAATACCACATCGTCTATATAATAAACATCCCCTGCTTGGGCATAACCCATAAAACTAAACATCAATCTGGCGTCGCTTATATTGCCCGTGAAGCCCTTTGAGGTAAATTCGGCGGTAAAGGTCTGCCAGCTTGTCCCGAGATTTGTAGTGTATGAAAGGCCGTAGTTGGTGTATGGAGAGCCGTGTTTGAAAATGTTTACTCCCATATCATGGCCGGTGGAAGAATAAGCGGCAAAGCTTAATTTGTATTTGGTGTTTGGCTCAAGAGATATGCCTGTTTGGTAAAGCTGCATATTGGAGGCGCTGGTAACAAGATTGACTTTAGCAGTTTTGGTTCCGATGTAAGCTGGAGCGCCGGCGGTAAAAGAACCGACAGCGTTCGTGTAGAAATTCCAGGAAGCGGTTCCGGATTCAAAGCCGGGATTGGCGATAAAATTGATTGGCGCGGGCGCCGGAGTTTTTTCTATAACAGTTAATGTCGCTGAATCGCTCGTTGCGCTGCCAACAAAGTTTGTTACGATGACGCGGAAAGTTGAATTATTGTCCGACAATGTTGTTGCCGGCGTTGTATATGACTGGCTAATCGCGTCAGGAATATTTATATTATTCTTCTGCCATTGGTAAATTAACGGATCAGAGCCGGTGGCTGTTACATTGAATGTTGCGGTCTGACCTTCAACAATTTCTTGGCTTGTAGGTTGTGCGGCAATAAATGGCAAGTTGAATATTGGACCGTCTTCAGGAACAATGGGAGATAAAGTATTGAAAAAATAATCAATTAAACCGGTAAACGCCGGCGAACTGCTCTCCGGGGTTGCGTAATTTCCCGCATAAGGTCCGACAGAAGCCACTATCAATGGATGATTGAAGTTTGCGGCTGATGTCCAGTTTGCGCCGTCGTAAGAATAATATTGCGTCCATTGATCCCCCGTTCTGTTGACGCGCAAATATAGCGAGTTGCCAGATGGAATTGCGGAGTCGTATCGCACGGTTGGAACGCCATCTTTAAAGCTTACCGCAAGCGCTCTTGTTGTTGCGGCATCCCTGTAAATCTCAAGCCGGAGATAATTGTTATTGTCTTGCTCGACAATTATTCCCTGCATCTGATATTGAGAAGTGAGCTGGGATTGGAATTTCGCGTCTATTTCAAAATCAGTATTATTGGCGGACTGCATTACGCGGGGCGCGTAATTTCCTCCTGTCCGTATATCGTGAGATATGCCCGCGGGTATCGCGATGCTCAACATCGCATCCGGAGCGCCTGCCATTGCGAATGCCGCGTCATTCCTCGGATTGACAATCGTCCAAAGCGATGTATCCAGAGCCGAAGCATTAAAATCATCGGATATTATATTAAAATCGGCATTCGCTTTTACATTTAACCCTCCTCCCAAAACCGCTCCGACTGCGATAAAAACTCCCAGAACACAAACAAGCGCTTTTCTAAAATTTTTCATCATATTTTTTATTATTTATTATTTTAAAAATGATTAAACTTGGTTTTTAATTATTACACCTTTTTTATTATCCTGTCAAGATGCTAACCCGCACCTATTCACCTTTTTTCGACAAATTAATTCATGGGATATAATAATGATGCCCGTCCCTCTCCCGCCGGGAGAGGGACGGTCGAGGGGTTTGACGCGCATAATAATATATTTCTGAATCCAAATTTTAAAAAAAACAAGGGGCTAAAGACCGCGCGTCGGCAAACCCCTTTTTAATTCTTTTTTTTTATTATCATTATTTTCTTTTCCTTCTTCTCTATTTGAACAATAAGCCAATATTGTATGTTCAGCCATAGCTACCTTGTCTCTTTCTTTTGATATTTTTTCTTTTTCTTCTCTCCCCGTTAATACTCTTTTTTCTTCTTTATTATTATTGTCCATTTTAAATCCTCCTTAATATCCTGTTTATATTTTACCTTATTTTAATAAGCCGTCAAGGAAAATCGCGCAAACGCCGTTGGCTCCAAATCTCCTGACCGAAGCCTTTTGTTAAATCGCATCAGTTTTATATTTTTGCGTGAAAATAATTAATCAATTTTTTATTTCCATTTTTTTCACTTCAATAAAAATTACTTAGAAAATAATCTGAACATCCAGCCGAATAAACTAAATCCTTCTTGAGAAACATCCAGTGAATTTTCAATTTCCAAATCAGCTTGTTCAAGGAGCTGAACTTGCTCGGCTAGAGTTTGCCGATCGCCTTCGTTGGCAAGCTGGTTTTTAACTTGATTTAACTGCTTAATCTGCTCCCGATTCTCTTCCAATGATTTTTTGGCGCTGTTTATTTCGCCGTAATTCGGACCAATAAAAAACTTAACAAGTCCGTTGCGGCTTTGGACTTTCTGCAGACTCGCTTCTAATTTTTCATGATTTTGAGTTTGGGTTTGAGCGATAGTTCTCACTTGCTGTCCGATTCCGCTTTCGCCGTTTCTATCCGCCACTTGCAGCATTTTTTGCGCCGCGCCGGCTACTTGACTTCTTCTTTGCTGGGCAGCGGTCAAGCCTGATTTATTTTGGATTTGTTTTCCTTCTCGCTCATTGTTTTGAATTTGACTTTCCTCTCCTTGATTTTTTACTTGATTCTGATTCTGAACTTGATCGCCTTCTCCGTTTTCATTTTGCGATTTTTGCCAAGCTTGATTTTCAACATTTAAATCGGCTTGATTTTCAGCGTTTTCGCTTTGAGTCTGTTCATTATTTTCCGTTTTAATTTGGCTGTCTTCGCCTTGATTAATAACTTTGATCTGTTGCTGAGCTTGATTTTCTGTCTCGCTATCGCTGTTTTGATTTGCGGCATAGACATTGCCGGCAACAGCAAGAGTTATCGCTAAAACACCAGCCGTTAAAATTCTGTTCTTCATATTTTTGTTTTTACAAATTAATAATTATTATACGAAAGAATAAACCCTTTTGGATTGATTTTTTTCTTTTTTATCTCTGCCAAAATTCAATTCATTAAAATTTTTATTTGTATCGCCAGATTAGAAACACTGCCGGATTTCAGCATTTATAATAAGTTTCATAAATATGCCTTAAGGTTGCTATTATTATACCAAGCTTCAACCACTCGCGCAAATTTTTGAATTTTCTACGATGTATGCCGATCAAGTTAAGTATGAATATCAATAATCGCAAATTCCTATCCTACAATCCATATTTTACATTCTTGAATTTGTATTTTATAAAATACTTTAGCGCGCTTTTGATGTGAATGCGGGCGTATTTTGACAAGAGAGAATCAAATAAAGACTTTTTCTTGCTTGATTGGAAGTGATAATGATACATCACGGACTTTGGAAAATATATGACTTTCAATCCATTCTCCCAAAATCGCCTCGCCCAATCCACATCCTCAAAATACATAAAAAAATTCTCGTCAAATACGCCGACTTTTTCCAAATCAGATCTTCTGACAAGCATCGCGCTGCCCATCAGCCAATCAACAGGAATCGGCTCGGTTATATTTTTATTATTAAATATATCTTCCATTAAAAAATAGCTCAAAACCTTTTTCCCAAAAAAAGTTTTCCCGAGAGCAGTCCTTCTGCAAATTACCGTTAAGGGAGTATAAAAACGAAAACAAGACTGCTGAATTGTGTTATTTACATTCAAAAGCTTGGGGCCAACCATTCCGACATCGCTGTTTTTTTCCATATAAGAAAGCATCTTTTCAATAGCTCCCTCTTGTTCAACAAGAATATCGGCATTCACTATAAAAAAATATTCCCCTTGAGCTTTTTTAACCGCAATGTTTATTGATTTTCCAAATCCAATATTTTCTTTTGCTAAAATAAAAATTACATCTGAGAAAAATTCCTCCATCATTTCTTCGGTTTTTTCAATCGTCGCGCTGTCTGTCACAATTATTTCCCAATCAAAACCAGCATCAGAAAGATTTTCCTTGATGCTCTTCAGGCATATTTTCAGCACCTCAGGCGTGCAATAGTGATTGACAATGATGGAGAGTTTCATGGATCAGTATTAAGTAGTTAGTATTAAGTATTAAGCCCTTTGTTTTCATCGCTTGATACTTAATACTAGATACTTGATACTATTCAAACCACTTCTCCATCTCTTTCGCGCCAACTCTTTTCTTCGCCATAACCATTTTTCTTTTTTCTAAAAATATAGGAATATCGCGATATAAATCTTTCAGAACGCTAAAAGTAAATCGCTCAAAAATTGCCATATAAACCCACGCTCCGACTTCTTTTATTATGAAACTAAAAAAGTGTTTTGTAAACAGCAAAGAAGGAAAGTCGTCTTTAATCTGCATCAGCCTCTGGTGCTTGAACGAGAAATACTTCGCGCGCTTATTTATTTTTCTTCTCTCTCTTATGATATCAATATAATTTTTCGCCATGCTGTCCCCCGATCCCCGGCCGTGATATGCCACGACCTTTGGCGCGTAAATAGTTTTCCAGCCGTTTAGCCGAAGCCGCCACGCCAAATCTACATCTTCTTTATACATAAAAAAATCCTCGTCAAAATATTCATAATCTTGTAATTTGTAATTTGTAATTTGTAATTTATCGCTTTGCTCTTTTCTCAGTTTCCAGTTTCCAGTTTCCAGTTTCAGCAACTTTATGTCTTCCAGCGATTCTTTCCTATAAATAGGAATGGCTCCATCCGCGCCAAAAACTTCTTTCTCTTCCTCAAACTGGCCTTCGTCCGCCTGCCCTTGCCCGATACAGACTATTCTGCGATTTTTGAACATCATCAAGCCAGTGGTGTCAATTATATTTAGTTTCGGATTATTTTTATCTTTGCATAATTCATTTTTATCAAAGTCATATCTAAGCAATTTTCCCTGCACAGCGCCGACTTTCGGATTAACAAAAGGTTTTATGGCATTTTCAATATAATTAGGAGGCAGAATAATATCAGCATTAAGAAGCAATATAAAATCCCCTTTTGCCATTCTCATAACATGATTATGTGGCCGACCAAATCCCGCGTTGTCATCATTTTTTATATAGATAATATCTTCCCGCTTTTTTTTCCATTCAGTAATTTTCTTTTCAATTTCTTCTCTTGTTCCATCAGTTGAATTATTATCTGTTATAAAAATTTCCAGATTCGGATAACTCTGCTTCATAACAGACTCAATCGCGCCGAAAATAAATTTTCTCTCATTATAGTTTATAATATTGATTGTAACTATCGGATATTTTTGCATATTGGCAATATTAGTTTTTTATCCTTCTACTTCATTATAATGCATAAATATTATAATTCAAGGGCTGAATCTTTGATATTTTTTAAATCGCCAAAACTAAAAAAAGAAAATTGTAAGAGTAAATTTTTGCCATTTCTTAATTCAAAAAACGGGTTAAAATCCCGTTTTTTTATATGTTTCATAGAATCTATGGATTCCTCTACCACCCCACAATAGAATTCTCGCCAATAATCAGTTTTTTGCCGCGAGGCAAATTGTCTTCTCCTGAGACGATAGAAGCATTTCTGCCGATAACGCTGTTCACAATTTTTTCTTTCGTGTAAATATTTACATTATCCATAACCAAAGAATGTTCAATTTCCGTGCCGTTAAGCTCGGACACATTTCCAATTGATGTATAAGGACCGATGTATGAATCTTTGATCAAACAGCTTTCGCCAACGGAAACCGGACCGCGAATAAGAGTTTTTCCAATAACTCTCGTTCCTTTGCCAATCTTTACATTGCCTTCAATTTTGGCGTTGCCGACAATTTCTCCTTCCATATATTCTCGTTTTTTTCCAAAAACGCAATTTTGAAGAACAAATTTATTTCCTTCCAATAAATCTTCAGGCTTGCCTCTGTCTTTCCACCATTTATCAATTTCTTGATAGTCCAATTTCAAATTGCCATTTATGTAATAATTATGAATATCGGAAATTTCATACTGTCCCCTATCGCTGATTTTTATAGAATCCATGGCCTTAAAAGCGTTTTCGTCATAAATATAAACTCCAGCAACAGCAAAATCGCTTTTCGGATACATCGGTCTTTCTTCTACTCTGATTATTTGCCCGTCTTTAATTTCAGGAACGCCGAATCTTTGAGGACACTGCACTTTTGCCAGTAGAAGCAGCGCATTCAAATTTTCCTGGAAATATTTATTAACGAGATCTGCTATATTATAATTTATAATATTATCTCCGAGATATAATATAAATGGTTCATTGTTTATAAAATCGCGCGCGGACATAATGGCGCTTCCAAGTCCTGTGAGTTCCTGCTGAATAATATATTCTATTTTTATCCCCCATCTTTCGCCAGACCCGACAACCTGTTTCAATAAATTATCGTTAGCGCTTATTATTATGCCAATCTCGTCAATTCCGGAATCAACCAAATTTTCAATCGGATAAAAAATCATCGGCTTCCCGCCCAAGGGAATCAAATGCTTATTAATGGTGTGCGAAAACGGTCTTTGCTGATTATTTTTCGCGGCCGGAATAATGGCTTTAATTTTTTTCATAAGTTTATTGGAGGATTGCAATATTAATTCTTTATCTTCGCTGATTACCGGACTTAATTGCTCTTCATGTTTTAGTATTTTACTTTTTACCGCTTCAAATGCTTCCATCGCTCCGGGAACATCTTCCACTTTTGTTCTGTCGTAATCATCGGGATCAAAATCATTGGATCCCGTTCCCGCCACAACCGTCTCCGCGTCGGTCAGTGGCCAAAAAACATGATAGATGCCGGGAGAAATTGAAATCTGAGCGGCAAAATTTTTGTAGATTGCATATTCCGGCGCTCCCGCGTCAATTCCAAGCTTGTCATGCCCCAAAATCACGGCATAGCTTTGGCCGCAAGTCGGAGAATTCGGATCAAAATCATAGAAATACCACAAAGCCGTCCCGCTTAAAGTAAAAAAGTTCTCCTTTAATTTGAAGTGATAATGTCCTCCCCGAGGAACAAATTTTTTCGTGGCGATGGAAGCGTGAATATGCTTTATGCCTTCAGCGTAAAGCTCGTTCTCTGTTCCTCCCGGAGCCATATCGCAATAGCTTCCCCGCTCGTCGGAAACGACTTTATTGAGATATAAATTCAGCCCTTTGATGGGAGTGGCAATATGTTTTATGTCCATATGTATTAGTATTAAGTATCAAGTATTTAGTATTTAGTATTTAGTATCTAGGTCAAGCTTAATACTTAATACTAGATGCTTAATACTAATTATATATAATTCATAAAATCCTGATCTTTTTCTTTGATTTTTTCCACCCAGTCTATATTATGCTGATACCATTGAATGGTTTTGGGCATAGCGTTTTCAAATGTGTGTTTTGGCTCCCATCCAAGCTCCCTGTCAGCTTTACTCGCGCTTATGGAATACCTTCTGTCATTTCCGGGCCTATCGGGAACATAGTTAATCAGAGAATGCGGCCTGCCAATTAAATCTAGAATTATTTTTGCAATATCAATCGTCGGCCTTTCATTATCAGAACCGACATTATAAACTTCTCCTGAAACTCCTTTGTGCAAAACCAAATCAATCGCCTCGCAATGATCACGAACATAAATCCAATCTCTAACATGCTGTCCGTCTCCATGAATCGGAAGAGATTGATTATTAATCGCTCGAAAAATAAAATACGGGATAAGTTTTTCCGGATGCTGGTAAGGGCCGTAATTATTGGAGCAATGCGTCACGATCACCGGCACTTTATATGTATTAAAATACGCTCTGCACATCAAATCCCCTCCCGCTTTCGCGGCCGCGTAAGGGACATTTGGCATAAAAGGAGAGTCTTCTGTGAATTTTCTGTCTTCATTCAGTCCTACCGTTCCATAAACTTCATCAGTGGAGATTTGGACAAATCGCGGAATCTTATAGTTTTTTACTAATTCCAAAAGAGTATGCGTGCCGACAACATTAGAGTGGATAAAATCAGCGGCTTTCCCGTGAACCGAACGGCCTACCGCCGTTTCCGCCGCAAAATTTACAATGGCATCAATCCCTTGTTTGGCGATTTCTTCCAATTTTTCATAATCGGCGATGTCGCCTTTGACGAATTTATAATTGGGATTTTTCTCCGCCATTCTCATATTCTCAATATTTGCCGCGTAAGTTAGGACATCGTAATTTATCACTTCATAGCTGGGATATTTTTCCAGAAGATGGTATATGAAATTGCTGCCGATAAACCCAGCCCCTCCGCCGACCATAATTCTTTTCTTTTTTATGACGCCTTTTTGCGCGAGAATAAGGCTGACTTCGCTTTTATCCAAACCTAAAATCAGAGCGATTTCTTCCAAAGAAATCCTCTTTTCCGTGTATAGTTTGGCGAGCAAATCTATCTTTTTCGCCAAAGCGCCGGACAAGCTCTTTTTTAACTCCAGCTCTTCCTGCGAGCTATTCTGATTTACAACGAAATCGTCTTGCATATGATTGGTATTAGGTAGCTATTTGTCTTCTTAATATAATGTCAAAATTTGAAATTGTCAAATGAAAATAAAGAAAGTGAGAATAAAAAAAGACACACTTTAAAAAAATAAAAAGGGTGATGTATCTCGTTTTTACGAAACACTTATTCTGTCAAGTTCAATGAGAGCTTTGACTAAGGCCGATATAGATCGACCATCGGTTGTCTGCTCCAAAAATTCCTTTATTGGCATTAGGAATTCCCCTGATGCAAGCTCTGGTTTATTATCAAGCACTTTAACACAGCACTTGATTTGACCAGAAATCCTTTGCGGATTTGCTTCTATGTTGGTTATGCATCTTGAGCTTGGTGCCAGCTTTTCTCCTTTCGACAGGGAGCTTGGTTTGAGTTCAAGAATGTTTCCATTAAAGCCAGAGTTTTTTCTGACAACAACTTTGTCGCCAAAAATCTCGACACCAACATGACCAACGATAAGATCATCTGTTCCAGGCTCTTCTTTTAGCCTAAGCTGATAGAAACCTTTATCTTCTCGGAAGACAACTTCAACTTCATACAGTTTGTCGTCGTCTCTTCCGATTTTTCCCGTCTGTGGGTCAAATCGCCAGAGCTGTTTTTCTTTTCCTTCTATTATTGGCTCCAAGGATATTTTAACTCCTTTGCCAAATTTCTCTTCCAGCGCTTTTTGCGCCTGTTCTAAAGTTATAAAATTTGCCATATTTTTTCCTCCAAATTTTCAAAGAACTCCGCTTTTTATTTTATAAAAAGCCTCATTGCCCTCCGGAATGTTTTAAACATCCCTATCAAACCAGTTTTGTTTTTTAACCAGCCTGACTTAAAAAAATAGCACACCTTTTTGACTGTGTCAAGGTGCGCGCTGTGCGCAGTTTCGGTCGTTTACTTCAAAATATCAAGCTCCGTAATATCTCTAATCCTACCCACGGCAATATCCGCGCCGGCTTCAAGAAGTTTTTCTTTACTGACTGTTTGCGCGATGCCGATGGCATAGATTCCAGACATCTTGGCAATCTCCATATCTCTTGGACCATCGCCGCGATAGAAAGCTTGTTTTGAAAAATCTTCAAATGTCAGTTCAACCGACTCGGCAAATTTTTTTATGTGCATTGGTCCTTTTGAAATTTCACTTGAGCCAAGCGCGAGAGAAAAATATTTTATAAGCCCCGCTTTTTCTAGGCGCTTTTTTGTGTCAGCAGTCTGGCTTCCAGTTGTAATAAAAAGTTTCAATCCTCTGTCAAAAAGCTTTTCAATCGTATCTTTTGCGCCTTCGAACAAAACAAAGTCAATCTTATTAACAGTATCAAAAAACTCATCAACTAGCTTGGAAATAATGTCAGTTGGCTTGCAATATTTTTCTAGCATACATTTAAACTGAACATCAATAGGAGTTCCAGTAGAATTCAAATAATATTCCCCTGAATCTTTGATGCCAATTCCATATTTTGATCTTAAAATTTCAGAAAATACTTTTGTATATGCCGGCATAGCGTTGACAATGTTTCCATCAAAATCAAAAATCCCAAACTTAAATTTGTTCATTTATCTTCTTGTTAGCTAAATAATTATCGCGTCCTATTTCCAATTCTCTATCATCGGCATCGGAATTGGAATTGGAGTTGGACTGTTATTGTCCGCCGAGCTTATTTTCAAACTCTTCACCTCTTCAAGAGAATCCAGCCGATTCGCTTTGAGATATTTGTTGGATAATGAGTATAAGATATCGTCAATATACAAACTTCTGCTTGCGTTATTCCAGCTATAAGCGCTATTTTCATCAGAATGATCAATCGTTCCTTTCAATTCAAAGCCTTTTTTATTTATATTAAACACAGCCACTCCGTTAAAATATTTTATCGGAGGCATTATCATTTTTTCCTGTTCATCAGTTGAAATTCCTTCTTGCAAAATCCTAACCCCTCCTTGCATGCTTATCGGAATTGCCAGAAGATTCTTGTCTTTGGAAAATAGAAACGCTTTGTGTTCATTTATTGCTATTGAATCGCTATTTCTATCACCCATTACATACTTATCTATTTCCGTTGGGTTAGTAACATCAGAAACATCAAATAAAGATAATTTGATTCCCCCGATTATTCTTCCACTATCATCCGATTCTTTTCCAAGCCCAATCAAAGTTGTTTCGTCGTAAGGATGCAGATAGCTGGAAAATCCCGGCACTTTCAATTCTCCTAAAACTTGCGGTTTAGCTGGATCAGATAAGTCAATCACAAAAAGCGGATCGGTTTGTTTGAAAGTCACCATATACGCCCTGTTCTGCATAAACCTCACGGAATAAATCTGCTCTCCTTCGGCAAGCTCTTCAACTTTTCCAACAACTTTCATATCATTATCTAGCACATAGATATTGCTATATGACTGCGAACTGACATCGTTAAATTGCGACCAATCTCTGCTTCTGGTCGTAGCGATTCTGAAATACCCGTCGCTTTCATCCATCGAAAACTGGTTTAAAACTCTCCCCGTCACTTCGCCGAATGTTTTATATTCCAAGCTTCCGTTATTTATTCCAATTTTATGAATTACCGTTTTTTCCAGCTCTTTGGAAATATCTTCGTATCTTTGCTTCACTCTTTTTTCCATTTCCTTTTGGAATTCATCTTCCCTGTCCTTAAACATATTTTCATATCTTGCCATAATTATTATTATCTTCTGATATTTTTCCATTGGAGATAAAACATCATTTTCCGTTTTTTCAATCTTGGCTATTATTTCCTTATCTTTTTCGCTCATTTCCGGAAAAACATATTCTCTCAGCATATCCATAGTGATGTCCATCGCAAGCTCTTCTTCGCTCACTTGCTTGTTGAATGTTATGTAAATATTATTCTCAGAAACAAACATGTCATTCTGCTGTCCGTCCAAGAGATAAACTTCACTGTTTATTTTCTCCGCATCATTTTTTATATTCAACGAAGCAACAGTCGTGAAATTATAAGAATAATAAGGAATATCAAAATAGAAAACATCCGGGGTCTCGCCGCCGCTTAAAACTTTCCCGTTTTCAAGAATTATAGGAATTGGAAATTTTTCATCGTAGCTATAATAATTATAACTTGAAGTCACGAAATAAACATAGTCCCCGATCATTCTGGAATTAACAAGCTGTCCTTCAAAATCAAAACTTCCGGTTTGCTTCGGGTTGCTTCTGTCGCTTATGTCAAAAATCTTCAAAAAAGAATAATTATTATTTCGCCTTGGCAAAATACTTTCATATTCTTTGGCATTATAGATATTATAATTATATCCATAAATTGCCAGCTTGTCGCCGTTTATATAAATTCCGCTCGGACTTGAATCCAATTTTATTCTGGAAACTTCTTTGGAATTTTCAGCGGGATAAGCGTCAATTATAACCACTTCATTTCCGGAAACGGCGTAAATATATTTGCCGTCAGTTTTCACGATGTCTCCCTCGTCAACTCCCGCGACTTGGACATTGGTAGAAGAATAATCTCCGCCGCCAATTCCATTCGTTGGAACAGGACTGCTTGGAACAGCTTCCATGCTTACCTCCGTTCTCTTTTCAAAATCATTAGCTCCTCCCAAAAAATTGCTGTATCCGTAAGCGCTTGAAACGGCATTATTTTCCATAAATTCTTTCATCTCCGCGTAATCTTTAAATTTTCGGATAGCTCCATTTTCATTCGCCGGAACATTGGCGGAAGGATTGCTTATTCCGCCATTATTGGTTTTGTAAATTAATAGCGCCCCGCCAAAAATAAAAAGATTAATAATAAATAACAGCAAAACAAACGCCAGCGGCGTTGAAAACTTTTTTGTTTTGATTTCATTTATTTTCTTTTGCTTCTCCGGATTACTATCCGGTTTATTTTTCCCAAAGCGGCAGCCAGAACCCAAATTAAAATTGTCTTTCATATTTTTTATTTTAGAAATTAAAAACTATAGCCGAGCAAAACAATAGAACAATACAGCAATAGAACAATTTATTTCAGCAATTCATCATATACCACTCGCCTCCGATCGGGTCAATATATCCTGCCGCGGCGAGGATGCTGTCAATTACCGCCCAGGCGATGAGGATTATTA
>CAYPQL010000022.1:0-22900 GCA_964412905.1 uncultured Candidatus Saccharibacteria bacterium
AAGTGAATAACTTTAATAAAATTTTAACAATTTACCCACTTTATTTTTAATATCTTTATAAGAATATTGATCAACTACAATCAATTTTATATTAGGATAATATTTTGCCATTCTCTTTATCTTTGTTTTACTTTTTGCGTCCATCCAGCCTTTAATCTCGTGATATTCTATTTTTCCAGCCATTGTCATTACTTTAAAATCTGGCTTGTAGCTTCTAACTCCGCGCCGTATTTTTTCAAACCAGAATGTATCTACCTCGAACTGCCAACTTCTTATTTGTAATTGCTTAATCAGAAAATCCAAGTATAGTGCATAATTAGCTTCCCAAGAACTTCTAAAGAATATACTTTTTCCATTGATATCGTATTTTCCCATCATTTTATTATTAAATTATTGAATTAAACTTTTTTCTATAATTTTCTAATTCTTGGATATATTCCTTTTGGCATATATTTACAGCATAATAGTTTTAACTATTTTACCACATCTTTTACATACTACAACTTCCTTATTCGGTGGGATTGTTGAATATGTTCCCATTGGCGGATATTCTATATGTGAGTATTTAAAATCGTGGTCGCATACACTTTTTTCTTCCTTTTGTTTTTTAGTTTGTAATTTATAAAATGGCTCAATTCTTATCTCCATATTTTTATTGTTAATTGATAAATGTTTCCGATTACTTCAACATTATGAATATCGTGAAGTTTATACATATAATTATTCATAGCCACCAACCTAAATGCCGCTTCATCATTCCGCCATTCTACAATTCCTTCAATATTTTCCTTGGTTTGATTGCTTTTGGCTCTTAATTGGTCTAATTGATAAATCTCTTCCCCATTTTTATCCAGTAGTCCAGTGTATTGCATCCAGTCTTCAAGCGAACTTGGTTTTTCTGTTTTATCATTCCAAGTGCATAAATCATTTATTGTCCAAAATGACATTTTTTTGTTAAATCCATCCCAACTTCGAAATTTTATTTGTTTCATTTTTTTATATTAAATTATTAAATTACAATTCTAGCATATTTATCAAAAATAACTTTTCTTTTCTTTTTATCTTTTTCCGCAACATACTTTTTAAATTTATCATCATCCATACAATAATTCATCATATAAGCCCAAGGATTGCTATCGAATAAGCTTTTACTGACTACTCCTCCACAAATCGCACCCGCTAAACATCGATACGACTTATCAGTTTCTGCTATTTGTTTCATATTTTTATTAAATTATTGAATTAAACTTTTTCGACCTTTTTTAATTTCTTTTTTCATAAGGTTATCCTTATTTTTCCCATTTCTTAATACATTCATCGGTAAAAGACGAACAAATATAAACCCCCTGTCCAACATAATAGCACTCGTCGCCATCACTAATTTCACACCCACAAACTTCGCATAATTGAGGTAAATTTTGTGTTGGCGATTCAGAAAATGTAATTTTATTTTTCATATTTTTATTATTAAATTAAAAATTAACAAAAACTCTTAAAATAATCAAATCTAGTTGTAATTGCCAAAAACTACCAGAGGCCAAATAGTCAAATCTTGTGAAAGTGAAACCTAAATCTAATCCGATTTGTTTTTTAGTTTGTAATTTATAAAATGGCTCAATTCTTATCTCCATATATTTATATTAAATTATTAAATTCGATGGTTAAGCTCATTATCATTTTTAAATTCTAACCTGCTTTGAAAATAATTCTCTAAATCATCGCGGAATTTAAAAACTTCGTTAGGTATATCTTTAGCCGCATAAGTATCATAAACACAGCCATCAATATCGTAAATTCTATAACGAGAATTTATGCACCAACTATCATTCATTCTTTTAATTTTCTTGATGTATTTTTTCATAAATTTATCATTATTTCATTAAATACATTTATAGAATTTTGACCGATTGTACTTTCTTTTATGAATTTGCTTCTTATTTCATTTTCAATAAATATTCTACACTTATCTATTGCGTTATTATGAGCAAGAGTGATTAAATCATTAACTTTCTTGCTTTGTTCTAACGTCATTCCAAAATTATCAGATAATTCGTGGTGTGACCATTTTAATTGTTCTAACTTTTTCATATTTAGTTTCCTTTTATTTGGTTAAGTATTAAATCTTTTTATTCAATAATTCCCATAAGTCTTTCTTAGAAATATACCCTCCAACTGCGTGGTCTTCATCTTCCCAAAATTTACGAGGCAAACTATCAATAATCTCTTCCCTCACCGCTTCGGCAATGGCGTGGTCTCGGCGGTAGAGATAGGAATATAATTTGTCTTTTGCTTCATCATAGTCTCTATTCCTAACTTCTTCAGCTTCTTCATTAAATTTACCTTTATATCCATTTACTTCGTCTCCGCCAAACCCTACGAGAATAACAGTATCCGCAAAATCAAGTCGTTCTTTCTCAAATTCTTCATCTTGTTTTATTATTATTTCTTTTAAGTTCATATTTTTATTTGGTTAGGTTTTTAATAAATTTGAAATCTTTTTGGATTTAGGTTATAAATTTTCTATTTTTTCTATTAAGGTTTCGCCAACCATATCAATATAAACATTTGGGCTACCGTGTTCTTCGATGGTTTCATTAACAGCTTCAATTATTAGTCTTCTTACTATTTTTAACACCTCTTGGCGGTCGGAGAGGATAAATTGTTTATTAGCTTCTACTCTTTCTCTATCATTAACGCTTTCGTTTATTTTCTCAAACTCCGTTAAATCTTTTAAATTTTTCATATTATTTTAAATTATTGAATTAAGTCTGTCGCGCTTCGCGATCAGGTCTGTTCCTTTTGAGTATTTTTTTAATTGTTCTTCAGTGGCGCGATTTAAAATAATTCTATCGCATTGTTCTCGGTACAATACCACATTATCGTGGATATCTTTCCTGAGGGGAATTATCGCAAATTTTTCCTGAATTCTTTTTCCGGCGAAGGAAAGTCCATGATGCCATTCGATTTTTGCTTGTGTGGCCGGTGTGCCTGTGATGCAACATTTTTTATAGAATGGATCTTCGGACATTTCCTTTTTTAGTTTTGGGGGAATACAGTTCATAGTTAGTGTTATAAAGTCCGCCAGTCGCCTCAGGGCGTTCGCAAGGGGTTTATTGGTAGGTTTATGCGTATGCGACCTCAATGGGCCCAAAGTGTCGGCATTTTTTGAAGAATTCTATGGTTTTAATTTATTAAGTTCCCTCATTTTAGTCTTTTAAATAAATTATTGATTATAAAATCCGCTTTGCCTTTTTTGTATTGGACATAAAAGTCCGCTCCGTCTTCGCGCATTTCATAAAGATTTTTCTTGTAGCTTGTTGGACTCCAGAAAAAATATCTCAACTCAGGCTCGCTCATATTGCGAATCAAGTAGTGGCCAACTTCGTGAGTTTCGATTTGATTTTCCATTTCGGCATTGCCGCTTTTCCAAACATAGATTTCTTCTGTCTGATAATTGAAACATCCCAGCGCTCCGCGACATTTGCTTTGCATTGTATTCCAGTTTCCATACTGAATAGTCATCGCTTCGGCGGTTAATGCCATATAAGTCATTACTAATAACCACGCAAACATAACTGCTAATATAATTTTTAATATTTTCATATTTTTTTATTTACTTCCATATTTATAATATTATTAAATTAAACTGATAACTTTATCATTAACTTTTTTCGCATTGCGTCTATTTTATCTTGTTGCTCTTTGCGGTACATCTCCGCTATTATCGGATCGCCACCCTTGATAGCTTCTTCTCCCGCATAATTTCTTCTGTGTTGAAGTTCGTCCAGCGTTTCTTCTTTTCCCGGCACGCCGTCTGCGATATATTTCAGTGTCATCGCCCATTTTCTTTTTTCGCCTAATTTGGGAGTTTCCGTCTGAAGCCAGCCGTTTTCCAAATACCACACTGCTATTCCCCTATCCAGTAAAAACCTACTTCCGCAATCCGGCAACTTGCCTTCATTCATCGCCCGCATTTGTCCTCGCACTGTCGGCGGGATATTTTCTTTATACTCTTTTAATTGATTTTCAAAATCGCCGATTGTCTCTTTTAGTTCTTCAGTGGATTTCTGCCACACTGGCGTAAAAACTTTTTCTTCTTCTTTGTTCTCTGAATATTTCATATTATTTGATTAGTTTTTTAATTTCTTCTGGCTTGTCTATATACTTTCCCACGCTCTCTATTGTCCAGCGAAATTCGGCATATTTTTTAAGAAGGCTCATCGTATGAATTATCTGCTCTTTGGAGTATCCTTTTAAAAGGCATGCGGCGCGGGAGTTTCTTTTAATGATCGAAGATAACTGCTGTCTATTAGTTGGGTTAAGCTCATTTATATCAATAAACAAACCTATGGCTTGTAAATGCTCGACCTTTCCTAAAACTAATTTATCTACTTCTTCTTCTAAATTAAAAGTTTTAACCTCCGCAACGACTTTAGGCGTTGCATTGTTCTTATTAAAAGAGTGGATCTTATTACATGGATCTTCTTTCGTGCCGATTCTTTCACCCCCACTTTTCACCCCTTGTGTGTCTATTTTTTCACCCCTTTGGCTACAAGGTGTGTCTATTTTTTCACCCCTTTGATATAATTTATTGTTAAGTTGCCAAATATCTACAATTCTGTAACATTTTATTTTTTGATTGCCTCCGTCAGTTTCAATATCTTTTTCTCCCGCATATTTTATCCATCCTTTTTCTAAAAGATATTTGAATTCTTTTCTAAGTGTTGGCTGGCTTATTTTTAATCTCTCTCTTAAATACCGGCTTCCAGGGTAAGCAATTCCTTCTTCCCCGGCCAATCTTTTAAGTTGTAAATACAAGGCTTGTGCGATAGCTGTTGAATGGTTTAATACATAGTTTGGAACGATAGTAAAATATCCTCGATCATTGCTCTCGTCTTTGATTTGAATCTCCATAAATTTTATTATTATTTACAACCCTATTATACCAAGCCGTTGGTTATCTGTCTAGTTGATAACTAACGGCTAGGTTTTATTTACTTTTTAGAAGGGAAACTCTCCGCTTTCAATATCCGGTGCATCATCTTGAGAATCTGTTTGCGCTGGTTGACTAGGTCGATTATTTTGATTATAGGCGGAGGGTTTCCAGGTGTTAATTTTGCAGTATAATTTTCCCGTCTTTTTGCTTGTTAGTATGTCGGCGTTAATCCAGTCGTCCGGTTGAGATTGTAGCCATTCGATTAAATCTAATCTTTTAAGTGATAATTTTGCTGTGATAAATTCTGCCGCCTTACCTTCGGGTTTTTTCACGATTAAGCCGTTAATAAATTGCATTGGTTCATTTTCCATATTTTAAATAAATTAAAATTTAATTTTGTTTATTATCCTTCGTGAGACATATCCTCTGCTTTGGCTGCTGCCGCTTCACCTGCAGCATTGGCTTCAGCCTCGCTTCTCTGCGCATCTTCCTGCGACTGTTCTCGCTCTTGCTCATCCTGTCTGCGTTCATATTCATTGGGATCTTTATCATATTCCTCTTGCTCTTGATTTATCCGCCTTATTCCCTCCGGCGTATTTACGATAGGCAAATGTTCTGGTCTGCTCATAATTTTAGAAGCTCCGGTAGGAACTTATTTTATTTTTGATTAAAACTTTAATTCCTCCGATTTCGACCTTTCCTTTACTTTCTCTTAATGCTTTTTTGATTTTAACATCATCAGTGGTTAGATATTGTAGAGGAACTTTTGAAATATCCACCAGTTCAAATTCATATGTTTGCGCCATTACATTGCTGGCCATATTGCCTCTGACTTTTTTAATGTCATTTACGACCGGCACAAAAATATTAGTGTCCGCTTTCTCCTTAACGCCGGTTTCTTTTTCGCGCGCCAGTCTTTCGTTTTCTCTTTTTTCTTCTTCCGCCAAGATCGCGTCATCGATTTTTTTCTGCTCCGCGTCCAGCCGTATCTGTTCGGCCATATTCCATTTGACCATTGCGGTGTTTATTTTTTCGGCCAATTCTTGAAGCGGTTTTTGCGCGTCTTTGTAATCTTTGTCAATTATTCTTTTCTGCTCCAATAATTTACTAGTATGCTCGATCCGCTTGGCTTCAATTTTCTTGATTTTGTCTTTGATAAACTTCAGAACATCTCCAGCGTTCACATAGTCGTCTTTGGTGTTGACGATAACCGCTTGTGCTTCGGTTGGAGTGATTGTTGCTACTTGTAATAGTTCACTTTCCATATTATTTTTTCTCCTTTCTTTCGCCGATTAGAACTCCTAGCCGACCATTAATTTCTTGATAATTTTTCTCAATTAGTTCAAGCCCTGGATCGGTGGTTGTTGCGGTCAAGCTTAATACCATCGCTTGATATTCTTCCGCTGTTTTTAATTGTTGCGGAGCGGTTAAAGTGTCAATTTGATTTTTAATTTTCATCTTAATATTTGCGATTAGATTTTTTGCCGGCAACGCTTTGGGAAGTATTTTTTCTCCGATTGTGCTCTGCGCGTCGTCATCATCATCTCCGGTCATGATCCCGAATGCGTTGCAGAAGGCATACCTTTTCGCAAAGGTTGACCGCGCTCCGAACTTTTGGACATCGCTCATATAATCCTCGCTTGAGATTGGCACTTCGAATTCGCTATTTTCAGAATGGCCGGTTTTATGTGTTACTCGGCACACGACTGTCATCGCCTTGCCGTCATTACGAACTTGGATCGTGTATGAAAGTCCATTTTTCCCAAGAATATCTTTAACTTGCTCGACAATACTGTCAATCGGAGCATAAATATATCGCACCGACCTGCCGTCTTTATTCATTACTTTTTTTGTCTTTCTAATTATCGGACATTCGCCTTGAAAAGCGGCCATTGCTTTGTCAAATTGCTCTTTCGCCCATTCTGCTTTTAGTTCTCGCCTCATCGCAAGAAGTCGCTCCATTGTTTCCACTGGTAATCCTTTTTGAATAGCTTGGGCAATCAATACCTCCGCCGGTCCTTGTTGCTCCGGGATAATCTCCGGTAAGTTTTTTGCTATTGTTAATTCTTTTTTCATAATTTTTTTTAGAGGAGAGAGGAAGAAAGATGAATATCATACCTCCTTCTCATCCCCGCTAAAATTCACCTTTAATTATTATACTTCTGTTTCCTGCTTGCCGCATAAACAGGTTGCTGGCAATTCATCGCATTCGATGAATTGATGTTCTCCATCATGATGATCGGGGCATTGCTTATCCGATTCTTTATCTCTTGCGGATTCATACTCCTGATCTTCAGGACTATTTTCATTTTCCATTTTTTCACCTCCCTTCCTTTTTAATTATTTATTTAATTATTACTACCTTTTTTTGTGATCCGAACTCCATCATCTCTTCGTAGCTATCTTCTGAGTATATGTCGAATGTTGAGCCGTATTTTTCGTGTACCCATTTTGCGGTTCTGTCTTTAACCGTATATTCCTTACCATCTATTTCGACTATGGTTCCCAGTGGTATGCCTCTGTCTGATGTTGCCACCGCGCCGATGTATGGATACTCGCCATTAGCCATTGTGTTTCCAGTCCAGCCGTATTTCGTGATCCGCGCTTGCGTAGGTGCTTCAGATTCTTGAATGGTTTTTTCCGGCTCCGGTGTCACGATCGGTATTTCGTATCGCTTGCACTGTTCAACTTGCCAGCCGTACATTATCTCTTCCGGCTTCCAAGTTCGGCATTCGTTTTTTTCTCCGTTTTCGATTGCGACTTCAGCGATGAAAATTATTGCGATAAATAAAGTGAGCGCCGCTAGTCCATTTATTAAATCTTCTGTTTTCATTTTTTTTCCTTTCTTTTTTTAATCGTATGGCTTAATTATACCAAGCCGTTGCCATTGTGTCAAGGGTTCAATTGTTGATAACTTTTTCACGAAAAAAAGACCTATTTAAAGGGCTTTTTATGCTTTATCTCTCTACTTTCTTGAGTAATAAATTTTTCTCAATGCTCCATAAATCATCATCGCATTTGAAATTATAATAAAGAAGTTATTTATTATTTCCACTAATTCATTATCTGTAATTATGTATCCGGATTGCCCAAGAATAAAAATAAGTATAGGAATCAGTCCGATCAGTGCGCCTTTTACGGTTAAGGATAATTCTTCCGGGTTAGCCGACGATGCTAGTACCGGATAGCTTGCGACGAGTTTTTTTGTGTTCATATTTTTTTATTTTTAATGATTATTGAGTTGTATTATTCTTATAATCATAAAGGCGATGACAAGACTTGCACCAACTTTTCCATTTAATAAGAATTCTTTCATACTTATGATCTGTATTTGCCCAGTCGATACTTTTAGGGGTTGTTTTAATTTTTCCACAATTTTCACATTTTATTGGAGAACCTAATTGTCTTCTTATCCAAATGTGCAATGCTCGATAACTAACATTATCTCCTTTCCACGCTGGGTTATTTTCTCCTTTCATCTTAATATTTTCTTTATTTTTATCCCACGGTATATGTCCTTTTTTAAAACATCCGTAAACAACATCTTTCTTTCTACAATAAACTCCACTTGGCATATTTTTATAACACAAAATCCTATAAAGATAAACTATCGCTTTGCGAGTAATAGTTTATAAATACAGGATTTTATGTCGCAAAGCTAATCATATCTATAGTATAAACTATTTTTTTAAATTTGTAAACTATTCTTCAAGATATATATCCCTAACAACTTCTTCCAGAACTCTCATAAGTTTTATACTTGGAAGTGATTCTGATGTAATGTATTTATCGAGTTCTTCTTGCGTCACAATTTCCGGGTCGTCTATAATTCCAAGCTGTCCGCGAAAATAATGGAATGTATCACTATCGGGAATTCTTCTCTTGTTGGTCCCGGTGATCATCCAGTTGTCTTGTTTGTCTGCTGTCTTTAATACTCTGAACATAGTATTTTGTCTTTCGTCCGGTATATCCGCGAAAGAAGATACCGAATTTAATGGATAATTTATCGCGATTTTTCTTATTTGATCTCCCCACCAATTACAAATCCTAAACCATCCTTCGTCCAAGTCGTAATCCCATAATACCGTCAGGTGATACCAGTCCGCTCCGAGTGCCGGGGTAAATCTTACAATTTCGTTAAATGGTTTTTGCCAGTCAGAATTGTTTCCGCCGAATGTTATCGCGATTGGTTCTTTAATTACGGCCGGACAAATCTCATTAAGATTGTCCGCGCGAATCCACCAATGCTTTCCTATCATTCTTTTTTTTTCGTCATCTAGTGCTTCCTGTGTCATTTCGGGATTCATAAATTCTTTCTCGGCAAGGCTGACATCATTCGGGCAATATTTCGATTGCGGTTGCCCTGATGCCTCGATGTATTGAAGAACATCCTCGACATTTCGACCTTGATTGAATAGTCCTGTTTGTGAGAATGGTCGGCGCCATGATAACTCTAAATTATTTTTATCGTTCTTGAGGCTCTTATATTCGTTTAGCAGTGTCAATCCGCAAGCAACACATGAGGGAATCTGACCTTGAAATGGTATTTTCACTTCCGGATCTGGTCGGTGGAATTTTCTCGGGTATGGTTCTGCGCCAAAAACCGAACCGTACGAATAATTCCGAATGTCAGGTTTGTCCGGAATATACCCTCCTATAATTTTTATGTCTTTGTAGTCCATAATTTTATTTTTTAATAATTAGGCAAATTCACTTCTACCAAATACCGTTTTTCCTTCTTTTTTCGGAGCCATGCTGAAAGCACCGACTGGCTCTTTTTTCATTTCCGGCTTTATTTCGACTTCATTCCATTGAACGCCTTTATCGTCAGTTATGGTTTTAGCATCGTATTTTGAGCGAAGATATTTGCCGACTTCTTTTTCATAGAACCTATAAATAGGATTTGAAGTATCTACTTTGCCGGAGATGTCAAAGGTTTCTATATTGATATCTTTAGTGTCATACCAAAGGTCTCCTAACTTTATGGGTGTGCCACCACCATATTTTCCAACCAATTCTGCTCTTTGCATTCCAACTCCTTTCGGCACAGCCTTAAACTTCCCATCTCCAAGAATGTCGGTGATGATCCATTGACTTCCTTCACTTGCATAAGCTGGCCTTTGAGTAGTAATTGCATTGCCAACTTTTAATTTTTCTGGAGTCATTACTTCAAATGTTCCTGCCTTAAACCATTGCCGAGTATCTCCCAACCCCTCAATCTTCATCGCTGTCTCTCCTGTTGGGAATTGAAGTTTGGTTTTACCGTCTATGGCGGCTTGTTTTACTTCTTCCCGGATCATTCGGAAGTGAGCTGTGGGGTCGGAGTATTGTTGGAGTTTTTGAACTCCTAATAATTTGCTTTTTGGTATTTCTCCAGGTCTAATAAATCCACCAGAAATATCAACTTTTCTTGATTTTGCTAATTCTTTTTCTAATCCTCCTTTCTGATACAAATCACTTTGGACTTCAATAACTCGGCGAATTCCCTCTCCACCTTTTTTTGCTCTTGTTATTTCATAATCATTTCCACTAATTGTTTTAGCTTTTTGTATAGTTTTCCCAATTGTTCCCATATCTTCTATACGAGTGTGGCCGAAGTAATCAGATGATTGTCCTGGAAAATGAACATCTCCGGCAGAAGTTTTAATTGGACTTTCCCAAATATGTTCTTGATAATTAGCAACATTTCCTCGCAATTCATCAGGCAATGTTATGCTTTCATATTTTTGTGGCATCCAAGCTTTGTCTTTACTGTTTAATAATTTTAATGGCAATAATTCTATTTTCACTTTTTCAGCGAATTTTTGCACATTTACAGTTTCACTTTCCGACGCCAAAACATCGCGAATCAATTCTCTTTCCACTTGTTTCAGTTCGCCGGAGTTTGTCAGATCGGAGATGAATTGCTTTGAGACAGTCGAGCGCCCTTTTAATTTATCAATGACTTTTGTTGAGATGTCTGCGAAACCTTCGAATTTTGGGATTGCAGGTGTGAACGCGGAAGGTTTATTAGCTTCCTTCGCAATTTTATAATTAAGTCCTTCTTTTTTAAGAACTATTTCACTTATTCCAGATGGCAATATTTTGTTAATATCTACAAGAGTATTCGCTGGAGTTGCTTTCGCGACAAGTATTTCGAAGTCAGGGTGTTTTTTAGCATGGTCTATTGCCCAATCCATGTTTCTTGTCCATGCCGTTAATGGCTGTATCTCATATCCTTTCCTTTGCACCCTGTACACCGTTTCTGGCTCAGAAATTGAAAAGTTCTTTAGCTGATTTTTCATCTCTGGTGTAATATATTTCTTTATTGAACTAAATGTTTGATTACCACTCTGCCCCATATCAATACCAACAATACCAGCGACCCTATCATCCATCCCTGTCCATAATTTAGCAAATTCAACTGCTTTTGGATTTTCATTGATCAATTTTTTTCTTTTGCTTATAGCGTCCATGCCACTTGAGAATGCTGTCGGCTTACCTTTGCTCACATCTTTAATCGTCATACCTGTTCGCGATGTTTCAGCCGCGGAAGTCGATAGAGGCGAGAATGCTCCGCCGGTGGTGCTTATTTCTCCTGTTCCGCTTTGATTTCTTCCATAGCCGCTAAGATTGCTTGTTGTATTTTCTCCTGTGTTGATGGTTTCATAGTTTTTTAATATTTTTTCCCTGATAGGATTAGTGTTAGTTCCCAATCTACTATCAAGTTCATCAAATATCATATCATACAATTCTCTTTGACGCACCTTATTAGCTTCGGGATATTTTATATTATCCATGTTTGAAAACATTTCCATTGTTTTATTAAACAATTTTTTATCGCGTAAATGTTCCGGCACCCATTGAGGAAATATAGATTTTTGACCAAGCCATTCAGTCTGGCCGAAAGCACTTTTGATCGGTATTCTTTTTCCGGCTTCGGAGATATCTAATTCCATCATTATGTTACTAAGATGTTCCTGAACCTCAGGTTTTTTGCTGAAATGCTCGCTCAATGCTACTTCACTGTCTTGAATTTCATTCAATAATTCTTCTTGTCTTACGCGCGAAACTTTTTGAGGCATTTCTTTTTCGGGTATTTCTTTTTTAAACATTTTCAGCGATTCAATAATAGGGTTGACATTTTGTTCATTCCGTGCTAAGTTAAAAGCATTATTATTAACTTTTGGTTCTATGTCAATATTACTTGGAGTTTTAATCGCATTCGCATTGGCTTGGATTTGGCGACCTAAAGATTGATGTCTTTCTCTGTTTAACATTGTTCCTCCAAATGCCGGCAAATTTATTGTTTTACCACTTCCTATGGAGCTTCTAAAAGCTCCTTTTTTTGGCGCCGGCAATGCTAATCTAGGAGCATTTATATCTTTAATTGCTTTTTCTAATACAGGAGATTTTTTGGCAATTTTTCCAAGATCTCCTTTGAATGTTTTCATCAGCTGATTAGCTCTTATTCTTGAACCCAATTCTCCACCCAAGACAGTTCCTACCGCAGATCCTGATGGACCTCCGACCATTCCTCCTGTAACAGCGCCAGCAATATTTCCAGTTATTTGAGCAAAATACTTTCCTAATTTTCCGCCTTTCACTTTTCTTCCATCAAGACTTTCGAGAAATTTTATATCTTGTAAATATGGAGCAATAGCTCCATTTATCTTTTTTATATTTGTTGCGCTATTATTTTCAATTACTCTCTGGTAAGCGTTAGATATAATTTTAGCCTCAATCTTTGAGTTTGGTTTTGTATAATCAACATTACTTCTCGCGAAGATTTTTGCATCGTGTATTTTTTCCAATGGAATATTTCCTTTTTCATTTGCTCTTAACAACAAACCATTTATTTTTTTATCAACCCCAGCAATGGCTGACTGCAATGCATCTTCTTCAAGATTACTTCCCATTATATTTTTTATTATTTGCTCTCTCACTACTTCAGGACTAACAGACGCGCCTTCTTTTTCAAGCGTTTTCCTCCCAATTCCCTCATAACCATCAAGAGTTTGCGCTTTGTATTGATCTATAACTCCACCTTTGGTGGTGGTTCTTAGTGTTCCAGTTGAATCTACCGCTTCGGGGAAACCGATATCAACACTTGATATTCTTTGCTTTGTACCCAAATTAGCGTCTTTTGAAACAATAGCATTTTTTCTCAATTTAGAATACTGACTTTCAATATCAGTTATGGTATTAATTCTATTATTTATAATTTTTTGATTTTTAAATCCCTTAATAGTTTTAGATGCAATTGTTTTTGATATTACATTTCCAGCTCCGGCAAAAGCTCCCAAAGTTGCCGCGCCAAACACCGAACCTGATCCAGCTGATTTTAAAATATCTGTAGCCGTTGATTCAGGTCTTTGCATTTCCATTCCAGCACCACTCAACGCTCCCATTGCTCCACCATAAGGAAGAGCTTTGGTAAACGCTTGTTTCAAAGTCGGTTTTGCTACTTCTTTTACTGTTTGCAAAACACCTTTTTCGATTACTTGTTTTCCTACAGTTGCCACTTTTCCTGCCGGAACCAGCCAAGAACCAAGTTCTAAGCCAGCTCCTACCGCTTCTTTTGGTTTGCTGATCGGTGAAACTTTTCCTAAATAACCGTAATCCGCTTGTCTGGTTGGTGAAGAAATTTGAGCAGCTTCTTGCACATTTCTTTGATAGCCTGCTTCATCTCCGGTAATTTTGTTTATTGCGGCTTGTCCAAGATTAAAAGCTCCGCCTACGGCACCTCTTACTGTTTCGAATGTAGATAAAAATGGTTTAGAAATTCCTTGAGCCATAGATTGAACAAATCCTGTTTCCGGCGATCGCGCGGAAATTGGCGCCTCCAGAGTTTTTTCTGGAACGGAGACTAAACTTTGAAGAGACGGATTACGTTTTATAATCCTTTTTCCCACATCTCCAGCTGTGAAACCTTTAAATGCTTCAGGGTTTCTGTTCATTACTCTTTGACCAATTTGTTCTATGGTATATGCCATTTTTTTTATGCTAATTGTTTTAAAACTTTTTGAGCATAAGCTCCAGTGTCGTATTTTACGCCAAAACTATTAGTGCCTTTTTTAATCGTCGGGCTTCCGCCATTCCATATCAAAGCGATCTGCTGAGCATTATATCCTTGTTTTAGCAAATCATTTATTTTTGCCAAAGCAACTTTATCTTGATTTGCTTTAGTCATCGGAGCGTTAGCGTTTCCAAGATATTTACCTGCCCATCCTTTCCAAGTCGAAGGCATAAACTGATAAGCTCCAGACTCTCCGCTTGCACCTTTAGCATTATAATTTCCACCGCTTTCTACTGTTCGAATTGCGTTTGCTATACTTTGAGCGTTGGTGGAGACGCTCCCCTCCGATTTAAAACCTGCTTGATCAAGAGCTTCATCGAGGGCATCTCTGCCGCCGTCAGTATTTGCTTTTTCTGTTCCGGGAAGCTTTCCAACGAAACCTGATATATCAAATCCAGCCGCTTCATAATCGGATAAATACTGTTGTGATTTAGAAGCCAATAAATCTTTAATACCTTTTAATTTATCTCTAGCAACTTCCACTCTATCTGTAATCTTGGGTAACATTGCTCTATATTTAATTTCATCTTCTTTTCTTAATACCCCGCCTTCCATATACCTACCTATAACTTGAGCTGCTCTTCTTAAATCATCATCAATAGTTTTGTGTTCAACATCCCAAGGGTTTAAAGCCCATCGTCCTTCAAGCGGCCCAAATAAACCACCTTTATAATTTGAACTTTTTTCATCAAACATTTCATCAAGTGATTTTGTAACTAATG
The DNA here is from genome assembly GCA_964412905.1 of uncultured Candidatus Saccharibacteria bacterium. Taxonomy (GTDB): domain Bacteria; phylum Patescibacteriota; class Minisyncoccia; order JAHIHE01; family JAGLIN01; genus CAYPQL01. The sequence goes on from CAYPQL010000022.1 coordinate 14,717, forward strand.
GAATTTGAAAGCCTTCTGAAAGTGTTGTTGCTTGAGTTGGAGGTAGTGGTCTTAACCCTGTTTTTCTTACCCAGTCTGTGTAGGTTCCTTGCTTTCCTGCTAATGTCCATTCTTTATAAGAAGTTGGCATTCCGGTGGTAGATTCTCTGATCGAACGATACTCTTCAAATGTCTTCGGTGTTTTACCTGCATTTTTTTCTTGCTCTGCGTAAAAATTATATTCCCCGATAACGCCGGGGCCATATTTTTCCGCAATACTTAATGCTGCATTAGGAGCTTTATAAATTACTTTTCCCGTTGACGGATCAACAAGGCTCGAGCCTTGACTTACACTGACGGGTTTAGATGCTTCCTTTGCATCCGCGATTTTTGTTTTTTCCTGATCAAGCCTGAATTTCGAGGCATCGAGTGTTGCTATTCTTTTGGCTTGTAATAATGCGGCCTTTGCTTGCAGTGGCTGTTGAAGCGCGAGCCCTCTTTGCTCGATGGCTTTTTGTCGGCCGGTAATAAATGGCAAAGCAATCGGTCTGTTTGCTTCGCCTACAATTCCGGTGCGAATTGAGGCATCAAGATTGTTTATTTCATTTTGTGTGGCTTCTTCTTCCGGTGTCATCGGGATAGCCTTTTCATATGCTGAGACAGCTTTATCATAGGCGGTAGGAGGTGGAGGAACGACTGGGGCTGGAGGAACGATTGGGGTTGCAGGCGCTACGGGATTAAATTGACTTTGAAAACCTTGCGGAGCTTGTCCGCTAGGTAACCCTGCGATATCCACACCTCTTAATCTCGGATCGTTCGGGTCTTGGATATGCTCTGTGCCGCTAAATACATCATAAATCGGCTTGCCGTCAGCTCCGACTGAACCAGTATCGACTCTCGTTAAAGAAGCTGGAGTGGCTATTGGTGCAGTAATTTGTGGAATAACCGGAGCTTGTACTCCACCAGTCGCCGCATTTATTATTGGTGGAGTTGCGCTTGCTGCGGTCATAGGAGTTACCGGCGCGCCTTTTAGTGAAATGCTTTCGCCCGGACGAATCAAATTCGGATTCGCTCTGTATTGAGGATTGAGATTTAAAATTTCCGCCAGTGATGTTTTGTTTTTGGAGGCGATTGCTGAAAGAGAATCTCCGGCCATTACGGTATAATTATTTCCAGATGGCGCGACTGGCGATGGTCCAATTTTTGGCAATACTGGACCAGCCACCGGAGTTGTGTTTGCAACAGGCTTCGGAGCAAAAATTGCATTTTTGGCAGTTGGAGACATATTAAAATTAAGCGCCGGTTTTCGAATAACAGGCACCGGAGGAGTGAAAGAACTGGTCGGAGCATATCCTCCGCTAAATATTTTTTTGAGTGGATCAAATAATCCCATAATTTTATAAGGTTATAAATAAATTTGGATTTGTTATTCCCTCGTTTCCTATTCCATCGTCAATAACCATATTTGTATTTGGAGATGACCAATTTTTAACCAATGTCGCAATCATTCCTGTGGCAAGACCTCCGCCTTCTCCGAAAGAACCATGCTGTTTCAAAAAATTCACACCGCGATCATCTGCCTCTTTCATCCAATATTGTCCGACGGCAAAAATCCAAGGAAGGTTTTGGTATGCTTCTGGGAGCAATGGCATTTGACCAATTATATACGCCGCGCTTCCGGCCGCAATTGCCGTTCCGCCATAAGCGCGCACTAATGTCAGGTGAGTTGTATCAGCCACGGCGCTTATTTCGTACCATACTCCGTCTCCGGTGTTGGCTGTGTCGACATGAGTGATTCTGATGTATCTACCGACCATTTGTGCTGTCCACGAGGTTCCTGAACCTACCACTGCCAGTCCGCCTGCGGCCACAGAGACGATTGTGCCGGTGGAATAGTCCGCTACGCTCAAATCAATTACTCGAGTTTTTTGGGTTACATTTATTGTGTTTCCAGCCGTGATTGGCGTCGGCCATAATCCTAGCTGGCCATTAAAAGTAATCCACCATTGCGGAATATTCGAAGTGATGGCGCTTGCGTTTAATTTATCCCAATGATTTCTGTCCGGGGACATTCTGGGCGTATATCTTTTGGAAGAAACGATCACGGCGATTTCTCGAACCTGATCGCAGTCATATGGAAGATTCACGAATTGGCTGGTAGTAGTCAAAAGTGTCCTGAGTCTTTCCAAAAATGGCCAATCTTTAGCGGCGCAAATATCTCTATAGTCATCATTGGCAATTTGGTCGCCGAGTGTGAGATTTGCTGTCGCTGAATTTTTTGTCATCGTACCGTACAAGGCACGACCTACGGAGTAACTTTTCATATTGGTATTTATTTATTCAATTATATCACTTTTCTAATTATTAAGATACGCCAAATTCCGCTTGCCAAGTCTATTATGCTTCCGCTTTCATTTTGGATTCGGATTTCGACTATTCCGGTGGCTTGAACATAAGCGGTTACAGTGATGTCTTGCAAATCGTATGGCGCGGCCACCGCCACAAAATCTCCGAGAGTTGCTCCCTTTATATTTGTTATTTGAATTGTCGCTCCAACTCCGTCAGCTAAACTTCCGGGGTTGATCGTGACTTGCTTCGTAAAAATACCCTCAATATTCTTGAATCGAATTTTGTTCACATCAATTCCACTGTGTTCGTGATCAGGGACGGATAAATCTTTTGTGAATTTATCCAATTTTTTCTTCAATTCGTCAATCTGTAATTGTAATGTTTCTTCTGACATATTTTTATGGGAATAATCTTATTTCTAAAAGTTCTATATCTACATAGCCGGTGTTGCTATCATTCATTTCGACTTGGATTTGAATGTTATCAATATCAATCAATCCTATTTCTTCCGATGAAAAAATACTGTTTGTTGAGTCGGCGGTAAAAGTAGCAATCGTAGTGAATGAACCACTGAGATTTTGCCGGTAACTAACACGCAAATTCCCTCCTGTAGCCGGCCTTGCAAGGACTACTTCCATTCTTGAATATACAGCTTTTTCAAGTTTAGTCGCCACTTTATAAAGAGGGGAATTTATCACAGTTTCATAATTTTCATATAACTTTGTTAAAGAAAAATCATCGGCGCCGCCGCTATACCCCATTAAATAAAACTCGTTTTTTGCATAAATAGCGATAACATTCGCCGAACCTGTGGAAGGGACATTATCAATCGTTAAAACTCCTTCTTTTGATAATCTCCATACTCCGGAATTTCCGCTGGTCACTGTTTCTACTCCAAAAAGTAAATCCCCGTTAACAGCGGAAATTCCTCCCCATATTATTGGGTTTGAACGAATACTTCCGACGTTATTGGTTGCATATACAGGTAATTTAATTACCCACTTAACTGTAGAACCTTGTGTACTGTAAATATTACCCCACGAACCTGCTAAAATATAAACAGTACCTCCGATATTTTTCATTCTCTTGATACTATATTCTGCAACATATATCGGAAGCTCAAAAGAGTCGCTAATTCTATCCCACGGATAAATTTGATTAAATGTATTTCCACCCACTAATAAATTACCGTTTTGCTCTTCTAAGCATTGGGCTATTTCGTATGCAGAAAGATCTAGCGCTTGATTATTAAAAGTAAAAGTTGCTGCAGTGGCTGGGTCAAATAGTTGTCCTGAATTTTCGACTATACTTCCTACATATCTATCATCGCAAAAATAAATAACGTCGTCTTCTCCTTTTATAGCGTGGTGACTATTGCCTGAGCCAGATCCACTATTCATAGTTTTCCAACCATTACTCCACGCAAGAGCTTCAATTGTTGTAGCTCCAAAAACATCTATTACATCAATTAACGCATTCCTAAATACGAATAAAAATGTTTTATTAGTATTTGAAAACGGAGAAATTGCTAAACCTTTGCCGTTGGCGTTCGTCACTGCTGCCGCCCCGGTATCAATAGTACTATTATGCAGTAAATATGCCCGAGTTCCGCCTGAAAACCACACGCGTCCATTTGATCCGAGCATATATTGAGTGTTTGTTCTCGGGTCTTCAATAATCCAATTTATTGTTCCAATTGGGACTTGATGCATTGTATGCACTCCCGTTCCTGCTCCAGTAATATCAATAGCAGTTCCGGCGGCCGAACCTGCGCTATTTTTATAGCTCGTTGCGATTTTAAAAGTGTTATTTGTTACATAAATTAAAAAATAAATTGTGTTTATGGCAAGTCCTGCAGGAAGAGTGTTGGTAGTGGTAAAATAAACCGCCGCACCATTCATATTAGCACCGTTAATTTCAATCGAAGTCGGAGCGGTGCAAATATCTGTGCCGGCATCGGCAGTAAAAACTTGCTCTCTTATCGAATGAAAAAGCGTAGAAGGTTTTTTGCAAACTTTTACTGCTCCGGGAAAACTCTGCAAGTCAGCATTACGAAACAAACCGAAGCCCTTGTGAGGCGATTCGGCCATTCCTGAATCCCAGTCTTTTATTATTAGCGGTTGTTGTTTTGAGCTCATAGATATTTATACATTATGTAATTTAAAATCGGAACTACTACCACCATTCCACCAGCTATATAATATCTCCATTTATTTAAACTTTCAATTTGCTCGTCAATTACTTTCAGTCGGTCAATTGTTTCTTGATGTAAGACATTCATTTCCATTTTTTCCGCTTTAAAGTTTTCCAATTTTTCAATTTTATCAATTAGTGAATTGTTGAGTTTTGACACGTCTAAAATAACTCTTTCCATTTTCACTTTTATCTCAATTAAAATATCGTGATCGTCCATGGAGATATTTTTGCTTATTTGTGTTTCCATTTTAACTTTTTAATTATTATGCTTCTTGTGCGGAAGATATTAAATCCCACTTTGTATCTGTACTATTATAAATAAAATCTAAATATAGTGTTTTTGACAAAACAGTTGTAGAAGGTAATGCTGTTCCCATTGCTCTAAATACTGCATTCCAAGTAAGAGCCCTGGCAGTTGCATTATCCTTAATTCTTATCGTTAGTTTTTGTCCACCTACTGGTGTTCCGCCTGGAGCATTAAAGAGTAAAGCACCTGCTTGTGCTGTTATTTCAAATTGGTCGCAAGTTGAAACATCAAGCGAAGTTCCTGTATCAGTCGTATAAGAAGCGGCAGAAACTATGCGAGGATTTATTCTTTTATTAGTTAAAGTTTGTGTATTTGTCAAGGTTGCTGCAGTATTTAAAACTCCTGCTGCTGGCAGTCCAACGCAATTAGTGAGAGTTCCGCTTGCTGGTGTCCCGAGAGCGGGAGTTGTCAATGTCGGGCTGGTTAAGGTTTTATTTGTCAAAGTCTGAATAGCGGTAAGCCGAACAAACTGTTCTAAGCCGTTTTTAACATATTCAAACTCTTCTCCGATGTCTTGTATTCGTTGCAACGCTCCCTGTTGTCTCGCTCCGATAATGAAATTAGCTTGGTGGCTTGGATCTTGAGTTGCGTCATCGCTTTCACCGTTGGAAGAAAGATAAAGAGTGTTTTTTGTAATGTTTGTAAAAGCGGTTGTGCCTTTTCCCACTAAGTAGACCACGCTTAATTCTGCGATTGCGGAAGAAAGCGTCATAAATTCTCCGTCATTTAAGATGTAGTTTAGTCCTTCGTCGCTTCCAGTTCCAACTGCTTGACCGTTAGTCGTTGAAGCTTTGACAATCGCTACACTTGGATCAGTCTCTTGAGAGTTATCAAGTTTGAGAGGAACATATCCGATATTGACTGCGGAAGCGTCTGTGAACTCGAGAGCAGGAATGATCACGCCGTTTTCGTTGGTGAATTTATTAATTCTGTAATAAACTCTGGTCGCTGGAGAAGGAAGTTTTACTGTTTCAGTAAATTGATTAGTTTCAAGAGGATAGAGAAGTCCTTGAGGGATAGAGGAAGTGTCGAGGTCGGCTTCGATCAAGAAATAAACATCAAAGTAGCAATTATATCCATTTGCTGGAGCATTTAATCTAAAATAAAATATAGATAATCCATTAGTCGGCAATATAAACTCTTGGTCGTTATAAGAATTATTTCCAACACTGCCAGCTAATAGAGTAACCCAAGTTAAACCGTCTAAAGAATACTCAAATTTAGACTGATTATACATTTGAAAAGTTCCCTTAAATCTAACATTTCCTTTTATTGGTAAAATTGTATTAACTTTATAAACCAAGGTTCCATTATTAGAACCAGTGTAACCATCAATACCGACTCTTGGAATATCAGAGGCACTTATAAATGAAAAAGTTCCAGTTGATAATTGAGCATCAATAATTCCTTTAGACATTGTTGCGTCTGTTCTATACTTATACTTCCCATTATCCAAATCAATAATAGCATTAGAAAGTAATCCGTCTTTATCGGCTTTAAGTTCGGTTTTTATTCCGTTAGCGATAAGAGAAAATGATTCGGATTTTTTGGCGTATCTCTGAATATAGGAAGCTGCCTCTAAATCATCGGTTGTGTTTGTCTTTGCCGTGCCGTCAGCTACAGAAGAATATAAATGAAAATGCAACGCTCCCGAAGCCCAAATATTAGGAACATTAAAGTAATTCCAAACTCCTGCAACAAGTGAAGCAGCCGTAATATAATTAGAAGCCACAATAACATTTCCAGCGGTATGAACTATCAGTGTCCAATTACCCGTGCCTTTCACTACTGGCCATATACCGATTTGAGTAGTGTATTTTTTAGTCGGCGTAAATGTCTGAATATGCGTTGCACCTTCGTTGACTGCGATAGTCAGAGCATAGGTATTAGCATAAGCTCCTGTCGGGTCTAAACTATTGTCTATATTATCCGTTGAAGTAATAGCCTGTAAAACTTGTCTTATTTTTTCCGCTACTTTACCAGTAAAGGTGGTGTCGGTTACTATTTCTTCAAGTTTAACACTATCAAACCACGCCTGACTAACAGTTCCAGCGACATTATTGTATAAAGCAAGTCTGCCAAAAACAGCGTCAGTATCTGAAGTAAAATCAACAGTTAAAATAGTCCAGTCATTTGTGGTAGAAAGTTTTGAAGTTAAAACTGTCGTTCCAACTACGGCGGCACTATCGTATTGAATAATTCCCGCAAAAACTCCATTAGCTCCAACTAAATTAGTTTTGACTTTTATGGTTAATCTGTAAAGAGTAGAAACTTTTAAGGGGATAGCTTCTAAAGAAAGAATTGGTAAAGTCACGCCTGAAGTATTATAAACCACGCCACCACCTGAAGTGTCTATAGCTTCCAGTTTTAAAGAAGATATTCCTTCAGCGGCAATAGCGGTATCTAATTCCGCGCTCATTTGTCCAGCGTCTTCTGATAAATACCAACCTGAATTTACTCCAATTATCCCATTTGCGGTAACTGCGGTGTCTTTAGTTCCCAACTCAAACCCTCCATTAAACACCCCTCCCTTAGAAGCGGTGGATATTTTAAGGTCGGTAGGAGGAGTGGAAAGCTCTCCGATGTCAGCGGCTACAATCACGCCCCATGCAGGAGCGGCGGAAACCGAACCTGTTCCTGTTTGAGTTAAGAATTTTTTGGTAGTTGTGGTATTACCGGCAAGTCTGGTGGGAACTCCGCTCGCTGCGCCATATATAATATCACCAAGAGTTGTGATCGGCATATCGTCAGAAACAAGCAATCTATGAGTTACCGGATCAGCCCAAAGGACGACAGGTGTTATGCCGTCAGCATTACTTACGCCGAGCAAAGTTACTATCATATTTTTATCTCTTTTGGCCTCGCTCATTTTTTTATGTTTATTTGATTAAGATTTTAGGAACTTTTTGTTAGTAATTCGCCATCATTATTGGCGTATAGTGGCACTGGAGTCACCCCGTCGCTCTCAGAGACCGCCAAAAGGGTTGTGACTACATTATCATCTCTTTCCGCCTCATTCCCCGTTAAATCGCTTCCGGCGCTTCCGTCTGATGTGCAGAGAAAGTGCGAGGAAGGATCTGCTTTGATTTGAATCGGGGTTACTCCGTCAGCGCTGGATATTGCGAGTATTACCGGTATATGATTATTGTCTTTTTTTGCGTTCATATATTTCTTTTTTTACGAGATTCTTCTACAGCTTCTTGGAGTGATTTATATTTATCTTTGATTTCTATGTCTTTATTGTACTGTCTTTTTGCATTTTCCGATAGCTCGATAACTCGTATTTCGATTGCTTTTTCTCTGGTTTCAAGTTTCTTTTCTTTCTCTGTGATCATCCGGATTTTTTCATTCAA
>CAYPQL010000023.1:0-12098 GCA_964412905.1 uncultured Candidatus Saccharibacteria bacterium
CACTTCTTGTTCTCCAATCGTAATTTCATTTTTAAAAATCAAATATGCTGAGTTTCTAGAAGTGTTTTTTCCAACAAGCCCAAAAATATTATATTTTCTTATATCTTCTATTTGAATTTTTTTTCCATTTTTACTGTCAATTGCCCTTAAAAACAAAATATTTTTTTCTAACATTTTTTTTATATATTCACTCACGCAAAAACTTTTTTTATTTTTAATATTTTGCAAAGCCATCTCTATCTCATACTCTCCAGATTGTAAAAATTCCTCTGTCAAACGAAAAATTCCTAGACGATTTTCAGTTTCTTTTATTCTGCTTAAAAAACTACCGCCTAATTGCCAGCCAAATTTTTTTTCAACAGTAAAATTAATTTTCTTTTCTTGCGGTAAAATTGTAGTTATAATTTCATTTTTTTCAGCATAACATTTTTTCTTCTTAAAATAGAACGAAATTACATTATAAGTCGTATCTTCAAAAACTTGTTCGGAGAAAATATTCAATCTTACTATTTCAAATTTTTCAAAAAATAAATCTCTGATTTTTTTAGAGTTCTCTGCTGACAAAAAATTAAGAGGAACGATTAAAATCCCTTCTTCGCAATCAAGAATTGAGAAAATGGAAATTTGATATAAATCTTCAAAGTAAGAATGTGTTCCGGAAAAAAATTTTTCTTTTGTTGTGTTATCTGCTTTATTTTTATGTAAATAAGGCGGATTAGTGCAAACAAATTTATATTTTTTACAGTTATTCAAAGAATCATTATAAAAAACTTTTTTATCATCAACATATTTTTTATCACAGTCAAATCCTGTAATTTTTTTACAGTTATTTTTCTCAGCCCACTTAAATAAATCCTGATTTCCGGCAAAAGGATCGGTAACTTCCTCATTTTTAACAAACTTTTCAAATCCTTGCAAAATATAATCAGAATTTGTAGTGAAAAATTGTCCGAGTTGATTTTTCATTTTTTTAAAATATCTAAATCTTATTTTATAAATTCCTCCTCATCTTCTCCGCTTTCGCCACTCTTTCCACGGCAACCGCGTAAGCGGCTAAGCGCGCGCTTATTCCGAGCTCTTCTTTTTTCGCCCAAATCTCGTCAAATGATTTTTCAATTATTTTTTTCAATTTCCCGATATTTTCGCTTTCGTCCCAATAATAATTCTGCAGATTTTGCACCCATTCAAAATAGCTCACGATCACGCCGCCAGCATTCGCCAGAATATCGGGAATTACGACCACTCCCCTTTTTTCCAGTTTTATATCGGCTTCCGGAGTAACCGGACCGTTCGCCAATTCAATAATCAATTTCGCTTTTATTTGTCCCGCGTTTTTTTCCGTAATGACATTTTCCAGCGCGGCGGGGATCAAAACATCAACATCAAGCTTCAAAAGCTGATCATTAGTTATTGTTTTTGTTCCCGGAAATCCAACGACAGATTTAGTTTCTTTCTTAAATTTAATAACGCTTTTTATATCCAAACTGTTCGATTTTAAATCTTTAGATTGCAGTTTTTCGTTTTTAGTTTTTAGTTTTTCACTTGATATTATTCCGCCGCGAGAATCCGAAACCGCCACGATATTATATCCCAGCGCGCTTAAAATTTTCGCCATAAAAGATCCGGCGTTTCCAAAACCTTGAATGGCGACCGTTGTTTTCTCGGGATTCATTTTCAGTTTTTCCACCGCCTTTTCTAAAACATAAATTCCGCCTTGCGCGGTTGAAAAACTTCTGCCTCTCGCTCCGCCGACTTCAATCGGCTTGCCCGTTATCACCCCTGGAACATTATAGCCTTTTATTTTACTAAATTCATCCATCATCCACGCCATAATTTGCGGATTGGTATAGACATCAGGCGCTGGAATATCTTTTTCGGGACCGATAAAATCTCCCATTGCTTGAATATATCCGCGAGATAATTTTTCAATTTCTCCGTTTGATAATTTTGAAGAATCAACAATCACTCCTCCCTTTCCTCCGCCAAACGGCAACCCTACCGCGGCGCATTTCCAAGTCATCCACGCCGAAAGCGCTTTTACTTCCGAAAGATTTACTTTCGGATGAAATCTGATCCCGCCCTTGAAAGGGCCAAGCGCATCGTTATATTGCACGCGATAACCCTTGAAAACCCTCACCTTCCCGGAATCCATTTTCACCGGAATGGAAACCTCTAAAATTCTTTTGGGATTTTTCAAAATCTCCAAAACATTATCATCCAACTTCAAAAGCCTCCCCGCATTTTCCAGCTGTTTTGTCGCATTTATGAAAGGGTTTGTGGACATAGGTTTAGAATTATAATTTTAATTTATAGTTTCCATGTTTTAAATTTCCAGCCAATCAACTTAGAATCAGTATTTTTAATATCAAAATCCAAATTCCAAATATCAAATCAAACTCAAAGCCTAAATCACAAAATTTGATATTTAATCATTTGATATTGATTTTAAATTTGAGCTTTGATATTTGATATTCTAAATTTTAATTATTAAAAAGATCGTCTGCGTCGTAAAATTATCTTAAGAAAGCAGTTCTGCCTGTTTTAATTAAATCTATCTCTGTTTCAAATATTTATAAATACTCGTCGCCGCGATGGCTCCTTCCGACGCCGCCGTGACGATTTGATGAAGCTTGTTGGAACTGTTCGTGATATCCCCCGCCGCGCACACCCCGTTTATATTGGTCATTCCTCCCCGATCAACAACAATATAGCCATCTCCATCAACTTCCACTCCCAAGCTTTTAGCCATGCTCGCGGACGGAACCAAGCCGATCGCGATAAACAAACCGTCCAATTTTACTTCATTTTTGTCTTTATATTTGGCATCAATTTTAATGGATTCAACTTTTTTATCTCCCGAGACTTTTATCACATTCGTGTTATAGATTATCTTCACTTTTGGATTTTCCTCCAGCCGCTCCGCCATAATCGGCTCGCATCTGAGCGCCTCGCCCCTGTAAATCATATAAACTTTTTTAGCATGTTCGGAAAGCATCGTCGCCGCCATCGCCGCGGAATTGCTTCCTCCCGCGACAGCGACTGTTTTATTTTTAAAAAACGCCCCGTCGCAAACGGCGCAATAGCTTACGCCTTTTCCCAGCAATTTTTTTTCTCCCGGTATATTAAGCTTTCTGTGTTTTGTTCCAAGCGCGATTAAAATTGATTTTGCTTTATAAACTTTATTGGCATCCGTTGTTATAATAAAACCTTCTTTTAATCCTTTAGATAAAGAAGGCTTGGACCAGCGCTCTTTTTCCATTCCTATGATATTTTCTTGAATAACATCCGTGTTCAGGCTTTTCACATGATTATAAAACTTCATTATTAAATCAGATCCTTTAATGGATTTTTCCCCGGGCCAATTTTCAATCAAATGCGCTTTGGAAACAGACCCGTCAAAAATATTCCCAACCACTATGTGGTTTATTTTATACCTTGAAGCGTAAATTGACGCCGCCAGCCCCGCCGGTCCCGCGCCCAAAATCATGAGATCGTACATATAATTAAATTGTTAAATTATTCCTCTATCTTTATCGCTCCGACGGGGCAGCTGTTTATAACTATTTCATAATCGCATTTTTTGTATCCATTTTTGCTTATAACTCTTGATTTTCCGTCATCCTGCAATTCAAAGACTTCCGGACACAAATTTACGCATGCTCCGCAACCGATGCAAAGCTCTTGATCAACTTGAACATTTTTTGCCATATTTTTTCTTAATTATTTTTTAATTAAATCATTTATCTCTTTCAACAAAACCTCTTTTGGCTGAAGTCCTGTTATTTCTTTTATGACTTCTCCATCTTTAAACATTTTCAATGCCGGGATGCTCAAAATCTCATATTTGCCGGCAATGTTTGGGTTTTCATCCACATTAAATTTTCCAACTTTCACTTTCCCTTCAAGCTCTTTGGAAAGCTCTTCAATGATCGGCCCCAACATTTGGCAAGGACCACACCATGGCGCCCAAAAATCAACCAGAACAAATTCTTTCGCGTCTTCCACTTTCTCCTTAAAATTTTTGTCAGTTAGCTCAATATTCATAATTTCCTTTCTTATCCGTTTGATTCTAGCATTTTTTCCTATAACTAGTTCCTGTTGAAATAGCCGTTTTAACGAAGGTGAACAAGCGTTTGTTCGCCTTCGTTAAAACGTTAGAATTATAGAAGTCCGGCTATTTCAACAAGAACTAATTATAAAACAAAAATTAAAAATAACTAAAATTAAACATTATTTATTATTAGTGCTATACTTATAATGTTAATAATACAATAAAAATAAAAAAGATGCAAACCAAAAATATAATAATAGTTGGCGCGGGACCGGCCGGGCTGGCGGCGGCGGCGGAATTAAGAAAAATCAGCCGCTTCAATAATGTCGTTGTTTTAGAAAAAAACGCGGAAATAAGCTACAAAATATGCGCGGGAGGAATCAGCCCGAATTCCTCTGAAATTGATCTGCCCGAGAAAATCATAGACAGAAAATTCAAAAGGATAAAAATATTCACTCCCAAACAATCAGTTACGCTAGAAGAAGACAGGCCTATAGCCGCGACCACAAACAGAAAGTTTTTGCATAAAATTATGGCCGAAAAAGCGACCGGCCTCGGAGCGAAAATATTATTCAACAAGTTCGTAAAAGAAATAAGCGCCGATTCAGTCACAACGAACGCGGGAGAGAAATTTGTTTTTGACTATCTTATCGGCGCCGATGGAAGCAATTCCTCAATAAGAAAAATCCTCGGCCTTAAAACAAAAAAAATGCTCGCCGCGTTCCAATATATGATTCCGCAAAATTATCCCTATATGGAATTTCATATTGACTTTAAAAAATTTGGACCTTCTTATGCATGGATCTTTCCGCAAAAAGAAGTTGTTTCCGTGGGAACGGGCTACGACCCGAATCTGTTTAAAAATGATTTTTCAATTCAAAAATTGCGCAAGAATTTTGACCTTTGGTGCGCGAAGAAATTTGATATGAAAAACGCAAAGTTTGAAGCTTTTTCAATCAATTATGATTATCAAGGATTTGACTTCGGCAATATTTTTCTTGCCGGAGACGCGGCAGGATTCGCCTCGGGATTTACCGGGGAAGGGATAAAATTCGCCGTTCTTTCTGGAAAAGACATCGCCAGAAAAATATGCGACCCGAATTATAAATGCGCGGAAATTGAAAACATCTTGAAAATAAAAAAGCGCGGAGAAAATTTCATCCGCCTTCTATCGAAAAATCAAACTATCGCAAAGCCCGCCATTGAATTTTTCGCCTTCCTCACAAAAACGCCCCTCGGCAAAAAAATGGCAGAAAGAGTGCTGTGAGCTTTATAAATTTATTTAATTAAAATCCATTCTCCTTGCATATCTTCGCGTATTCTCTGGCGCTGGGGCGGATTTTTGGCTTGAGGCCGTTTTGAAAATCTATTTCAATCAGCCCGAATCGCTTTGCAAAACCGCTGTCCCATTCAAAATTATCAAACAAAGACCAGTGCAGATAACCCCGAACATCAGCTCCTTCACCTATCGCCTTATGCGTCCATTTTAAATGATCGGTTATAAATTTCACTCTTCTCTTATCTCCCTCGTCAGCAATCCCGTTTTCAGTAATATAAATCGGCAAGCCATATTTTTTCAAATCCATCAGCACATAATATATTCCTTCCGGAAAAGTTTCCCAGCCCATATCAGAAACTTCTTTATTTTCGTTTTTTGTTATAAAAGGAGGAAAAGAAAATGGAGCGATTTTAATCCTATCGTGAAAATAATAATTCACGCCCAAATAATCATGATGATTTTTGGTAAGACTTAGAAACAGATGATTGTTTAAAAAATTACAGAAAAATACCATTTTATTATTCAGGAAAGATTCCTTGTTATAAGCGTCAACATAAGAGTAATTCTCCGCGATGCCAACTTTTGCCTTATCGTTAAATTCGTGTATAGCTTTATAAGCTTTTTTGTGCGCTTTTGCAAAATTCAAAAAAACCAGCGGAACAAGCCATAAGTTCTTTTTTTGCGGAGGGAACCTGCCTTTTGAATAAGCAAGCGTGATATAAATTGACGGCTCGTTCAGTGTCGTCCAAAAATCAACCAAATCATCAAGCTCTTCAGCAACAAATCTCGCATAGCTTTCAAAATATTCCGGCGACTTGGAATTGCTCCATCCGCCTTTTTCCGCCAGCCACAAGGGAAGAGTGTAGTGCCAGATTGTCACCATAGATTTTATATTTCTCTTTTTGAGCGCCAGTAAAACTTTTCTGTAGTGATTGATAGCATCGCGATCAAACTTGCCTTCGCTCGGCTGAATCCGCGACCATTCCAGCGAGAAACGATGGGCATTGTGATTCAACTTTTTTGCCAAATCAAAATATTCTTCATATTTATTATAATAATCGCAAGCCTTCCCCGCCGGGAATTTCTCAGACCAATCCGAATTTTCAATCCCCCCTTCCGCCTGATACGCCGATATCGCCGCCCCCCATAGAAATCCTTTGGGGAATTTTTTTATATTTTTTGACATAAGATGTTTACTTATTAATTCTATTTTTATTATACTATAAAACGCAAATAATAAAAATAGTTGCTCGGTTTGTTAGCAGTCCTTGATAAAATGCAACAATGACATTATACTTATTGAGCAAGAAAGATCTATTAATAAATCAGATTTAATATCACAAATCAATAGTATGCGTCCCTCTCCCGCCAGGAAAGAGCAGTCATCAAAATTACTCAATAATAAAATATGCAACCAGAAATAAACCAATACATAATTCAAAAACTCATCCAGAAAACTTTTGAAAAACGAGAACTGTCTTCGGAATATCTTTCTCGGCTTAAAAGAAAAGCTTCTAAAAAATTCAGCTTGCCATGCCCGACGAATATTGAATTGCTGAAAACTTATAGAAAGATGGCTGAAAATAAAGAAGTGGTTTCAAATAAAGAAATTGAAGATCTTCTCGTTACTAAAAATGTCAGGACATCTTCCGGCGTGGCAGTTGTGGCGGCGCTTACTAAGCCCTATCCTTGTCTGGGAACTTGCGCGTTTTGCCCGAATGAAAAAAATATGCCCAAAAGCTATTTGTCCAACGAACCCGCGGTGATGCGCGCGATACTCACGGATTTTCATCCGTATAAGCAGGTTATGGCAAGAATAAAATCTCTGGAAGCAACGGGGCACAAGACGGATAAAATCGAGCTGATTATTATGGGCGGAACTTTTTCCTATCTGCCGAAACAATACCAGACATGGTTTGTAAAAGAATGTTTCAGGGCTTGTAATAACGAAAAACTAAAAGCTAAAAGCTTAAAACAACTGCAAAAGATAAACGAGAAGTCAGGGCATAGAATAGTAGGCTTAACGCTTGAGACAAGGCCTGATTATATTGATGAAAAAGAGATTATAAATATGCGGAAGCTGGGCGCGACAAGAGTGGAGTTGGGCGCGCAGAATATTTATGACGATGTTTTGAAATTAAATAAGCGCGGACACGGAAGAGCTGAAATTATCAGAGCTACAAAATTATTGAAAGAGGCGGGATTTAAAATCAATTATCATATGATGCCCAATCTTCCGGGATCAAGCTATGAAAAAGATCTGCGAATGTTTGAAGAATTATTTTCCAATCCGGACTTCCAGCCGGATATGCTCAAAATTTATCCTTGCGTCGTCGTCAAAAACACAGAGATTTACAGGTGGTGGAAAAAGGGAGAATACAAACCGTATTCCGATGAGAAACTTATGGAATTGCTTTGCGCGATAAAAAAAATAATTCCCTATTATGTCCGCATCACAAGACTCATCCGCGACATTCCTTCAACAAGCATTATCGCCGGAAATAAAATTTCTAATTTAAGGCAAGTCTTAGATAAAAAATCTAAAGAGGAAAATTGGAAGTGTAAATGTATAAGATGCAGAGAGGTGAGGAACAGGCGCGGCGAGATAAATAAAAATCCCCTCCTTATCAAAGGAGGGGTGGTCAAAAACCTAAAACTCTTCCGCCAAGACTATAAAGCATCCGGCGGGAAAGAAATATTTTTGAGTTTTGAAGACAAGGAAAGAGAATATTTATATTCAATGCTGAGATTGAGAATAAACGAAAATGTCATTGCGAGGAGCGGAACAAAAAATCAACATTCTAAATTATTTTCTTCGCGCACAGATTTCTCGCGAGGCGCTCGAAATGACAATTCTTTAACAGTAGCTTCAATAAATATTATTCCAATCCTTCAAAACTCCGCCGTCATCCGCGAGGTCCACACTTACGGGCAGTTGGTTTCTATAAATTCCAAAAACAAAAAATCCCCCCAGCACACCGGGCTTGGAAAAAAATTAATTCTGGAAGCGGAAAAAATCGCCCGCGAAGAATTCAACCTAAAAAAAATCGCCGTAATCAGCGGAGTTGGAGTGAGGGATTATTATAGAAAATTAGGGTATAGACTGAAAGAGGGATATATGGTAAAATCAATTTAGGAGGTGTTTAAATTTGACATTAATACTAGGAAAAAAAGAACTGGTAATAACCTTTGCTTTGATAGTTATAGTACCAGGATTAATAGCCAAATCTATTATATTATCGCTAATAATTTTTATTTCAATTGCAGCGATAGCTATATACGAAAACCAGAAATTCAAAGCATATTTAAAATCAAAAAAAACAGAGGGGATGAAGAAATGGGAGATGTAATGCCTAAAAAAAGAAAAAAGCTTTTTTATAGAATATTCAACTGGATAGACTTACGGTTTAATAATTTTATAAACATAAGCTGCAATTTCTGCGGCAAGGAAATGAAAATTACCAAAACAGAATTTAGGGCAATGGATGGATCTGGGAGCTGTTCAGATAAATGCGCTAAAATGATATTGAGATAAAAGGAGGGATATGCAAAACAAAACACTGCCAGTAGAAAAATTACTGGCAATAAATAATCCAAAAGATTATTTCAAAAAAATAGCCGAGCAACTTAGATGCTTGGTTCCAGCGAAACGATCTAAATGAACTAAAAAAGTTCATTTATTTTTTAGTTTTTCGTTTTTAGCTTTTAGTTTCTTAATAGCTTTATGAATCCCGCTTCCGTATTGGAACGCTTTTTTGTTTTGGGATATTATTTTCTCGGGAAGATATTCTCGAAAAGCCTCGCGCAAGATATATTTATTAATGCCGTTTTTTATTTTCAGATCAGGGCTTATTCGCGCGGCTAACTTTATAACCTCTTCTTCCAGAAACGGAAGAAGAGACTTGACGCCGAAATGATTTTCTATTTTGAGATTATACTGCTGGTTTGTCTTATAAATCTCTTTTATGTCGCGCCATAAATCGTCTTCCAAATTATCTGATTTTTTATATCTGTTATATCCGGCAAAAAGCTCGTCCGCTCCCTGCCCGGAAATAAAATTTTCATATCCCCTCTTTTTCAATTCTTCCAAAAGAACAAAAAAGGGCAGATTCAAGTCTATTATCAATTTATTATCCGTTCCCACAATTTCAACCGTTTTTTGCAGATATTTTTCAAGATCTATGTTGTCCAGATAAATAATATTCAATTCCAACTCGCCCGATAAGAGATTTAAACTGTTAAATTCTCCAACAATTCTTTCTGCGTTTTTCACATCATAAGAATTCTCAAACCCGACGCAAAACAAAACCGGCTTGGAATATTTTGAAACCAAATAAGCCAGAATAGAAGAATCCAGCCCGCCCGAAAAAGCGATTGGAATTTCTTTGCGATTCTTGACTATCTCTTTAACGGAATTATCCAAAACTTCAAAAAGCCGACGCTTTATATTTTCATCGGCATATAATTCTTTCGGTTTTTCCAACTTCTCAAAATTTGCGAGCATAATTTAGAAAAAATTATTCTATACATAAAGCTTATTTGAATTTTCCAATCCAGCAAGCCGCAACTCCGAAAGCGACTGAAACATTCAACGATTCTTTCTGTCCGCGCATTGGAATTTCAATTATTTTGTCAGATTTATTGAGAAGCGATTTTTTCAGGCCGCCGACTTCATTGCCGATCACAAGAGCAAGCGGAAACTTTGGCTTGAAATCAATGTAATTTATGCTTTTAGGGGTTTGCTCCAACGACACGATTTGATAGCCGTCTTTTTTTAATTTATCTATCAAACGCCACGATTGCGAAACATATTCCCATTTAATAATATTTTCCGCGCCCAAAGCAACCTTTGAAATTTTGCTTTTCGCTTTTTGACTATCAGGCCTGCCCGTAATTCCGCACAAATAAATTTTATCAAATCCCGCCCCGTCCGCAGTCCGAAAAACAGAGCCTATATTATACAAGCTCCTCAAATCATCGCAAACCACAACAAACTTTTTCATCTCTTTTTAAATAGATTAAATAACTTTTAACTTTGCACTTTAAACTTTTAACTATTATCACATTCCCATCATCTTTCTTGCCAAATCTTCATATTCCTTCCTCTGTTGCGGCGTCATCTTGCGAAGTATTCCCATCATTTCTCCCTGGCTTGGATTTTCTTTTCCGCCAAGAAGTTTCTTGATTTTTTCTTCAATCTCCTGCCGTTCCTCTGTGCTCATATTCTGCATCGCCTGCATCGCCTTTCGCGCCATATCTCTTTGACCTTCCGGCACTTTTTCCAGCTCTTTCTCTATCGCCTTGTCCATAACTTTTTTGCCAATTTTAGTCTTGGCAATTTTCATCGCTCCCTTAGCGACAATTTTTTTGAAAGAATCTTTTATTCCCATTGTTTTTTGTTAGTTTATTAAAATTAAGCCTCGCACGCGTTTCAGGAGCTTAGCTCCGAAGCTTCGGAGCTAAGCTCCTGAAACGCTCATATTGAAATTCCTTAACGAAAAGTTATTTTACAAACTAGTTTAATTAATAAATCTATATTTAATTAAAGTCCACAAAGCAATTGCAAAATCCTTTATGCCAATTTTTTTTCCTTCTTTAAACTTTCTCGCTCTATATGATATGGGAATTTCATTTATAATATATCCTTTTTTGCTTACTTTTGCTGTTACCTCGGGACAGAACTCAAATCTTTCTGCTTTCAATTTTAAGCCTTTAATCACATTGGATTTAAAAAGTTTATAGCAAGTTGCTTCATCTGTAATATTCGAATTATACAATAAATTTGAAGCTAAAACCAATATTTTATTCGCAATCCAATTCGCCATATACATTCCTTCCGGTTTTATTTTTTTCAAAAAACGGCTTCCGTATAAAATATCATAATCATTTTTAATCATCAAATTAACCATTGAAACTAAATCGCTGGGATCATATTCTAAATCAGCGTCTTGAATAACTATCATATCTCCGCTAGAAAACTTTATTCCTTCTATTATAGCAGCACCCTTGCCTCTGTTTTTCTCAATAAAAACAACTTTGATATTCTCATTTTCTATCTTAGATAAAATTTCTTTAGTGCGGTCCGTAGATCCGTCATCAACAATAATAATTTCTTTTTTTATATTTAGAAATCTCAATTTGTCAACCAATTCAATAATTGTATTTTCTTCATTATAGACAGGAACAATTATTGTTGTTTTTTTCATTTTAATAATTTATACTTTTTATTTCTTTCATTTTTTCAAGAAGAATGCGTCTGGCTCGTCATATTCATCTACGGAAATCAAACCTCCATTAAGCGCGATATTTTCCTGCCCGGCCAAATTTCTCATCCAGCTTTTTTCCTCATAATAAAAATCCAGCGAATTTCCATAAATATTTTTATTAATATATGACTTCAAGAACAGCGAGTTAATTGTGATATGATTTATTTCCGGAACATACCTCAATTTTTCAAGTGAATCTAAATTAAGCTTTTTTGCTAAAGATAGCTGCTTCCCATAATCATAAATTGTTCCCACAAAATTAATATAAAATCCTGCAAAAATTATAGTTGCCAACAGCATTAATTTGCGCTTATTTATTTTATTAAAATAACATCCAATAGGCAAAAGGGCAAAAGGTATTAAAACTAATAATTTTCTCGGACCCCAAACTTCATCCGTCCAAAATGAAAATCCAGCGGTAAATGGAATATATATCAAAACAAATATTATGATAAAAATAAAATCTTTTATGTCTGAATTGTAAGTAGTATATATTTGAAAG
>CAYPQL010000023.1:12108-22832 GCA_964412905.1 uncultured Candidatus Saccharibacteria bacterium
GATAAAAATCCGCTAGACAAAAAGTTGATATAATGGCAATCGGATTATAAATAAAAAATCCCTTTCCTATGCTGAATAAAAGGCCATAAATCCCTATCCATAAACTTATAGGACGCAATTCATTTTCTAAACTATAATTTGTCAAAAATATGCTTCCGAATTGCGCGCGATTATACCAAAAACCTAGCGCAATAAAAAATATTATGGGAGTGAAAAATAGCAGTATTTTTCTAATATAACTTTTTATATCAATCCATCCTTTGCTTTTATATATTATCAAAAAAAGATAGCTGATAAGAGGTATTAAAAACAAAATTCCGTACGCTTTTGTCTGGGTTGCCATTCCAGCAAATATTCCTCCTGCGATAAGAAACTTTATGTCTCTATTTTTGGAATATAAAAATAAAGCCGTGAAAGCGCTTAGCGCCGTGAAAGTAAAAATATGCTCCATTCCAAACACGGAATACGGCAATAACATTGTTGAAAAAATAAAAACAAACGACAAATAAAACGCTTTTATTTTGTCGTCATACATATTCTTAATTAAAATATAGAACACAGAACCCGTTAAGGCGGTATAGAATGGCAAAGACAAAAAGGGAATTTCTTTTATTTTTATAATGGCCGTAAGAACAACAAAAGGAAAGTGGCTTAACACCGCGGCAATTCCCGCTCTTTGAGGAATAATTGCGCCAGATTGCCAAAAAACATACATCGCGTTATAAGTTTCTCCTTCATAACCATAAAATTTATAATGGCTAAAAAAAAGCAATAGGATAAATAACAAAAAACTAACCGTTATAAAATTAATTTTGAATATTTTTTTCATAATAAAATTTATTCAGCGATTGGACAAATTACTCTTGACCTAAATAGACAATTTTTACAAAAATCTGGAAAGTCCCCTTCTCTTAATTTTTTTCGAAATATTTTATATTCTTTTTCTTCCCAAATTTCAAAAATATTTTTATTATTTATATTTCCAAAAACAACTTTTGGGCGCGTTAAATTGCGGCCAAAAGAATAAATTTTTCTTTCATAAGAAAGACCGGGACACGGAGAAACATCTCCATTCCAATGGATAAGACAAGAATTTAATACGCAATCTTTATAAGAAGCTATTTTAAGTTCTGGAAATAATAATTCTATCTTGCATTTATCCGCCTCGCTTTTTAATTCTTTAAAAATATTTTCCGCTTCTGGATTTTCCTCATTGCCATAAAGCGCTATTTTTTCCGCTTCTTCGTCATAAGCCTCTAGTCCGTTTATAATCCAGCTGTCAACTTTTAATTTTTTAATAAGCTCAAGAATATTTTTTAATTGATAAATATTGCTTTTGCTGGAAACTGTCACAACTCCAATTTTGCATTTATCATTTATTTTGTTTTTTAAATTAACAGTGTTTCTTATGTTATTTATCACAGTTTCAAAATTTGCCCCTTTTCTAAGTTTCTCAAATAATTCTTTTTTACAGGAATCTACTGAAATTGAAATTTTATCAATTCCGCTTTCCAGCAAAATAGAAGCGTTTTTTTCATTAAGCAATGTTCCATTAGTTACAAGAGAGGTTTGTATATTTTTATTTTCATTTTTTATGCTTTTTATTATTTCTCCGATATTGGGGTTTAATAAAGGTTCTGCGTTACATTGAAGCTCAACGCCAGAAATCTTTGAAAATAATCCTTTTAATTTATAAAAAGTTTCCAGAGACATTATTCCCTTCTCTCCGTATTTTTCCCTAAAACAACAAGCTTCGCAACTTAAATTGCAATTACCGCTAATATCAAGAGAAATTCCTATCATCTTGTCTTTCCTTATATTTTTCTTAAAAAATTGCGAGATTTTATTATTAAAAAACTTCTTATCTAAATCTTTTACGGCTTTTTTGAAAGAATCTTTTATTTCCATTGTTTTTTGTTAGTTTGTTAAATTGAATTGTTAAATTGAATTGTTAAATTGTTTAAATGCTTATATGTTTAAATGTTTTACACGCCTACTCGCATTTCAACATAAATAAACTAAGCGCGGACAAAGTGTCGTGGTCTTTTATTTTTCCTAATTTAATAAAGCCTTTCACTTCGGAAATTTTTAATTTCACAACTTTTATTCCAGCTTCTTTTTCTAAATCATCCGGTTCTTGCTTGCCGAATTTCAAATCCTCTGCCAAAAAAACAAACGCTTTTTGATTTGAGCATCCGTAATGAGCGTAAAACCACCCTAACTTTATGAATTTTCCAGCAGTTATTCCAGCTTCTTCTTTCAATTCTTTTTTAGCGGCTTTTAATTGCGTCTCTCCTTTTTCAATCGCTCCCGCAACGACTTGAAGAAGTTTTGATTTCGTCGCATATCTATATTGCTCAATCAAGTATATATAATTTCTTTCTTTGGCAAGAACGATAACATAATCGCTTCTTTTAAAAATATAATACTTATGCGCTTTGCCATTCGGCGTCACAAAATCTTCATCCAAAATTTTGAAATATTTGCACTCATACGCCGTTTTTGACTTCACTGTTTTCCAACTCTTCATTTTTTTTATGATAGCTAAGATTAAATTGATTAAAATTGGATTTCCAGTTTCCAGTTTCTAATTTCCAGTTTCTAATTTCTTTATTTCCTTCTCTTCCATAATTTTCACATCCTCTTCGCTAATCTGATCAATTATTTTTGTGAGTTGTCTTGTTCTTGTTGTTGCTAAACTATCATATTGCTTGGACATTGAGCCGATTCTGTCGCCCAATTTATCAAACTCGTCGCTATACTTTGAAAACTCCTGCTTGAATTTCCCGATTAAATTCACTACGCGATGCAAGTCTTCTTGAACTCTAAAATTATTATATGACTGATAAATTATTCTTAAAAATGTAATAAAAGAAATAGGACCGACAATGGCAACTTTTTTTATATTTGCCTCTTCAACCACATCGTATAATTTATCATTAATAACGCTGAAAATCATTTCATTGGGAACAAAAAGAATCACGAAGTCTAAAGTCTTTTCTTCGGGGTTGATATAATCCCTGCCGGTAATCTGTTTGATTTTTTGCTTAACATCCGTTTTAAATTTTGCGAAATATTCCCTTTTCTCCTTTTCGCTTTTCACTTCCTGATATTTTTGCAGATTGCTATATGGAAATTTGACATCAATATTCACTTTGCTTTTGTCCGGCAAATAAATAGTAAAATCGGGGCGATTAGCATTCATCTCCTGGCTGAGATTGCTGTCGTAATTTACTCCTTTTATGAATCCGGCGATTTTTAATAAATTCTCCGCCACCTCTTCGCCGTATTTTCCGCGAAGCTGGTTATTGGATAAAATATTTTTCAAATTATCCGTTGAACTTTTTAATTCGCTGGTTATATTTTTATGCTCGTCCAAAATCGTTTTCATCTTGGAAAATTCGCCGATTCTTTCCCTCTCCAAATTTTCAATTTTTTTCTGGCTGTCCCGAAGCTCGCTGTCTATTTTTTCCACCATTTCTTTTATCAAATCTTTCTTGCCTTCCAAGTTTTGCTCGCTCCTTTTCATCTTCTCGTCGCTCAATTCCATAAACCTTTCCCTCTCTTCTTTGAGAATTTGCCTGTTTCTTTCCTCCAGCGCTTTTAAATTATTCTCCGCCATCTTCTCGCTGAAACTTGAAAAATAATCAAAAATCGGCTTTTTCAGCGCAAAAAACAGCGCCCCCAAAACCGCGATAATCGCCGCGCTGCTTATTATTATTTCATTGATCATATTTTGTGTTTTTAATTTTTATTGCTGATAATCAGCAGACAATTAACATTCTACCACTAAAAACGGTTTTTATCAACAAAAAAAATAGGCAAACTTTTTATCTGTTAATGCCTATAATATTTCCACTAGCAGAAACTCCTCTTTCTACAAAAATAGGTTCTCCGTTTCTGCCAAATGGACCTTTCTGCTTTTCTTCCTTCAGCTTCTGCGCTTTTACAGCACAGAATTTATAATTTCTATCTTTACACATTTTATATCCCTCCATTACCAAAACACTACCACAAAAAAATAATTCCGTCAACTTCAAAATAAAAAAATAGGCCAATCGCAAGCGACGGCCATATTGTAAATTTATTTTTTCCCTCTTCTTATGAAGACAGCCGCCGTGATTATCACAGCGAATGCCATTTCAATCTCCATTCCCGGAATCTTGTTTGATTCCTCTTTGGGGGGTGGTGGAGTTGGATAAGAAGGAGGAGGGTGATAGGTTTTTGGGGTTGGGGTTAACGGTAATGTTTTTTGTGCTGGCGTTGAAGTTTGTGAAATTACTGGACTTGATGACTTTATAACATTTATTATAACAGTGTCAGTGCTAGATAAACGTTCCGGAAAATCATCATACTTTTTCTTTGGCAGGCCATTGTCTTTCACCGTCAGCGCTATTTTGTGCTCCCCGCTTCTGTTGAAAGTAACTTTGAGAATTGGACTTCCGGAACATCCTAAATTCTCTTTATAACTTTCATCCAGCCAGCAATAAGAAGTTATCGCGTCCCTTCCGTCGGGATCCCAAGACAAACTGCCATTTAAAATTATTTCTTTCCCAAACAAAACTTGTCTTTGCGTAGCAGAAGCATTGGCAATCGGCTTATCGTTTACACTGTTTACTACCCCAAATTCCGCGAAAGCGCTTCCTTTTGATCCATAACGATTTTTTATTTCAAGGGTTATTCGATAAACCTCCGAATCGTCAAGGATGAAAAAAGGGCTTTCGTCACGAGATTGTTTTATTAACACTTCTCTTTTGTCATTAAACACTCTAGACAAATTCCAGAGATAAGTAATTTTATCTCCTTGCTCCGGAATGTATGAAGATTCCGCCCTAAAACTTTTTCCTTCATATATCTCCGGAGGAAGAATTATTTCGGTTTTAAGCAAAGAGCTTGGATTCAGAGATTTCACTTCCAGCTCAATCTCTTCTCTTCGACTCTTCTCTCCGCAAGCGTTTGAAACCACAACTCCTATTTCGTAGTTATTTTGGAAAACCTCGCGAGAAATTACTCTAAACTTGCCGTTTCCGATTTCTTGAAATACGCTTGGATCAAAAAACCACGCATAATTCAATTTGCCATAATCCTTTTTCCATCCTAAGCTCTCCAGAACAACAGAAATTGAAATTTCATCTCCAAAGACAAAAAAATCTTTTTCTGTCTTTGTGATCTTTTTTATCATCGGGACAGGATTGCTATTCACGATGAACTGAGACTCGTAGTCATCAGTCGTTCTACTGTTGTCCGTCACTACAAGTTTGATTCTATAAGTTCCGGGATTATCGCAGAATTCTTTTCCCAAAGAAACTATTTTTCCTGTAGCAACAAGTTTGAAATTAGAATTAGCATCATAATAATACCAATCATAACTCACAATCTGCCCGCCTTTATCGTTTGATGGAGAACCATCTAATGTTATCGTTTTGCATTCACAAGCAACACATCCTTGCGGAGAAAAAGTGGCCTTCGCAACTGGCTGTTCATTACCGCTTTCCGCCATTACAATTCCCGTAATGGCGGAAAAAACTACAACCATCAAAATTCCTTTTCTTATCATATTCATCCTTTTCATCATATTCATCTCCCTTTTATTTATTTTTATTATTTCCTAAATTGTCAAAGCAACAATGTCTTTCTATCAAAGACTTATCATCATACCTCAAATCCCGCAAATGTCAAGAATTTATCAGAAATTAGAAATTGGGAAATTAGAAACTAGAAACTAGTTGGCTCCACTCTCCTGAGTGGAGCCTGTTGTGAAATTCTCAAAACTCTTCCGCTAACACAAAACGCTCCAGTCAGGAGACTGGAGCGAACAAATATTTTATAAACTTTATAAACCTTACAAACTTTCAATTTCTATTTATTCCTCTTTCTCCTCCTCATAATCCTCGCCACCCCATAAACATCAACCAGAATCGCGCCGGAGAAAATCGCGAAGAATTTCCAATAATTTTTCTTGGACTCGTCAAGATCCTTGAGTGGGCGGTCAATTATATTTTTGGAGCGAATGGACGCCAGATTGACTGAATTGGAAACCGACTCAATGAGATTCATAAAAAAAGTTTTATTGTCGGGAATTTGCTGGGAAAAGTTGGGAGAAATGAAATCCGAATCGCCCGCGACAAACAAAATTCCTTTTTTTGAATCTTTGTCTTTCGGCTCGGAAATAGCGGCGATGATTTTTTGAGATCCTCCCGCAAAAGAAAATTTAGTGTCAGGCAAAAGATTGTAATTTTCCGCCATAGTTTTCGCCTGATTGGTTGATTTTATCAGAGGCTTCGCGCCATAACTCTCGCTTTCGGAAACCGCGAGTGAAGACACCCATGGAAATAAAATAGATTGAACGCCAGAAAGCGAAGGGTGCTGTTCAAAATTATCCCGCAAGGCCTTCACCCAAAAAGGATAGGCTTTGCTCACCGGGAAAAATCCCTGCTGATAAGTTATATTGGAATTGGAGGTGTCATAAACCAAATCCGAATTGATTTGAATGCCGTATTTTTTCGTGAATTCGTTGAGATTATTGTCAACAATCCCCGCTTCCAAATTATTTTGAAGATCGGGAATCACAGCTTCGGAAGCGACAATGACATTTCCGCCGTTAGTTATAGATTCATCAATCACAGCGATTTCCTCGCCAGTAATTTTTTCAGACGGAGCGATGATAACCAAAGTCACAGGAGTCACAAAATTCTTTTCAACTTGTTCGCTTTTTTCCTCGCCCGTAGGATTGGAAACAAAAAATCCTTTATTCTCTACTTCCGTTTCAATCTCAACATTCAAAACATCATAAGATTTTATCAAATCCGGGATCTGGACGGTTTTTTCGCCATGCCCCGCAAGAAAAGCGAGAACTTCTTTTTGTTCTCTGGAAACCGAATAGACGGCGGAAATAAAATCATATTCCCAGCTGTCAATCGCTTGGATGATCGGAATGGCTTCTCTTTTTAATTCACTGTCTTTGCCAGAAGTAATTTCTACTCCGAAAAATCCTTGCTTCACTTCATACTTATCTTTCTCTATGACATTAAATTGAATCTGCGGAATTCCCTTCTCTCCCAGTTCTTGAACTTTTTCCGGAGTATTTTCCGGCTCGCTATACGAAACTTTCAACTTTGATCCGGCTATATCTTGGTATTGATTCATCAAATCCGCCAGCTGTGTTTTGGCATTATTCAAATCCGAAGGCAAATCTTTGGAAATATAAAAATTCACGCTCACCTCGCCTTGCAAATCCTTCAAAATACCCTTCGTCGCCTCGCTCGTCGTATAAATTTTTTCTTGCGTCAAATCAAAATACACCGAATTCTGCAGCGCCAAAAAATTGATAGCCACAAGAAACGCCAGCAATATGAATATTGAGCTTACGGATGAATTCAAGATTTTTTTTCGTGATGGGGTTGACATAGTTTTTATTTATGATATTATGGCGTGTTAGCTTCTCATATGAGACAAATTGCTTAAACAAAGCGGTTTGCAGAATCTGGCTAACAAAAGAAAAGATGGAGGAAAATAATGAAAATTAAAGAAGAAAAAAGTGATATAATCACATACGAACCTTTACTTGGTTCGATGCCGGAGCCAACTTTTCGCAGGATCATTGATCTTGCAAAAAAGTTAGAGAAGAATATTACTGTGACTTGGAATGATGAGATTTCAATCACGATTTATCCGGATTCTAATATTTTTGCAGTAATGCAAGAATATAAAGAAAGATATTAATAAATGAAGGGTTTGAGCATTAATTTTAATAAACTTAAAATTGCTCTGCCTTCTTTTTTTTATCCGCGTTTTTTATTTTTTCATCGCGCGCAAACAGCGTTGTCTGTGATTCACGGTTAGACAAACTCTTACATCCAAATTCCCTTAACGCATCCTTCTTCCGGAAAATGTCATTTCGAGCATCAGCGAGAAATCTATAATCTCTAGATATTTCTATAATTTTTAGATTTCTCGCGACACGCTCGAAATGACAATTTTTTTGTTAAAATGTTAGCATGCTAAAATGATTTTTTATTTCCACTTCTTCAATCCCACCACTCTCGCGTTTAGGAATAGAAAAAACACTATCACAGAAACATAATATAAAATATCGGAAAGGGAAATTACTCCGCGAAGGATTGAATCAAAGTGCGTTCCGAAGCTCAAAAATTTTCCGACGCTAGCGACAGCAGAAGGCATTGCGTCTAAAATTAAAGAATTGCCGATCATATAGAAAACAAAAATAATCGCGATGGCAACGAGGAAAGATATGATTTGATTTTTCGTTATGGAAGAAACCCAAAGCCCGATGGCGATATATGCCGAGCCTAAAAGAATCGCGCCAATATATCCCGCTAAAATTATACCTTTGTCCGGACTTCCCACATTTGAAACCATCATTGGAATTGGCAGTGTTAGGATAAGCATAATCAAAAGAAATGTAAAACTGGAAAAAAATTTCGCCAAAACTACTTTCGCGGCGGACACGGGAAAAGTCATCAAAACCTCCACCGTCCCGCTTCTTTTTTCTTCCGCCCAAGAAGACATCGTGATCGCTGGGATGATAAACATAAACAAAATCGGCAGAAGATTGAAAAATGAGCGGAGCGTCGCCTGCCCGATTATAAAAAATGTCTGGATGAAAAGCCACCCGGAAATCACCAAAAACACCGAAACAACAACATATCCGAGCGGAGAGTTGAAATACGAGTTCAGTTCTTTTTTCACGATTGTAATTGCTTTGCTCATTGGGGTTTTGTTATTTAAAATTATAAATCCCCTATCATGCTGAATTTATTTCAGCATCTGTGTAATTGCTACGCTTCAAGTTATGATTTGACGTAAATAATATATATTGCATTTACACAAAATTCTGTAATGTATAGTCCTGTGAAATATATAAAATCAAAACCCGTCAACAAGACAGATTCTGAAATAAATTCAGAATGACATTTATTACTCCCTCGTCAAATCTATAAACACATCTTCCAGGTCAATTTGTTTTCGCGTCAGTTCCAAGAGTCCGTGGTTTTCTTCAATGATAATTCTGGCAATGTCTTTCCTGATATCATTTTCTGCGTTAGAAATAATTATAATCCTATTTTCAATAATTTCAATATCGCCCACGCCCGCAATAGTTTTCAATCTCGGCAATAAATTGCTTTCAATTTTTTCAACTTCAATATGAATGGTAACTTTATTCTTGCCTCCTTTGCTTTCCAGTTCCTCCGGCGTTCCGTCGGCGACAATTTTTCCTTTATTGAGAATTATAACCCGCGAACAAGTGGACTGCACTTCGGGAAGAACATGGCTGGACAGAATCACGGTTTTTGATTTGCCTATCTCTTTGATCAAATCTCTTATCTCTATCCTTTGATTCGGATCCAGTCCCGTGGTCGGCTCGTCAAGAATTACTATTTCGGGATTATGGATAAGCGCCTGCGCGATTCCCGTTCTTTGGCGATAACCCTTGGACAGCATGGAAATCTCCGCGTTTTTCTTTTCTTCCAGACCGCATTTTGAAATCACTTCGGCGAGCTTTTCATAAATATCATCGGACTTAATTCCTTGCATCTTACCGACAAAAGTCAAATATTCCGTCACGGTCATATCTTCATACAAAGGAGCGTGCTCGGGAAGATAGCCGATTTTGCTTTTAATTTTTTGCTGCATCAACGGGTTGTTTATATCAAGCCCGTCAATTGTAATTTTGCCGGAATTAGGTTTAAGAAAAGCGACCAATATACGCAGAAGCGTTGTCTTTCCCGCCCCGTTCGGACCTAAAATTCCAACTACTTCGCCTTCTTTCATTTCAAAAGAAACCCCGTCCAAAGCGGCAATCTCTCCGTATTTTTTCACCAAATTATCAACTTTTATCATTTTTGTTATGTTTAGAATAGGTTTATCAACGCCAAGCGCTATCCGTAAGCGACATTATATAATGTCGCTTACGGATAGCGAAAAAAATTAAATCAAAAAAATAAAGACGACAAATTTCTTTTACATAAAATCTTGTAATCTCCTATGCTTATATTTTATAATAAAAATATTTTTTTGGCAAGAGAGGAACATATTATATAAATGTTTAAACATATAAACAATGCAACAATATAATATTTATTTTCAATCTCTTATTTTTATCTCATAACTAATCTGCTCCGCTTTTCGCAAATTGTTTTTGGCTTGGTCATATTTAGTCCGCAAATAGCCGACCATATCAAATTCTATCAGCTCCGCCATAATTTCGTTGATGGTTTTTTTTATTTTTTTCACTTCGCCGAAATTCCCGTCCGCCGCTTCATTGACCGCTTTGCGCGCCAGTTCGCCAGTCAAGTCGCAAATTCCACCCAGATAAATATCAGCGTCCAAATTGACTTCCTTGATTTTGTCTATTTTTTTGCCCGTTATAACCAAGTAAAACATCTTCGCTTCCACATATTCCTCCGCCCCGGCCCTATACGACCCTTCTTCCGAAATCCGCTTGCGCCCGAATTTTTTTTCCAAATCCCGCAAAATCTTTTCCGTTTCGGCAAGCTTATTTTCCGCCATTTTAACATCGCCCCTGTGTAAAGAAAAAATTATCCTCTTGGAATTATGCAGCGCAGTTCCAGATAAGCCGATAATCTGCCTCCTCTCGCTCTCTCTTTTTTCATACTCTTTTTTTAACCCCTCAATAAACTTTTTGTTGATCATAGTTTTGAGTTTTAGTTAATTTTTTAACACGAACGCAAAGCGCTTCTGAA
>CAYPQL010000024.1:0-22762 GCA_964412905.1 uncultured Candidatus Saccharibacteria bacterium
TAAATTGATTAAACTTGTTTTAGAGTTACAGCTTTCCACCTTTATAGACTTTATAAACTTTCTAACTTTATGAACTTTCTAACTTATATGTGCTCTCGGCAGGAATCGAACCTGCATCACGGATTCCGCAAACCCGCGTTCTATCCGTTGAACTACGAAAGCGTAATATTAGAAATTAGAAATTTAATCTTCATTCCCCCTTCTCTCTTCTTTCTAATTTTTCTAATTTTTCTTTTTCCTTCAAATAATCATCAAAATCTTCTTCGGAAAAATATTCGTCAAACTCGTTTTTTTTCTTGAACCCGATCAGAGCCGTCTGCTGTTTTTCTTCCGGCAAAAAATTATCCAGCACGGCGCGGATATAGCGGGGATTCTGATCTATGATTTGAATTTCCTTGACCGGCAAAATGGAATTTCTCAATTTGAATTTCAAAACATCAAAATATTCCCCTTCCGCGACTTCAAATGATTCAATGTTCGCATATTTATAAAACGCGCCCCCGAAAGCGATGCCATCAAGGTCAATTCTCAATTCAATGTCCCGAGGCTGCTGATATATATGAAGCGCGATGACGACCAGCAGCATTGAAAATGTAACGACAACGATAAAACTTCCCTGAAAAGAAAACCAGATGATGGCAAAAACGGACAAGATAGCGCTCGCGTAATAAATGATCACATCTTCCTGCGTCTTGATATGCTCCGGCGCGATCCATTTCGCGAAATACGAGCTCTCGTCCTCTGTCTTTTTTCCTTCTTCTATTTTTTCTTCCGGTTTTATTTTTTCATTTATTGCCTTAGCTTCAGCCGTTTTCTTCTTTTTCTTCTTCTTCAATTTCTTCGGCTTTAATTGTTTTTGTTTTTTTGCCATATTTTTAGATAATTAGATTAAGGCAACTACTCACCTTCTTTGTCATTTCGAGCGCCTCGCGAGAAATCTGTATACGGAGAAATATCTAAAACTTATAGATTTCTCGCTAATCGCTCGAAATGACAGATTCCTAGGATAAATGTTTTTTAGAGCAGCTAAGTAGTTACAGATTAAGTTATTCTTTTACTTTCTCTATATTATCATTTTCAGGGTAGATAGTAAAGGCGGGCGGGACATTATTACAAAGTATGGTGAAATAAAAACGCGTTTGGATAAAAAAATTGGAAGAGAGGATGTTTCCGTCTCTTCCTGTACAGCTTATTATATATCTATGTTTCTTTTACTAATTTGCTTGTGTCCCTCCAGAACTTATCTGCTTTTGGATTTTCGGCAAAAATTATGCTAGCATGTCATGGTAAATTATACCACATGGCAATAACCATAAGGGAGTTTTTGATTTCTGCTGTTTGCCTTGCTGAATACTCTCCATAATAATCCATTCCGCCTTTGAAATTGATGCTGGTTATATTTGCGTCAGTTTTGGAAGCATTCGTTTGGAATTCCGGGATTCCAGCAAGCTGTCCTGAAACCACAAGGTCCTCAAACAGCGGCGTATACGGCGCGACTCCTCCACTGAGAATTTTTGCCAACATTTAATCATATCCACATCAATATTTTGAATTATGCCGCCAAAAGGCTTCTTGTCATAATCCATTTTATCGTAATCGTCCCAGTTTTTGGCTCCAAGACTGTGTCCCCAAACGGTAACTTTTATATCATTCGGGTTTTTTCTGGCGAGAATACCGGTTTGAATTTTGCTGATTACAACTCCGTAATATAAATCCAGCAAATATTTATTATTATTCCATTTTTCCATAATGGCATTTATTTCGGAATCGTTTAATCCCAAACTAAGATCAATATTATCTTCTCGCCTGCCATTTATAAAAACAGCGCAATCACAACTTTTCGCCATTTCTATCGCTTTTTCTCTGTACAAGCTTGGCTTTAAAGATTGGCCGAGAGACATATCCAGCACTTTAGTTGCTGTAGTGCGGTATGGATATTTTTCTTTGACAAAGCTTGTTATTTTTACAATGTCATAATTCCCCGGTCCTACTTTTAGATCGATCCGATATTCGGCTATATCATCACGGATGTTTCCTGTCCTGCTATACGCAATAACTGCAGGATAAAATTGCATTCCACGCGCAGATGCGCTTGTCGTTTGAACAGCCATTTTATTGGGACTTATACCAGCACCATCAGAGTTAGGACTTTGAATTTTATTCAATTCATTGTTCAATTCCTGCACACCTATTTCCTGAACGCCTATTCCTCGGTTTTGTTCTCTATTCTGTTCCGCCGAAACCATTAGCACTACTGCCAACAGCATCAGCAAAGCTGCTAATATTGCTGCTATTTTTTTCATATTTTTCCTCTTTTGTTTTCTTTTCAAGAATAAAACCTCTGTTTGCCCTTAATTTCAAAGAACAAATAAAAAAACAGATTTTTATTCCCTGTCTATTTCTAGCAGAAATAAAAATTCTGCCAATGGGGATAGCATTTTTAGAGATAAATCTTAAAAATCTAAAACTTCAACCTCTCCAAAATCATTTCCTTTTCCTCGCCTTCTAGAATATCCGGCTGGGAATAGTCAAAAGTTTTAATAGGAATGAAACTTACGCTCTCAATTTTTTTATCCTTAAAAATTATTTCCGCCATCGCGCCGAGCCTCGTTTCATCAGACCACATCTGGTCAAAAACAAAATTCCCGAGGCTGTAAATTATATATTTGCCCTTGTATTTTTCAACCGTCTGGACAGTATGCGGATGGTGGCCAATAATTAAATCCGCGCCGGCGTCAATCGCGCTCCGGGCGAATTCTTTTTGCTGCTTATTTGGAGAGACCGCGTATTCGGTTCCCGCGTGCATAGAGACGATCACAATATCGTTTTCCAGCTTGGCTTTTCCCACAATCTCTTTCATTTTTTCAATTTCCATATTTGCTACGCCATAAATTTCTCCTGAAGATTCGCGCTGATCAAAATTATAAGCGAAAGCGAAAAAAGCAAACTTGGTTCCCTTGATATTTTTTGTTCCCGGCTTATAAATATCTTCACTATTTAAACCCGCGCCGACATGAGAAATATTATTCTCGTCTAAAATTTTGATCGTGCTTTCCAGCCCGGCTTTGCTGAAATTCATAATATGATTATTCGCCAAACTCAAAACATTAAATCCCGCGAATTTCAGCCCTTCAGCCGATTTCGGGTCCGTCCGAAAAACCATCTCTCCGCTTTTTATTATCCTGCCGGGAATTATAGCCGTTTCCAAATTCCCAAAAACAAGATCCGCCCCGCTTGTAATTTCCGCTATTTTTAAAAATGGATATTTATAATCTTGATATTCTATCATTTTTTGCTCAACCGCCCTGGAAAGCATTATGTCTCCAACGGCAATCATTTTCACTTTTTCATCCTCTCTTAATCTTTCTGCTTCTGATTTTATTTCTATTCCCGCTCCCGCTTCTTTTTTTTCTGAAAAAACTTTTTCTCCTAAATTATCTGCTTGATGATCATTGGCGATATAAAAGTTATTGCTCGTCCGCAAAATAAAAGCACAGCCGAAAATTATAACAAATATAATTATTAATAGCGCTACTATTTTAAGGATGAGTTTCATTTCTTTGGCTTATTGTATATACCCTATCACAAGCCCTTTTGCTTGCCAAACGCGAAAATTAATGCTATTTTATTTAGGTAGTTAAAGATAAAATGTTATTGGTTATAAGTTAATACGGAAGGGTGGCAGAGCGGTTGAATGTACCGGTCTTGAAAACCGGAGGAGCAGCAATGCTCCCGCGAGTTCGAATCTCGCCCCTTCCGCCATTATTCGTAATTGCAAAAAAAGATTTTGCAAAAGCCAAGGGATTAAAATCCCTTTTTAAAAAAGAATATAAAACTTATTATGATTTTAGTTGAACAGTTTGAAAAATTTTATCTGCCCTATCTATCGCTGCCTAAAAAGGGCATTATTCCCAATTCCGAAAAGCTTCATTCCATTTTTAATTACATCCTATACCAGCTTGATACCGGCTGCCAATGGGAAAAGATTCCAATTAAAATCAATCCTGAAACTAATCAAAAAGAAATTCATTATACCAACATTTGGCGATGGTTCAACCGATGGTCCGGAAACGGCAGTTTTGAAAAAGCTTTTATTGAAACCGTCAGATATCTTAAAGATAAAAACAAGCTTAAATTCAAATGCTTGAACGGAGACGGAAATAATAGTCTGGCTAAAAAAGGGGCGATAAAATAGGCTATTCCGGCCATAAGCATCAAAAAGAACAGAAAATTATCGGCATCACGGACAGCGTCGGCAATATCATTTCTCCTGTGGAATGTCATGAGGTAAACTTAAATGATATCGCTCTGCTCAAATGCAGTTTAGCTGACTTCAGAAAAATTGTTAAAGAAATTGACTTGGATATTCGCGGCAAAATATTTAATCTGGACATGGGCTTTGATTCAAAGTTTAACCGCAAAATTGTATGGAATCTCGGAACGAAGCCGAATATTCCCGAGAATATCAGAAACAGAGATAAATCAAAACCGAAAAAAGGCAGGCCCGGATATTTTAACAAGAAAATATATGACGGACGTTTTTCTGTGGAAAGAACATTCGGATGGGAAGACGCTCACAGAGGATTAGTTATCCAATATGACAGAAAATCCGCCAATTACAGAGGAAAAAACTCTTGGCTTATTTTTTAATCAACCTAAGATACTTTTGCGGCAAGTCGCAATGAGTTCATAATTAAATTCAGATCATTAATGTTTCGCAATAGAGTCATAAAATTAAGTTAGATGTTTATGTCTCTATATATAGCGCATTAAGCTATTTTCTACCAAACGAGATTCGCGTTAATAGCAATTTAGTAATTTAGTAATGAAATTTATTTCCCCATTCCCATCAACCCGATAACTAATCCGATTGCCGCCATTACCCAGGCTATAATCCAAAAACGCATTGTCACTTTGCATTCAGGCCAGCCGAGAGCTTCAAAGTGGTGGTGGATCGGGGCGCTTAGAAATATTTTTTTATGCCTGAATTTTTTGCTTGTCAGCTGAATTATTACCGATAGAGATTCAATAACTAAAATAAAACCGACAAACGGCAAAATTAAAAACGAATTCGTGAGCATCGCGACCACGCCTAAAGTTACGCCAAGCGCCATTGAGCCGGTGTCGCCCATTATAAATCTTGCCGGATGGACATTGAACCACAAAAAGGCGAGAAGAACTCCGATTATTGCCGCGCAAAACATTGCCAGCTCCACTTTTCCTTGAGCAAAGGCGATCGCGCCGAAAACTCCGAACGCCGGCAAAACAACTCCGCCCGCCAAACCGTCCAGCCCGTCCGTTTCATTAAGAGAAAACGATGTGGCGACGATAACGAATATAAAAAGAGGGATATACCAAAAGCCAATAGAAAAATCTCCGACTCCGGGAATGTGAACCATATCCCAGCCAAGCTTGAAATAAAACCAAAAAGCGCCGACTACCGCAACAAAAGTGTAGAGGAGTATTCTTTCTTTTATCCCCAGCCCGCCTCCTTTCGGACCGATTCGAAACACGCCCATAAGATCATCCACCGCCCCGACCATTCCAGCTAAAACTAGAATTCCCAACGGCAAATATGTTTGAGCGCGATCAAGAAAATTAATACTATTTATTGTGGGATTATCAATTACAGATGATATTATCCAAAACAAAATAGCTAAAGCTGGAACGACAATCCAAATCAAAAGCCCGCCCATTGTCGGGGTTCCGGCCTTTTTTTTGTGAAGCGCCGTAAAAACGGGCGTATCCCCTTCCGCTCTGATCTGTTTTCCTATTTTGTATTTATAAAGAAAATGGGTAAGCAACGGAGTCAGAGACATGGCCGCGATAAACGATATCGCCAAAACCGCGAAAATTCGCGCCACTTCAATAACTAATAATGGATTTTCAAATGAAAACATAGGGTCATTTTAACATTTTAACATTTTAACAAAAGCTTATTTTTTGCCTAGCTAAAATGTTAATATGTTAAATTGTTAATATGTTTATATGACTTTATACTATCATTTTATCTTCTTCTTGTAAATTAGAAATATTGCGAAAAATATTCCGAGGGTGTCAATAAAAACATCGATCAAGTTTCCGCTTCTTCCGAAGACGAATAGCTGGTGATATTCGTCGGTCAAAGCGTAAGTTATTGAAAAAAGCGCGGCGTATGCGATTGACCTTCTGAAACTTAAATTTATAAAAATAGCGCGAAAAAACAGAAAAGCCAGAATTCCGTATTCCGTCATATGCGCCATTTTCCGCAAAACCAAATCCCGCTGGTTCGGCAAATCAGATTTCAATTCTGGAATTGAAGATAAGTAATATATAATCCCGCACCAAGCAAAAACTGGAAGCCAATATTTTGCGATATTTATAAATATTTTTCTATCCATTTTTTTCTTAAATAAAAGATTATTCAGCTTTTTGAATTATATATCAAAATATTCTTTATGACAAAGTTTTTTTGAAAAAAAACATGGGTTATCTTTGTGTTATTATTTTTTTGTTTTTGTTTGTTTTTATGGCGCAACATTTTCCGGACGAATTTGAATTGTTCTGGCAATCACGCTTCCATCTTCATTCGCGTCTCCATTAATCATTATATTTGCTCCAATTTGCAAATCTTCAATAGAACCATCTATTGTTTTTGAAACTTTGGTCGTATTAACAAAATATACGATTTTCGATCCGCCGTCATTTAATTTTACGGTGATACTGTCTTCATTTTTCGAAAGAAGCTCTCCGCTCACTCCGCCAAAACCGGCTCCCCTATTCGCGTCGGTTCGATTAGCGCCCGCCTGTCCCGCTAAATTTTGTCTTTCTTCGGGAGACATATTTTGGAAATTACGAAAATTTGCGCCGTTCACGCTTGCATTTGGTGTTTTGCTTTCAGTATATTTTATCCCGCCATAAAACGCCCCTCCGCCAATTACAATAAAAGCGATAATAATCGGCAATACTTTTTTTGTCATATTGTTTGAAGTTATTGAATTAATAAATACTTTATAAACTTTATAGACTTTTGACTTTATAAACTTCTATTCATATCTCAGCGCCTCAATCGGACTCAGCTGGGAGGCTTTTTTTGCAGGATAATAACCAAAAACAATTCCAATCAAAGCTGACACGCCGAATGCCAAGAAGACAGAAGACAGAGAAACAGCTGTTGCGACTCCCGCAAACTGGCTCATCGCAAACGACACCAGCCAGCCGATAAAAACCCCCAGAATTCCGCCAACAAAAGTCAGAATAATCGCCTCAGTTAAAAATTGTATGTTAATGTCTCCTCTTGTTGCGCCGACTGATTTTCGAAGGCCGATCTCTCGCGTTCTTTCGGTTACATTTGTAAGCATCATATTCATAATGCCGATTCCGCCGACCAGCAATGAAATTGCCGCGACAGAACCCAGAAGCATTGTAAAAGTATTTGTCACGGCCGAGGCGGCAGAAACAATATCTGTCTGATTCATAACCGTGAAATCAGCCATCAAAGGATCGGAAATATTATGGCGGACTAATAATAAATTCGCGACTTCTTCTTGCAGAAATGACATTGATTTTTCATCAACCGCTTGAATGCTGATGCTGCTTACCCGCTCGCTTCCTGCTAAAAATTTCTGCGCCGTTGAAATAGGAATGAAAATCATATCATCTTGATTTGTAAATCCCGACCCTCCCTTGGTTTTTGTCACTCCAATAACCTTAAAATCAATGCGGTTAATTCTAACTGATTGTCCAATTGGTTCCGCATCTTCACCAAAAAGATCAATAGCGGTTGTCGGACCAAGCACTGCCACCTTTGAAAGACTAATCAAATTTTGCTCACTTATAAAATCTCCATTTTCAAGCTCTACATTTCTAACATTCAAATAGGACGGAGATGCGCCGATAACCGAGGTGTTAGTGTTCGTTCCTTTGGCAGTAATTTGATAACGGCCAGAAAGTTCTGGTGAGATATCTTTGACAAATTCAAGCTCATCTCTGATTGCATTCGCATCATCAAGAGTCAATGTCTGCGCAGATCCTCGTCCTTGATTCGCTCCGGCTCCAACATTTCTTTGAGCGCCAGGACTCACAGTGATTAAATTTGATCCCAAAGATTGAATGCTTGATTCAATTGTGCTTTGCGAGCCCTGTCCGATGGCAATCATCGCGATAACCGAGCCCACTCCTATTATAATTCCCAAGATTGTCAATCCTGAACGAGCCTTGTTGGACATTAAGGCAAAATATGTTTCTTCAAAAAGATCTCCGATTCTCATAAAGTTTTTATTATTCTTTTATTTTCATTTTTATAATCTTTGACAATCACGCCATCTCGAATATGAATTATGCGATCAGCGTGTTCCGCGATTTCCTGTTCGTGCGTAATCAAAACGATGGTATGATGATGTTTTTTGTTCAAATCGTCAAAAGTTTTCATAACGATTTCTCCAGTTTTCGTATCCAAATTTCCCGTCGGTTCGTCTGCAAGAATCAAAGAAGGATTATTAACTAATGCCCGGGCAATTGCGACTCTTTGCATTTGACCGCCAGAAAGCTGGTTGGAAAGATTGGAAAAACGCGACTCTTCCAGACCAACACTTTTCAATGCCTTGATGACAATTTCCTCTCTCTTTTCTTTTTCAATTTTTGTATAAATCAAAGGGAGCATAACATTTCTAATGACAGTGGATCTTTTCAATAAATTAAATGATTGGAAAACAAAACCTATTTTGCTTTTTCTAATCTCAGCTAACTCATCATCAGAAAGCTTTGTCACGTCATTGCCGTCTAAAAAATATTCTCCGCTCGTCGGCACATCTAAAGCTCCGATGATATGCATTAAAGTTGATTTGCCAGATCCAGAAGGTCCCACGATTGCCACAAATTCACCGTCCTCGATTTTCAAAGAAACGCCTTTCAAAACGACGGTTTCATTGTCTCCGTTTTTATACACTTTTGTTAAATTTTTACACTCAATCATAATGATTATGTTATCGCATATTTCTCATATTATTTACATTAGCGCCCGATCCGGGAACTTGAAACAAGCTTTGCCCTTGCTGAGTTTGGATTTGATTTGCAGTTGTGGCTGTAGCTGGATTTATCTTTTTTGTAATAATTATATCCCCTTCATTCAGGCCGCTGACAATTTCCGTATTAGTGTCATCAAAAAGCCCTGTTTGGATTTGAATTTGTTTAAGAGGAGATTTCAAAACAATTCCATTTTTGTTTTCACTTAGCGCTAAATCGATTTTCTCATCTGGCATTTCAATATATTGATTTGTTCCTGAAGTTTTTACAGCTGCATTGGCAACCACCAAAACATCAAGCTTTTTATCTATAATAATTGAAACTGAAATGCTCATCCCCGGCTTTATCCTTTCGTCTTGCGTGTCAAAAATAATTTTGACATCATAAGTGACGACTCCCTGAGAAACATTTCCAATCACATCAATTTCCGCAACCTCGCCTGTAATTTCAAAGTTTTCAATCGAATCAAATTTAACAATCGCTTTCTGACCTTTCTTTAATTTTGAAACATCAACTTCATTCAAAGTTATCTCTGCTATTTTTTGTTTCGTAATCAAAGTTGCCAAAGAAGAGCTAGATGAAACAGAATCTCCTTTTTTTATGTCCGCCACCGCCACGATCGCGTCGTAGGGAGCATAGATGTTATGATTGGCGACATCTTCTTTAGCTTGTGAAAGCGCGTCTTGCTTTTGCGCCACAACATTTCTTTTTGTTCTAATATCCAAACTGTCCGCGCCTGCTTTCAAAGTTTCTAGCGCCAATTCTTTTTCTTTTACCAAAATTTGCGCCGCATTAATGTCGCTTTGTTCCGGATTTTTCAATTTTTCAAGAGCTTTTTCCTCCTCTTCTACAGCTCTTTCAAAGGACGCCAGATCAAGCGGCTGTTCCTGTTCTAAATTATTTATATTGTCCTGAGCCGTTATAATGCTTTTTTTACCGTCATTAATATTTGCAGTAGCCGAGAGGGCGCTTGATAAATTACTATTGATTTTTGAAGTGTAAGATTTTAAATCTGTTTGATAATTTGTCACTTGCGTAAAAATTTTTAAATCTCTTTGCGATCTATAATCAACCCAATAATCAAGCATATTGATTTCACTTTTAACAGTATCTGATATCGCTCGCAAAGTTTCCAGAGTTTCATCAGTAAGCTCTTCAATCACAACTTTTTCTGAATATCTGTTAGTATTTTTATAATTAATTAAGTTAGCGTCAAATCTTTCTCTGGCAAGCTTATAATCATTTTCCGCGCTAGTGATAAATACTTCCAGCTTATCTCGATCATTATATCCGATATTATTCAGTAAAGCGCTTTTGTTCCAAGTAAGATTTCCGGAAGTAATATCGCTTTCTGAAATTTCTTCACTATAGAGAACGTCGCTTAATGCAGTTATAGTTGTCGGTATTTCTAAAAATATATCAGAAATCGTATTAAATGAATCTTCATAAGTTTTTTCTAATTCATCCTCAGAACTTTGTTTTGATTCTAGCGCGTTATTATATGCTGTCGTTTGGCTGTTTTTTAATTTTAGAAGGCTGTCTTGAGCTGAAATTAAAGTAGTTTGTGCCTGATATAAATCTTCTTCATTCGGATTGATTAGAGTTTCTAGTTTTGTTTTTGCCGTTAAAAGATCGTTTTCCGCTCGAAAAAGATCAATTTCTTCCGCTGGCGATATCAATTTACTAAGATCAATTTTGGCAGTTTCTAAAGCAATTTCGGCGTCTCGCACAGCTTTCTTGGCATTACTATCATCAATCTTGGCGATTAAATCGCCCTCTTTAACTTCCTGTCCGACAGCTAAATTAATTTCAATAATATCTCCCGACACTTTTGGTTTTATATCAATTTGGTTTAAAACCGCTACTTGTCCGCTTCCTGAAATTGTAGAAACAACTGAACCTTTTTGAACTGTGGCGGTTGTATATTTAATCTCGCCCTCCTTATTATTCATTTTTCCATACGCATAATATCCGACAGCAAGAAGAATTATTAATGATATACCACAAAAAACTTTATGTTTTTTTATAAAGTTTAAATTAAACATTTTTTTCATTTTTTTATGGATTAATTTTTCAGCAAGAAGTAAAGCGCAAACAATATTTCAAAATTCTTTAATAATAAATTAAATAAAGAAATTACAAGACCTTTGTTCCGCAAAGGAGGTTGGATGCGGAACAAAGAGTCCCATAATTCCTTAAAAAACTTTGTTAATGATAAATTATTTGAAGTATTTTTAAGGCCGTTAATTTAGTATCTGCCATGCCTGCTGTCCATCATAAAACCGCCCATCATTCCATGCTTCCGTCCGCCATTAACTATTTTCTCTTCCATAACCTTCAAACGAGCATCCGCCTGCTCTTGAGTGATTATACCTTTATCAACCAAGGTTTGCAATTGCGTTTTCATATCTTCCTCTCTCGCTTGTTTCATTTTTTCTTGAAGCTGTTCGCTCGTAATATTCTCCGCCACCGCTATTTCTTTGAAACTTTTTCCTTCCGCCCAATAATCTTTTATTTTATTCACATCAATGCCGAGCATTTCCGATTGATGCTCAAACATCGTTTGCTGTCCCTCTGCAAATTTCTCCGGATCAAAGCTACCGCCTAGCCAGCCGAATCCGCCATGAGCGGAAGCAAGGCTTATTCCCGCCAGACCCGCAAAACCGATTACAGCTAGTGATGATAATAATATTTTTTTCTTCATATAAAATGCTGTTATTGATTAATTACGCTTTATCTTGTTAGTTAATAATTAAGCTGTTATCGACCTTTTCTAATATATAATACAGCGCCAATCTGTTTTTTATTTCAAAATAAAAACCCTTAACATAAGAAAGGGTTTTTATTTTTTTATAAGATAATCATTCATCCTCTCCACAATCATCAAAACATTTTTCGAGAGATTTGTTTATTTCGACACAATCGTCATCCAGACATTCTTTATCCTCACCATTATAAGGCAAAAGTTTTATTTTTACCGGCATAGAGTTTAAACTATCCGCGTCTATCTTAAATCTTCTTTGAATTCCTCTCTTAATCATTGGCATTTTTTCTTCATCGACAATTCGTATTCTGCGCGCCACGAAAACATCTCCTTTTCTTTCGCCAATAACCATAATAAACTGTTCTATCATAAATTGCTGGCCGTTTAAAGCTTCTAGATTTCCAGTATCAACATTTTGCGCTCTAATCGGAGTTTCTATGATTAAATAATTTTCGCCGATCTCGGATATTTTTCCAGCCACTCCGCTGTTTCTCGCCTCTATTCCTCTTCTCAAAAATGGTTTGAAAATATGACCCGGAGACAAATCGCTAAACGCCTGCTCTTCTATTTTTTCTGAGATCTCTGTGCAGGCCAACACTCCTCCTATTGCTACAACAAACATGATTAAGCTCGCCACAAAATATCTGAAAGGTTTTTTGTATGAAAAATCGGCTTTAGCTAGAAGATAATCAGCCAAAAATATTAATAATATAAAAGCAATAACCAATAAATATGGGAATGATTCTAGAAAAGCGTATATTCCATCGCTTCCAAAACTTAGATATTTTAAATTGTCAGTTGTTTTAAGATAGAAAAAAATTAAATTAAAAAATAACGCAGCCAAAACAATACTAAGCGTAAAAACGCTTCCCAGCCCAAATTTTTCCGCCAGAAAAAAATATTTTGAGCGCGTCTTAACTTGCCCGTTTTTGATCTTGGACATTATCTTATCTTCTAATTTTAGAGTTGTTTTGTCGTTCATATGCTTTCTTTTTCTAATTTCTCTTTAATCATTTTTTTGCCCCTAGAAATTAAAGTTCCAACTGTGCTTATTGGAACACGCAATATATCGCTAATTTCTTCATAGGATTTTTGTTCAAAATAAAATAAGATGAGCGGTTCTCTATATTTAAGCTTGATGCTTTCCAAATATTTGCCTATTTCTTTCTTTAGAAAAACTTTATCAATATGGCCGTTAATATCTATCTTTTCATCCACTATCTTATATTCAACTTCATCCATGGAAATTTGTATTTTGGAATTTTTTTTGAGATAATTCACAGCTTCATTATGGGCGATTCTGTATATCCAAGAAGAAAATTTTTTCTTTGTGTTGAAACTATAAAGATTTTTATATGCCTTAATAAAAACATCCTGAAGAATGTCTTCAAGCTCGTCAATGTTGCAAATAAATTTACGAAGATAATGAGAAAGTTTAGTTTGATATCGTTTAATAATTTCGCCGTATAGTTCCCGATCTTTTTCTCTTATTATCTTGATAAGTTGTTCATCAGACAATTCAGGCGATTTCATAATTGCGTTTATGCATTTATAACACCACTACTTTTAATACAATTTAGATTTTGAATTTATTTCAAAGTTATCTTAAATTACAAAATGCGACAAAAGATAGCATCTATTAATTCCAAAAATGCGACGGCTTAATCCTATCCTCCTTGATAAACAAACTGATAAACAATGCCTAAAAGATATATTAAAATTACAAAAGATGACAGCAGTAAAGGAATTTTTATTTCAAAAGACGGTTTTGTGTCTCCCTTTTTTTTCGCCGCGTAAAATAAGATGACCACGAGAATTCCGGTGAGTCCTCCCGCCACGCTTCCCGCAAAACTGACGACAGTTATAAAATTGCGCAGGCCA
This sequence comes from uncultured Candidatus Saccharibacteria bacterium, assembly GCA_964412905.1. Classification (GTDB taxonomy): domain Bacteria; phylum Patescibacteriota; class Minisyncoccia; order JAHIHE01; family JAGLIN01; genus CAYPQL01. The sequence continues at coordinate 13,649 of CAYPQL010000024.1, forward strand.
AGGGCAAAAATAATGAATGGAACAAAGCAAGCAAGCGCCCATGATTTTTTCTCGCTTATGCCGTAATCATACCAGAATATTTCTTTCAAATTAATTCCTATTATCAAATACGAAGTTATAATGGCGATGATTCCGAAAACGAGGCCAAGCGTCACGACTCCGTCTCCAATAGCGATATTCAATCCGGACAAAGCGTCGCTTGTCGTGTTCTGCCCCGTGACCCCGACAACCACCGCCATAAACAATAAATATATGACAATCGGAATTGAAGTGCCCCAGACTATGGCGCTTTTTATTCTCTTTTGTTTCTTTCTGATAATGTGTTCAAACTCGGGAATCACGGAAAGAGCTCCCATGGAAAAAAGGATTACGCCGAAAGGAAAAAAGGATTGGGAAATGTCATAAGTTAATAAATTATTAACATCAACAAAATAGATTCCTTTAAACATAATTCCAAATATAGCCGCGAAAAGCAGGATAACCATCGCCAACTCTATGACATTGATAAGTTTTAATCCGGCGTAAATTCCGGCAGTGACGAAAACAAAAACAATTGAACTGTAAAAAAATTCATCGCCCCCGAATGCTTTGGAAAATATGGAATTCAAAAATATTCCTCCAATAATTATATAGGCCAGCATACTGGAATATAGAGAAAAAAGAGCTATGAACATAGATATTGTTTTTCCCGATTTGCCGATATATTTTTGGCAGTAAAGGACTATTCTGCCCTTTTTCTTCGTCCGAAGCGTCACCTCCGCAAACATAAGATTGGTGATAATGGTAATTGCGCCAAGAACCGCGAGAAGCGCCGCGGCCGGAATAAAACCGGATTTCGCGGCGGCATAAGGAAGCCCGAAAATTCCCGCGCCGATCGTCGCCCCCACCAAAGCGGAAACGGCATAAATGTAATTTTTGTCAGGCATGTAATAAATTTAAAATGGAAATATCAAAAATCAAAATGACAATTTAAAATGCAAAAATTATTGTAATTACTCGCCCTCCTTTAAGAAAGTGTCATTTCGAGCGCCTCGCGAGAAATCTACATATGGAGAAATATCTAAAATTCATGGATTTCTCGCTAATCGCTCGAAATGACAGATTTTCAGGGCAAGCGGTTTTTTAGAGCGGCTGAGCAGCTGCAAAATTTCTAAACTTTTGTTTGAAAATAAATTTATTGAAAATTGTAAATTGATAATTTTAAGTTTTGCATTGTCATTTTCCATTTTGATTTTTTATTTTTAAATTTTATAAAGGTATATATTCCAATTCTCCTTGCTCTGATTTATTTTTTGCGCTGGCTCCATATCGTTTATGCGGAAAGCGTATGAGATCATTCTAGCTCCTTTTTTGAATTTTTTTGTTTTAAGATATTTGCTCATTTTTTGCATCAAGCCGGGAGACAGAAAGCAAAAAATAACATCCGCATTTTCTATGTCAGACTGAAAGATGTTTTTAAGCCTCAAGTCTATTTTATCTCCTTCTCCAGAAAGTTTCGCTCGCACTTTCGCTAAAAGAAGATATGGCAGCATAAGTTCGTACCCAACGCCTCGGCAATTATATTTTTTTACCGCTTCAACCAAAACCCGCCCGTCTCCGCATCCGAGATCATAAAATTTTTCACCGGGCTTAATCTCGGCAAGCTCCAAAGCTTTGGCTATTCCCTTTTTATGCGCCGGAATCGGTCCCACCGCCAGCATCGCCGGAAAGCCATAGGCAACAATTGCCAACGCTGACAAAAACATAACAACCCAAGCCGCCACAAATAAATCAATCATTTTAACAATTTAACAATTTAACAATCCGTTAATTCGTTAATTCTTTAATCCGTTAATACCCGTTTCTATAACATAAATCTTATTCATCATATCTCCTTGTTTTATATTTCTAACCACCTCCATCCCTTCAATCACTTTTCCGAAAACAGTATGCAAGCCATCAAGATGCGGCTGCGCTTTTTCAGTAACAATAAAAAACTGACTGCCATTTGTATTCGGACCGGAATTTGCCATCGCCAAAGATCCGACATCAACTTTATGAAAATTTATTTCATCCTCAAAAGAATATCCCGGACCGCCGGTTCCAGCTACAGGCAAGTTATTCGGATTTTCCTCGCCATAATATATAAAATCCTTTCCATGCTCTCCTTTCGAAATAGGATCTCCTCCTTGAATCATAAATTCAGGCATTACCCTGTGAAATTTTATTCCATCATAAAAACCCCCGCTCGCCAGTTTCACAAAATTCTCCACCGTCTTCGACGCGTCATTTGTAAATAGCTCTAGTTTTACATTCCCCTTATTCGTTTCAATCATCACGATTTTATTTTCTTGTTTAACTTCTTCATTGTCTATATTTTCCTGCGTGGAATTATCCTCCTCGCCTGTTAATTCTACGCTCTCCGTTGGCTCCATATTCTGCGCGGAGCCTTCTTGTGATTCATCGCTGACTACTTTTTCCTGCGAATTATTTTCCGTGTTTTTATTATTTTTCATAGCAATATTTACCTGAAAAAGCGCGAATACCAAAATCACCGTTAGGATAATTTTTATTATCATCTTTTTTCTTTTTTCTTTTTTTATGATAGCTTCTTCTTTCTCCTCAATTCTTCTCTCCAATTTAAGTTTTTGTTTCCTGCCCATAGATTTTTTTGTTAATTGTTAGGTTGATTAAGATTCTATTTGTTTCCATCTTTAAATCCGATTTTTCTGGATGAGCCAATTTCCGCTTCTTTATCTTCCGAAAGGCTTTTTATGGTTTCAAAAATTACTCTGAAGTATTTATTATATTTTTTCTCCATTTCCTCGATTCTTTCCCTTAACATCTTATTACTTATAATCATTTCCCGCATTTTAGTAAAAGTTCTCATAATTTGAATATTCACCTGTATCGCTCGCTTGCTATTCAATACTCCCGAAAGCATAGCAACTCCTTGTTCGGTGAATACTAAAGGCGATCTTCTTGCTCCGCCCCAACTTGAAGCGCCAAATTGGAACTTCAAGTTTTCCGCCTCTTGCTTATTCAATTGAAACATAAAATCATCGGGAAAACGATCTATGTTCCGCCTTACGGCGCGATTAAGCATTTTTGTCTCCACTCCATAAAGCTCAGCCAGATCCCTATCCATCATTACTTTTTTGCCTCTGATAAAAAATATCTTGGTTTCAATCCGCTCAGCCGGCACTATGCTGATTTTATTATTTTTAGACATAATCATAAAAGTTATTTAATGATTGTTTTTTATAATCTAATTCCGTTCAATAAATTCTATTTTGATATCCCAAATTGGGATATCAAAATAATTAAAACTCCCTGATCAGCTCGGTGAATAAATCAATTCTGTCATAAAGGCTTTCGGCTAAAATATATTCATCCGGCGCGTGGGCATTTTCTCCGATTGGGCCGGCGCCATTTATTGTCGAAATACCGGCATTTATATACCAATGCGCGTCGCATGCCGGAGAAGCAAAGCCGAGTTTATATTTCTGTTTTCTTAATTTTAAAACATTTTCAAAAACTTTAACTATTTTTTCACTTCTTGAAATTCTGCTTGAAAAAGTGTTTTTGATAATTTCTATTTTTACCTCAAGCTTATCGGCAATTTTTGTTATCTTATTTATTATTTTAATATTATTCTCATAAGGCGAAACCCGAACATCAAAATTCGCTTCGCATGTCTTTGGAATTATATTATAATACTCGCTGTTTCCGCTGTTTATAAAAGCGACTCTTACGGAACTTTGCGGAATTTCCTTGATCTTTTTAGGCTCTTTGGGAAATAGGCCGTATATTTCTTGAGTAAATTTTTGCATTTTCAAAATAGCGTTATTTTCTTTCCGCAAAAGCCCCGCGCGTCCCGCTTTCCCGAAACTTTTTGCTTTCAGCCAAACCAGACCGCGATGCCCTAAGTTTATTTTAAGATATTTTTTACGGCTGCTCGGCTCTGGAATTAAAGCTCCTTTGACTTTAATTTTATTTTTGACAAGATATTCAGCGATCAACTTGCTTCCGAACTCGCTGCCCGCTCCCGTTTCCTCGTCGGCAGATCCCGCAAAAATCACTTGCTTGTTTTTCAAATATCCGAATTCTTCCGCGTCCAAAATCGCAAAAATGCTTGCCGCGATTCCTCCTTTCATATCAGCCGTTCCGCGGCCATAATAACACCCGTTTTTTTCAATTAGTTTCAGCGGATTGGCTTACCATTCATTTTTATCAAAAGGAACCGCGTCCAAATGTCCGTTAAAAAGCAAAATATTTTTGCTCCTTAGATTGCCAAAAAACGCAATAATATTTTTTCTTTTATCCCTGCCGATCAATTCCACTTTTCGCGCCCTATCTTTCAAAAACCCCGCCAAAAAATCAGCGACCTTGCTCTCATTCCCCTGAGGATTGGAAGTATCAATCGCTATAATTTCAGACAGAAATTTTTTTATTTTCAATTTGTTCATTTGGTTTTTTCCAGAATTAATTTGATTCTGTGAATTTGAAAGTGGAGAGGATCTGATTGAAATAATTTAAAGCTAAATCGTCTCTTTTTGCATCGCGTTCTGTGTTATAAGGATAATCGTTATACAATCTTATATTGTATATTTTTTTTCCTTCTATAAAAACATTGGGTTCTCCGTAAAACAAACCGTTTAATTCCGTAACTTTTATTCCTTCTAATCCTTCATAATTATAACTTTCATATTTTTCTATAGGGAAATTATTATTCTTTATCCAATTATCCCAACTAAAATTAACTGGCTTGAAATATGCATCTATTTGAATTCCCATCCAATCATTTGAATATTTTGGATTTATCTCTTTACCGTCAGCTGAATAAAAATCATCTGGCGCCGCTCCGCCGATTATAATTTCTTTGTCGGTGTTTAAAAATAAAACACCAGTATCATCATATGGACTTTCTTTTTCATGCCAATCTTCCGGATATTTCACCTCAAACCCATATTTCTCATTCCTGTAAGTTTGCCAATCTTTTGTCTCCGAATTTTCTATCTCTGTATTATTTTTCCTCTCCAACACCTCCCCCGTCCCCGCGTCAATCGTTCTTGTTTCCGTCATTCCCGACAAACCCAGCTCCGCTTCGTAAGTAATGGTTTTATCGTCCGCTGACCAAACAAAATTTCTGCCAGAGCCAGCGATAAGAAATTTAAATGGTGGAGGATTTGGCGCACAATCAATGTTAGGCATATGCGGACATAAAATAGGAGAATTATAAATCCCCATCCACGTCTGTGGCAAATCACCCGCCAAACATCCACTAGAGAAAACTATTTTATTTTTATTGTTTGATAAGCTAGCATCCAAAAAACAATCCCCCGCATATTTCGCATTTGTATTTTGAAAAGTATCGGGATTATACAAATATCCCGAATCTTTCAAATATCTGTTCGCGTCATCAATCGTGAAAATAACTTCTCCTGTTTCCGCATTCAAAATAGATTTTTTATCCACAGAAATTTCAATCGCAGAAATTGTTATTGGCGCTGGAGAAATAATAAAGTTTTGCTTTGTTAAATAATACCCCAATACTCCGATTATTGATCCGATGCCCACAATCAAACTTAAAACCATAATCAATTTCGCCATTGAAGCTGACAAAGATTCTTTTTGTTTTTGCATAGGTTTTGGTTTTAGTTGTTTTAAAATAATGAATTAGATTTCGCGCATTTCAGGAGCCTAGCTCCGAAGCTTCGGGGCTAGGCTCCTGAGATGCTATTGAAATTCCTACAATTTAAAATAAAAAAATTACCAACATTAAGAGTTCTATTCCAATTACCAACTCCTATTTCTCCTCACTTTCCCTTTTTCTTCTCCTCTCTTCTCTTATCTCCTTGATCATAATCTGGATAGCGCGAATAGGCAGCCAGAGCGGCATAAAGATGTTTAAGATTACTTCAAAAAATCCCTCTCCCTCTTTTTTTAATCTAAGCATATATCTATTATTAAAAAATTAACGGATTAACGGATTAACGGATTGAATTCGTTAATTCTTTAATCCGTTAATAAACAATTTCAAAATTATATATCCCCCTCCTTTATTTCAAACACATCCCCTCTCTTGATTTCCCCTTTCAAAAATTTCGTGGCGATTAAATTTTCCACGCGCTCTTGGATTGTTCTTTGCAAAAATCGCGCTCCATATTCGGGACTGTATCCTATTTTAGTCACCAGCTCTAAAGCTCCGTTGGAAATTTTAATTTGAATTCCCTGCGCTTTGTCCATTCTCTTTGCCAGATTATTTATTTGAAGCTTGGCGATCGCCAGGACATCTTTCGGAGATAAAGACTTGAAAACAATCCTCGCCGTAAAGCGATTAAGAAATTCCGGCGCGAAACTTTGCAGAAGATACGGCTCAAGCAATTGGAGAATTCTTTCGTTATTTTCTTTCTCGCTCACTATTATTTTGCTGATCACTTTTGAGCCGGCGTTGGAAGTGGCTATTATTATCGTATTCGTGAAATCAACCGTTCTGCCCAGATTGTCGGTGAGCCGCCCGTCGTCAAAAACTTGCAGAAATAAATTCAAGACATTTTTGTTCGCTTTCTCAAGCTCATCCAAAAGAATCAAGGAAAACGGCCTTCTTTTTACGGCTTCCGTGAGAATTCCTCCGGAGCTTGATTCGTCTAAATCAGTGGATGATCCGATCAGTTTTTCAATGCTTCCTACCGTCTGATATTCGCTCATATCAATTCTGATCATTGCCGTTTCATCGCCATAATACGCCTCCGCCAGCGCTTTGGCAAGTTCCGTTTTCCCGACTCCCGTGGGGCCTAAAAACAAAAATGTCCCGATAGGCCTGTTGTCATGCTTCATTCCCACCCTCACTCTTCTTATGGCGGAAGCGACCGCTTTCACCGCTTCTTTCTGCCCCACGACTCTTTGATGCATCCTTTCTTCCAAATTCAAAAGTTTTTCCGCCTCGCTGGCGCTTACATCCGTAAGAGGTATTCCTGTTTTCTCGGTAATGACTTCCATAACATCCGTGTCGCGCAAAACGGAGCCATGCCCTTTTCTCCGGACTTCCACCGCGGTTTCGCTCAAAAGATCAATCGCTTTTCCCGGCAAAATTCTGTTTGTTATATATTTCTTGGAAAGTTCAACCGTTTTTTTGATCGCTTTATAAGTCATCACGATTCCTTCTCTGGCTTCTATGATTTTCGCCTGCGCCGCCAAAATTTGTATCGTTTTTTCCTCGTCCAATTCTTCCACTTTTATCAAATCAAAATTATTGGCAAAGTCGGATCTTGGCTCAATGTATCTATGATAATTTCGATAATCCGTCGCGCCGATCACTTGGAATATCCCTTGCGAGAGAATGGGAGATAAAATTTTTGAAGCGTCAAATCCTTCCCCGCTCCCCGCCGCCGCCATATTATGTATTTCCGGAATAAATAAAATCACGTTTCCGCTTTTCCCCATATCTTCCAGCATTTTTCTGATTCGCAATTCCAAATCCCCTCCCGCTCTCGCGCCCGCCACGATGGATCCGAGATCAAGAACGACTAGCCGCTTATCTTGCAAAGTCGGCAAAACCTGATCTTTGACCATTCTTCTGGCAAGTTCTTTGACAATGGTTTTTCTCCCGCTTCCCTCTTCCCCGATCAAAAGCGCGTTATTCTTGCTCGTTCTTTCCAAAATTCTCATCAAGTTATCAAGCTCCGCTTTTCTGTCAACCACATATCCGATAAGCCCCGCGCGCGCTTGATCCGTCAAGTCATAACTGAATCTGTCCAACTCCGGAGTGACTCTTGCCGTCCACGCTCTGTTCATCACGGAATGCTGAATTTTTCTCGGCCTGCCGAATCTTATTCTCGCCTGCGACCAATTTTTAACCCACAGCACAGTATTTCTCGCGTCTTCAATTTCTATATTTATGTCTTTAAAATATTTCTCCAGAGACTCATCGCTAACCAAGGCTAGGAATAAACTCTCGGCTTCAATCTCAGAAAGTCCGCTTATAATTGTTTCATAAAAAGCTTTGATTATTATTTTTTCCAGCTCGGGATTTAAAACCGTTCCGTTTAAAATTCCGTCTTGATTATAATAATCATTTTTAGGCAGATTATTTATAAAGCCATCCATATCCGCGCTGAATTTTTTCAAATCAACTTCAAGCCTTTTCAGCAAAATGGATATATGGGGATCTTGCGCGAGAACTTTTGCCAAATGATACGGCGACGGGGCTTGGCCGAGGCTATGCGCCAAATCAAGAGTTTTGTTCAGGATTTCCATGGCGAGAGGCGCGGCGTATTTGCTGATGTCAACCGCTTTTTCCGGCTCCGGCGCTTTTCTGTTATAGAAAATTTCAAATTCTTTGGATAGCGGATCAATCTCTTTTCTGGAAGCGTTTTTGGTTTTTCGGTTATAATAAAAATATATCATTCCGGAAACCGCCGCCCAAAACATCAGCGGGCCGCTCCCCCTTTCTTCCATTAAAACCAAAACGGCGCCCAGGAAGTGAATTGCGGATTTGTATGCGGCTGTAAAAATAAACATAAACATTCCCGCTTCCGTCCGCGAATTGGAAATGTCTTTTTCCAATAAACTGAAAAAATCGGGATTATTGGAAATCACAAAATAAACGGCATACCCGAATGTGATCGCCGTTAAAACATACGCGAGGAAGAAAATTAGCCTCGGGATCAAAAGTAAAAACGAGCGCAAAATCGGCGAAAATCCGGAAAGCCTTTCTCCCCAATAATACATTCCGCCTTTGCCGACATGCAAAAAAACGCCCATACCATGGCAGGTCTTGCATTCAGCTCCATTTTCCAAAATCTTATTCCCACTACACGCAGAACATACAACCAGCTCCACCAGAATTTTCTTTTCTTTTTTTTGTTTCATAATGATATAAATAAGGATATTTTATTTCAAAGACAACAATATTACTGCCGATTTTCAAAAAGAAATTCGGATTAAAATTTTCTTGCGTTGGATGTTCGCCTTTTCGCCGCGCATACTCAACGCTGTAAAATCCCATATCGCGGGATTTTTTCCAGTCGCTAATCTTTCAACTTCTTTATAGATTGTTTGAAACGGCACAAATTCCATCCTTAATCTCCTGTTCTTTTTCCGCTTCGGCGACGAACTGTTTTTAAACTTTTC
>CAYPQL010000025.1:0-19928 GCA_964412905.1 uncultured Candidatus Saccharibacteria bacterium
AGGTATGACATTTCTATCGGGGAATAGTATGACATTATCATATGGGAGGGACATTGTTACTTATTGCTATTGACAAATCTTTCATTAGATTATATATTTAAATGTTAATTATCTATATAAAATAATGAAAAAAATAAATATCGTTATTATTGGACTAGGACCACACACAAGAAGAATCTACTATCCTCTTTTGGAAAAATATTATAAACAAAAAAAACTTAATATTTCATTATTAATTGATCTAGAAGATCAATTTCAGATTATTAATGAATATCTGAAAAGATCTAAATTAAAAATTGACGAAACCTTATTTCTGAATAATAAATATAGAAATAATAAACATTTATGCACTGAGACATTATCAAAATTAAAAGAACTCAAAAAAAGGGATTGGTTAATAAGATAATTATTTCTACAGAACCAAAAGCACATAAAGCATATCTCCAGTGGGCTATTAATAATAATGTGGATGACATACTAATTGATAAACCGCTAACGGCTCCAATTGACTGCTGTAATAATTTATCAAGCGCAAAACAAATATTTGAGGATTTTAATTGTTTAAAAAACTCATTAAAAAAGTCAAAATCTAGAGTAACCATACAAGTTCAAAGAAGGTATCATCATGGATATCTAAGCATGAAGGCATATATAGAAAATTTTATTAAAAAATATAAGATTCCTATTTCTTTTTTGGATATATATCATGCAGATGGAATGTGGAATATGCCAAACGAACTTTTTTCTAGAGAGAATCATCCTTATAAATACGGCTATGGAAAGCTAATGCATTCCGGTTATCATTTTATTGATTTGCTTGTTATGTTTTTAGAGGCAGAGAATAAATTTTTACCATCTTGTAAAAAAATTGATAATGCAAGTATGTTTGTCCAAACTCTTAATCCAGAAGATTTCTTCAAGCAAATAAAGATTGATGATTATTTTTCTCTATTTAACAATGATTCTGTTTATAATTTTAAGAAATATCTAAAACATCTTAAAGTAGAACGGCTTGGTGAGCTTGATGTATATGCTATTATACAGTTTAAAAATCATAATAACGTATTGACTACAGCTTCTCTTAATTTGTTACAAAATTCATTTTCTAGAAGAGCGTGGACAAATTTGCCAAAAGATACCTATAAGGGAAACGGGAGAGTGAGGCATGAAAGATTAAATTTGCAGTTAACTTCCTTGTTGAATGCACAAGTTCATTCTTACCAGTCTCATGAAATTAATAAAAAAAGTAAAATAATATCTGGAGAAGGCAGCGAAAATCATTTTGACATTACTTACTATAGAAACATTGGCTTAATAGGAGGAAGGGCATTTGAAAAAAATGTATATGGAGAAAATGCATATTTGAAAAACAAAGATAAAAACTATAAAGGGCATAATGAGTCTGCCAGAGAAAAATGTTTTTTGAATTTTATTGAAGGGAAAAAGCCTCAGTCGTCCTTTGAAGGTCAGAAAATTACGACATTATTACTTTCAAAAATGTATGAATGTATATATCTGGGTAGACATGGCAAGATACCCTATATTGAGTTTAAATTAAAAATATAATAAGGCTTATCAATTAAATTAAATAATAAAATGAAGAATCTGTTTCAAGTTAATTCATCAGTTATAATATTGAATTCAAAAAATAAAGTACTTCTTGCAAAAAGAAGTAAAAATGAAGATGTATATCCTGGTCTGTGGTGCATACCTGGTGGAAAACTAGAGATAACGGACTCTTGTCTTGAGGAATGCTTAAGGCGAGAGATAAGAGAAGAAATAGGAATAGGAATATCAGACATTATGTTAATAGAGAATGATACAAATTGCAAATTAGATATTAATAAATTATACCTAATCTTTACTGCAAAACACAGTTCTGGCGATCCTCAACCACTTGATTCAACAGAAAAAGTTGACTGGTTTGATGTGAAAAACCTGCCAGCTGAAAATGAATTTACTCCGCGCACAAGAAATATAATATTAAATACCTTAAGGTAGATTTGTAATATTTATAATTGTTATTTGATAATTATTTTTTTCAATATGCAGAGAGCAGTTTTTTATTTCAGATATTTGAATATAACATGAATACCTCTAAAAAAGCTATTATTTCAAATCCGGAATAAACAAACTCTTATTTAAAGCCAGATTCCTAAATTTAGTTCTAATGTCCTCCACTACGCCACCCAGATAAAAAAAGTCTTTATTTAAAAAACTTTTTTATGACATCTTCGAGCAATATAAGAATCAGAAAAGCATTGCCTAGCGATCTTATTTCGAGAATCCCGCCCAGAGAGGTTGACAACAACCCAATAATATATTAATCTTATAATAAGGAGGTGAGAATATGGCTTACGAAGAAGGATGGGGCCGTGTAGGCGGACCTCATCCGAAAAAAAATAAAAAGTACGAGGAAAGAGAAGTTGAAGAACTGGACAGCATAGAGTGGGGCCGTGTAGGCGGACCTCATCCGAACAGTTAAAAAACCAGATCGCATAATGCATCACAAAATTTACGAGGCTTAACCGCCTCTATTTTTTTTAAAAAGCAGGTTTAGCAAACCTGAAAAGTAAACAATAAAACTCATGAATCTAATGAATTTTTTATAAATTATTAACGATTTAAACCATGAATGTGAATATTCTTCGCCATTTCACAAATTCAGTTCTAATGTCCTCCACTACGCCACCCACCCGAAATAATCCTTTATTTAAAGGGTTATTTTAATACCCAATTAGGGAGTTAGAACTTTTAGTAATAGTTTTTCTTGTTTTTCTTGATTTTTTATTTAATTATGTTAATATTAAATTAGGAATTGCTAAAAACAATAAGCAATTTCACAAAATAGATGGAGGTGAAAAAAATGGACTTAATATTGACAATAAATGTAGCGCTGGTGATAATTATCTTGCTTTTTGCTTTAATAATTATTTATTGTTTGTTAAACCCACCGCGCGATCAAGCTGAAATAATGGAAGAAGCATACGCTGGATTACGTGGACAATCGCCATGTATTAAGCAAGATCCAAATTTCAGTTATAAAGATTAAGTTTAAGCTGAAACAATATTCAGTTTAAGGATCAAAATATTGTCTACAATTTTGTAGACTTTTTTTATTTTAATAAATTATATTGAGTAGTGATTGAGCGCAAAGCACAAATCTAACCTTCCCATCTCAAATCCGGCATATAAACATCTTTGACAGTTTTTGATGTATCTGGTAGTATAAGTCTGTAATTAAATAGTTAATTTTGATTGGTTGGCATTGCCGATAAATCCAGACTTATAACTATGTTGACATTATCTACTATAAAATCGCAATCATTCGCTCTTGTTTGCAAGTTATCAAATTTTCTGCCGGAGAAACGGCTTTTTGCTTTTTCTTTCGCGCGTGTTTCAAATTTTGAATAAACAGACAACAAGCTTGTTTTTGATTTGCAAGTCTTATAATTTTAACGAATAGTGAAAGTTCCGGATTTACGCATCGGTATTTGTCCGATCAATTTAAAGGAAATAAAAAAATGGAAACAATGCAAGTGTTAGTCGCGGTTCTTGTCGCTTTTAGCGCCGGTTCCGTTATTGGTTATTTCGGCAGGCAGTTTCTCGTCACCAAGCAAATGGAAACGGCCGAGGGCAAGGTGAATAAAATTCTCACTGAAGCGAAAGACAAGGCGGCGGAGATATTGCTGGAATCAAAAAACAGCGCGGTGAAAATCATTGATGAAGCCAAAAAAGAAGAGATTGAAAGAAACAGGCAGGCGGACAGGAACGAGCAGAGGCTGGCGAAAAAAGAAGAAGGTCTTGAAAAAAAGTCCGGCGAGATTGAAAATCAGAAGGCTGTTCTTCAAGATAAAGTGGCGCAGGTTATGAAGATAAAAGACGAGGTTTTGAAAATAAAAGAAGAGCAGTTTGAGAAGCTTCAGAAAGTCGCGGACTTGAATGTTGAAGAAGCGAAAAAAATAATCATTGAAAAAGTGGAAAAAGATTCCAAGGAAGATATTGTAAAAAGAATCGGCCAGCTGGAGCAAGAAGGAACGGAAGAACTTAAAAAAAGAGCCAATGACATAATCGTCCAGGCGGTTCAAAAATACTCGGGAGCTCATACCGCGGAGATAACAACTTCAGCGGTAAGCATTCCGAGCGATGATATGAAAGGAAGAATCATTGGCAGAGAAGGAAGAAATATAAAAACTCTTGAAAAAGCCACGGGAGTGGAAGTTATCATAGACGACACTCCTTTGACGATCATTATTTCCGGGTTTGATCCGATCAGAAGGCAAATCGCGAAATTGAGCTTGGAAAAGCTGATGAGCGACGGCAGAATTCATCCCGCCAGAATTGAGGAAGTCGTTGAAGAAGTGAAAAAGGAAATTGTTGAAAAGATCAAAGACTCCGGGAAAGCGGCCGTTGCCGATGTGGGCATTGTCGGTTTTGATCCGAAATTAGTTCAGCTTTTAGGCAGGCTGAAATTCAGGACAAGCTACGGGCAGAATGTTTTGATGCACTCCATTGAAGTCGCTCATTTATCGGCATCTCTCGCTTCGGAGCTTGGCGCCAATGTCACGGTTGCCAAGAAAGCCGGATTGCTTCACGATATCGGGAAGGCTGTTGATCATGAAATTCAAGGAACTCACATTGAGATAGGAATGAACATTTTGAACAAGTTCGGGATTCATCAGGATATTATAAAAGGAATGAAGTCGCATCACGAGGACTTTCCTTACGAAACCACTGAATCCGTAATAGTCCGGGTGGCTGACGCGATTTCCGCATCAAGGCCCGGAGCGAGAAAAGACACTCTGGAAAATTATCTCAAGAGGCTGGAAGAGCTTGAAAATATCGCTAACGCGTTTGAAGAAGTGGAAAAGTCTTACGCGATTCAAGCTGGCAGAGAGATCAGGGTTTTCGTTACTCCGGAGAAAATTACTGATTTAGAAGCGGCGAAACTTTCCAGAAAAATAGCCGATAACATTGAAGAAACTCTTAATTATCCTGGGGAGATAAAAGTGCATGTCATACGAGAGACGAGAGCGGTGGAGTATGCGAGATAGGGATATTGGAATATGGAATTTTGAATTTGGAAGTTAGAATATACTTTGAATTCCGCCCAGTCGCAGTCTCCGTGTCGGGACTGCGACGAAGAAACGGGCAATAATAGTATTAAGTATATAGTATTAAGCGCAATGAACATCTTATTTTTCGGCGATCTTGTTGGCAGGCCTGCTCGGAATATTCTGAAGCAGGTTTTGCTTAATTATAAAAAGAAGTATAAAATTGACTTGACGATTGCCAATGCTGACAATATGGCGCATGGCAAAGGGGTAACGAAAAATACAACCAAAGAAATGACGGAAGCGGGAGTTGATGTTCTGACTTGCGGGGATCATATCTGGGACACGAGCGAATCGCTGGATATGCTTAAAGAAGGCGGGTATAATATATTGTATCCGGCGAATTTTCCCGATATAGATGATGAAAGCAGTTATAGAATAACAAAAGTCGGCTCTTGCAAAGTTTTGGTAATAAGCTTGATAGGCAGAGTTTTTGTGGGCAATAATCCGGATTGTCCATTTCGAAAAGCGGATGAAATTATAAAGCAAAACAAGGCTGATATAATCATCATAGATTTTCACGCTGAAGCGACGAGCGAGAAGCGAGCGCTAGGCTTTTATTTAAATGGAAGAGTTTCCGCGGTTTTGGGAACGCACACGCATATTCAAACTGCCGACGAAGAAATACTGGACGGCGGAACCGCTTATATTTCTGATGTCGGAATGGTCGGTCCGAAAGATTCGATTCTGGGCTGCGATAAAAATGTGGTCATAGAACAGATGCTTAATCAAAGGAAATTTCATTATGAAATAGCTAATGATGAAAATATTTTGATCAATGCGGTTGTGATAAACATTGACGAAAAA
The DNA here is from genome assembly GCA_964412905.1 of uncultured Candidatus Saccharibacteria bacterium. Classification (GTDB taxonomy): domain Bacteria; phylum Patescibacteriota; class Minisyncoccia; order JAHIHE01; family JAGLIN01; genus CAYPQL01. The sequence goes on from CAYPQL010000025.1 coordinate 5,922, forward strand.
AGCGGAAAAGCAAAATCTATAAATCGCTTAAATGAGGTAGTAAAAATTGCCTCCTAAAATAAATTTGCTTTATTTTAGCGGTTTGTGTTATAATGGGGTTGTGGGCGCTTTGTTATTCTGTTGTTATACTGATACAGTAGCTAGTAGTTCAGTAGTTTAACAACAGAAAAGCGCGATAAATTCACGCGCGCAATCAGCGCAAAAGTATCCTTATATTCGCTTATTCTAGACAAAAAAATAAACTTTCAATCTAACTTAATACTAATCAAGAAGGGAGGTGAAACATATGACAAAAGACGAATTAATTGATGCCGTTGCGGCAAAGACTGATATTTCCAAGAAAGACACGGAAAGAGTTGTGAATACTATTTTGGAAACAATCACAAAAACATTGGTTGATGGCGGCAAAGTCGCTTTGACCGGATTTGGAATTTTTTCCGTGAACAGAAGAGAAGCAAGAACAGGAGTCAATCCTCAACACCCGGAACAGAAAATCCAAATTGCCGCTATGAATGTGCCTAAATTTAAGGCTGGCAAAAGCCTAAAGGATGCTGTGAGATAAATTTAGTTATGTTTTAAACAAAAATTCCCTGCATATTTTTATGGAGGGATTTTTTGTTTATATTTGCTAATGACATAATTATGTTAAAATGTTAGAATGTTTATATGTAAAATGTTAAAATAAATTATTTATGAGAATCGGAATTGACGCGAGAACTATTGAAAAATCAAAAACGGGCGTGGGCAGGTATTTGTCTAATTTGCTGAGGTTTTGGAAAGACAATAAAGATAATGAATTTTATTTGTATTTCAAGGATGAAATTCCGGAAGATAGCTTTTTGAAAAGCGATAATTTCAAGCTGAGATTGTTGAAAAATCCTTTTGGCTTTTCCAGCAATTTTTTCTTCCAGCATTTTTTATTGCCGTATAACCTCGCGAAAGATAAAGCCGACTTTTTCTTTTCCCCGTTTTATCTGAAGCCTTTTTATTGTCCGGTGAAATCTTCAATAGTCCTGCACGACATATCTTATGAAGCGCATCCGGAATGGTTTGATTTCAAAAGCCAGTTTATCTTGCGGATATTGTCCAAATATTCAGCGAAAACCGCGGACAAAATCTTTACAGTTTCAAATTATAGCAAAAACGAGATCGTAAAATATTACAAAATTAATCCTGAAAAAATAACAGTAACTTATTTGGCGCCGGATAGCGGCTTTGCAAAGATAAATAACGAAGAAAAAATAAGGGCGTTAAAGGAGAAATATAATTTAAACGGCAAATTTATTTTATCCGTCGGTTCAATTTTCAATCGTCGACACATTCCGGAAATAATTGAAGCGTTTGAAGAACTGGCTTTGAAATATGGCAACTATCAGCTTTTAATAATCGGCCAAAACCACACGCATCCTTTTCTTGATATAGATGAAAAAATAAAAATCGCCAATCAGAGGCTTGGCAGAAACGGAATTGTCAGATTGGATTACGCAAGCGACGAAGAATTGACGGTTTTTTATAGCTCCTGCTTTTTAAATATATATCTATCTGATTATGAAGGCTTCGGCCTGCCAATCGTTGAAGCGCAATTTTTTGGCAAACCGGTGATTACAAGCTATAATAGCTCATTGATTGAAGTAGGGGATAATTCAGTGGAGTTTGTGAAAAATAATACGACCGAGGAAATTTATGAAAGTCTGGAGAAAATTATTTCCGACGAAAAATATAGAAATAATTTGGTTAGATTGAGTGATGAGAATATAAAAAGATTTAGCTGGGGGAGATGCGCGGAGGAGACGATGGAAAAGATAGAATTGTTAAATTGTTAAATTGTTAAATTGTTATGTCAACTATTAAATCAATCTTACTCTCCGAAATTATTCTTGTTTTGGCTATGATCGCGGGAATTGTTCCGCAGGAGTTTTCGTATTTGATTCTTGTTTTGTTAATAATAAGCTTTATCAAATTAAGCCTTTTGGATTCTTTGAAGTTGTTCATTTTATCCGTTCCGTTTTTCACGGCGCTTCCGGCAAACGCGTTTTCGGATTCAATGAGTGTGTGGAGAGTTTTGATTTTAGTTTTGTTTTTGAAGGTGGTTTGGGGGAAGTATAAATTTTATTATTCTAATAAAAGTTGTCATCCTGAATTTATTTCAGGATCTGCCGGCAATAAAAGTTTAGCGTATTTTAGATTCATAAGACAAAGTATAAAGAGAATAAGTATAAGTGGCGGTAATATACGAAAGATCCTGAAACAAGTTCAGGATGACAAAATTGAATTTAATGGCAGTTATAATAAATTATTTCTTTTAATAATATTATTTTTCACCATCGCCACCCTCTCTCTAATTTTCGCTCAAAGCCCCGGGGCGGGGGTGAAAAAACTTTTGTTTTTCGCGAATATATTTCTTCTTTTTCCAATCATAATTTACGCGATAAAAAAAGAAAGTGATTTAAGGGAAATTTTGAAAGCTGTTTTTTGCTCTTCCGTTATAATCGTGTCTATCGGCTATTTTCAATTCTTGTCCACCTTCATAATAACCCTCTCGCAGTTTTGGGATTTTTGGACGAACAATGTCATCAAGGCGTTTTACGGTCAAAACTTAAGCTACCTTTTGAGCTACAGCAACACTTGGTTTTCCTATTATGACGTTCTTCCGCCGACGCTGCGGATGTTTTCCGTTATGCCCGATTCCCATTCGTTCGCGATGCTCGTTACAATTTCCATGCCGGCCGTTTTGTCTCTCCTGTTTTATTGCGGAAGAGGAAAGCGGAAAAAGTATTTATCCATTGCATTAATATTTTTTCTTCTGTCTATTTATTTATCCGGTTCCCGCGGCGTTTGGGTAGGAAGCGCTTTTGCCTTGATGGCCGGCGTATATTTGTTTATAGTTTCTTCAGAAAGAGAGAAAAACAATTCCAGCTTGAAAAAAATCCGTTTTATAGTTTTAGAATTTATAAAATTGTTAAAAAGCAAAGTAGGATTTAAATTAAGTGGAGAAAATAATTCCAAACATTATGCGAAGCTGATAGCTTCTTCCGTTGTTTTATTTTTTGTCCTGATGCCCGTTTCCAGCCTTATTTTAAGGCAAAATCAAGAAACTCAAATTATGAAAAGCGGCATAAATTTAAGCGCGGAAGAAAGGGGAAAGTTTTCAATGTTTGAAAGAGCTTTTTCAAGCTCTGATTTTTCCGAGACATCGAATATGGGGCGCCTTCAAATTTGGCGAGAAACATTGTTTTCCATCGGAAGCCATCCGTTTTTGGGAGTTGGGTTTGGAAATTTTAATTATGTTTTGGAGCAGAACGAATCGGCTCTCAAAAAAGGCTCTTCGGCGCACAGCATCTATTTAGACATAGCTTCCGAAGTTGGAATTTATGGATTGATGGTTTTCCTGTTTTTGATCGCGTTCATTCTGGAATCGTCTTATCATCTTTATTTTAGACTGCAAAAAACATATTTGAAAATATTCGCCGGATCATTTTTTGTGTATTTTTCATGGGTCTGCGCCTACGGCATTTTTGATGTCGTGATTTTTAATGATAAGGTTTTAATGATAATTGCCATAATGATTGGATTATTGTATTCTTTAAATCGCGCGGATCAAGAGGTTTAATTTATTGTTGTGCTATTTTGCTTTGATAATTCCACTTTTATAAATTTAAAAAAATATCCTGAAGATATTGTTTATTGAGATAAACTGGATTCCCGCCTTCGCGGGAATGACAAAAAAACGGGATTGTTTAAGCAAGTCGGTATAAATTGTTCTATTGTTAAAATGTTTATATGTTTAAATGATCCTTCCTCTTTACATATCTTCAAAAAAATGAGAGAATAACCGTATAAAATTAATATTTATAATTTAATTCCAATGGCATATTATCCTCCGGAAAAACAATTTGATGTCCGCGAAATTATCAATCAGGAAGGCAATAATTATCATAGTCCGAAAGCGGAACGGCCGAGAAAAAAAAAGAAATTTTCATTTAAAAAATTAATTACCGGTTTCGCGGCTGTCGGCTTGCTCGTTTTGTTTTCGGGCGGGTATATGGCTTATAAAGCGAATTCAACTTTTGACAAAATAACCGGCGAGCGGAATTCCGTCATAAAAAGTTTCATCAGGATGCTTCCGTTTGGAAATAATTTTTTTCAAATTCTGCCGATAGAAACGGAAACTTCCACGATTGATAAATTGAAAAATAATGAGCTGGACAGGCTGAATGTTTTGATACTTGGAATCAGAGGCGTTAATGATCCGAACGGCGGGCTTTTGACGGATACGATAATGATCGCCAGCATTGAGCCTAAAACGGGGAAAACCGCCCTGATTTCCATTCCGAGAGATTTGTATGTTGACATTCCTTATCAAGACAATAAAAATAAAATCAATGAAGCTTATGTTGACGGAATAAAAAACGGCGATTGGAAAGATGGCTTAAAATACAGCGAAAAAGCGGTTTCCAGCGTTACGGGTTTGGATATTCATTATGCCGCAAGCATTGATTTTGAAGCATTCAAGGAAATAATAGACACATTGGGCGGAGTGAAAATAACATTGGACAAGCCGTTCTCGGAGAAAAATCAATTTGAAGAAGGCGTGATTAATCTTCCCGCCGGAAGCCAGATAATTGATGGGGATACGGCTTTGCTTTTTGCGAGAGCCAGATTCAGCACCAGCGATTTTGACAGAGCAAAACGGCAGCAGCAGCTTTTACTGGCGGTGAAAGACAAGGCTTTTAGTTTGGGAGTCGCTTCTAATCCCGTAAAAATAATTTCAATTTTGAATTCTTTGGGAAATCATGTAAAAACAGACGCCGAATTATGGGAAATTCAAGAACTGGCGTCATTGTTTCGGAAAATAGAAATTAAAGACGCGCAAAAAAAAGTTTTTGACACCAGCGAGGAAGGCCTTCTGTTTGCTTCAAGAGACGCGAACGGCTCATACATACTTTTGCCCGAAGGCGGAAATTTTGATAGAATAAAAGAGGCCTGCAGGGATATATTTAATTAGGTAATTTGTAATTTGTAATTTGTAATTAACCGTTAAATAATTTCAATATTCGCTGTTATAGCTCCCCCTGATAAGGGGGTCGGGGGGTTTGAAAACAGAACAAGTCGTAATAATAAGAGAAATCAAGAAGACGCTTCAACTTTTTAGCTTTGATTTGTTATTCCGCGATTTTTCTCAACCCCCCAGCCCCCATTATCAGGGGGAGCAATCATATTGCGTTTGCGCGAAGTTTAGCCAACCATCAAAAATAATTTTTATTTCAAGCAATGAATAAAATATCAAAAAAAATAATATTTATATTTTTAATAATCCTAACCAGTTTTAGCGCCGGCTATGCGACGAATGATCTGGTTGATTTTTTGGGAAAAAAAGGAGATGTGAAAGAATTGATAAGCGCGGCGAGCCAAGGCGGCGGAGAAAATGGCGGAGATAGTTTTTGGAATATTCTAAATAAAGAGGATAAAAATAAAACAGAAAAAGAAGTTGACTTCGGGGTTTTTTGGGAAGCTTGGAGAAAGGTGGAAGATAAATATACATTGGAGCCTTTGGATTATAAAAAAATGGTGTACGGAGCGGTTTCGGGGATGGTAAATTCTCTCGGGGATCCTTATACGACTTTTTTCACTCCGGAAGACAGAGAAGTGTTTGAGCAGGATATGAAAGGAAGTTTCAGCGGTATCGGGGCGGAAATCGGGTTTAAAGATAAATTTTTGACGATCATCGCGCCGCTTAAAGGCAGCCCGGCAGAAAGATCGGGACTTCTTTCGGGGGATAAGATATTGAAAGTTGACGAAAGGGAAATTATCGGAATGAATATAGACGAAGCCGTGAGCATTATCAGGGGAGAGAAGGGGACTAAAGTCAAACTTTTAATAAGCAGAGACGGGCTTGATGAATTGAAAGAAATTGAAATTACCAGAGATGTGATCAAAATAGAAACCGTTGAATGGGAGCTTAAAGACGGCAATATCGCTTATATAAGAATTAGCCAATTCAAAGAAGAAACCGCCGATGAATTCAATAGCCAGATAAATAACATTCTTGTTAATGGTCCGGCGGGAATAATCGTTGATTTAAGAAACAACCCCGGCGGATATGTGAATATTTTGGAGGATATCGCCGGCAGATTTTTGAACAGAGGAGATGTAATTTTTACTGAAGATTTTGGCAATGGCAAAAAAGAAGTCTACAAGGCGGAGGGAGATAATAAATTCAAAGACATTCCGGTCGTGATTTTGATAAACGAAGGATCCGCCAGCGCGTCCGAAATTTTTGCCGGAGCGCTGAAAGACAATAACGGCGCGAAGCTGGTCGGCAAAACGACTTTCGGAAAAGGACTGGTCCAGGAAATGCAAAATCTCAAAGACGGATCCGCTCTAAAAATCACAATCGCCAGATGGCTCACGCCAAGCGGAATTGATATAAATAAAGAAGGAATAAAACCCGACTATGAAGTGGAAATGACTTTGGAAGACTACGAAAAAAACAGAGATCCGCAGCTGGAGAAAGCGATGGAATTGTTTAAGTAAATATATAAATATGAATAACTCAGGACTTGCCTTTGCTATAGGCGCGGCGATTATTTGGGGGCTGGTTTATACTCTTGATCAGAAAGTTTTGGCAAAAACTTCGCCGTTATGTTTGTTGTTTTTGGGTTCTTTAATAACCGCCATAATAACTCTTCCGATAGTTTTATCAAATTGGGCATCCATCAAACCCATAATATCTTCTAATGGCAGGCAAATTTTATACCTGATTATAGCGGCGCAAGTTTTGGGAACGCTTGCAAACTTTTGTATTTTTTCCAGTATTCAAAAACTGGGAGCTCCCATTGCTTCAATATTTGAAATCGCTTATCCGTTTTTTGTCGCGATATTTACTATGATTTTATTCGGAGGAAGCCTTAATATATATTTCTGGATCGGAGCGCTGCTGATGTTTTTCGGTGGAGTGATTATTATAAGGTTTAGTTGATTTTTGTTCAGAACTTTGATCTTTTTCTAACATACATTATGTTTATACAGCTATGAAAAAACTGGTAAAAATAATAGTGTCCGGCAAGGTTCAGGGAGTTTTCTACAGGGCTAACGCGAAAAGAAAGGCGGAAGAGCTTGATCTGAAAGGCTGGGTTAAAAATACTTCTGATAATAAAGTAGAAATTCTAGCGGAAGGGGAAGAGGATAAATTGAGAGAAATGATAAAATGGTGCTATAATGGTTCAAGCGTGGCGACCGTCGATAAAGTTGAGGAGGCTTGGATGGAAGCTGAAAAAAAATTTGATAAATTTGAAATAATAGTGTAGAATGATAAAGAAGAACAGACTTATTAAAAGTAATGGAGGGCTTTTTCTATAAATTAATTAATTAAGCCAGTAAGAAATAAAGCTATGAAAGTAATACTCACAAAAGACGCGCAGAATTTGGGGAGCGCCGGCGATGTTAAGGATGTGGCCGATGGTTATGCCAGGAATTTTTTAATTCCGGGCGGGTATGCGAATATCGCGACTAGTTCCGCGATCAAGCAGTCGGAAGAAATAAAAATAAAAAAAGCCAAACAAGCGGAAGAGGAATTAAAAACGGCGGAAGAGCTGTCCGGCAAGTTGGAGGGAGTGTCCGTGAAAGTCGCGGCAAAAGCCGACGAGTCGGGAAAACTTTACGCGGCGGTAAAGAGCGAGGAAATTTCAAAGAGCCTTGCCGCTGATGGATTCAATGTGGACAAAAACAAAATTGTTATTAAAGAGCCGATAAAAGAAATCGGCGAATATGAAGTGATTGTCGCTCTGGAACATGGCCTTGAAGCCAGACTGAATTTAACGGTAGAAGCCGAGAAATAAAAAATTAGGGCTTCCAGCCCTAATTTTTTGGTTAGTTGATAATTTGGAATAGTGAAGTTATATAATTATTTTAAATTACGAAATGCTGTTTTATTTTGTCATCTCGAAATGAGCATCAGCGATTGAGAGATCTATAAATTATATTTAAATCAATTATTCTTTCTATATTCTATTGTTCATAGATTTCTCGCGAGGCGCTCGAAATGACATTATAGAAAATATTTTTATATAATCCAACCTTACAAACTTTATAACTTATTTTTTATGCCAAAAACAACAAAATACATTTTTGTCGCGGGAGGAGTGATGTCAGGGATCGGGAAGGGAATCGCCACCGCTTCAATAGGAAAAGTTTTGCAGAGTAAGGGATTTTCCGCCACTGCCATTAAAATTGATCCTTATATAAATGTTGACGCCGGCACGATGAACCCCATTGAGCACGGCGAAGTTTTTGTGACCGATGACGGGATTGAGACGGATCAGGATATTGGAAATTACGAAAGATTTCTCAACGCCGATATTCTTTCCGACAATTATATGACGACGGGCAGAGTGTATGAGTCCGTTATACATCGCGAGAGAAATCTTGAATACGGCGGAAAGTGCGTTGAAGTCGTTCCCCATATTCCTCTGGAAATAATAAGAAGAATAAAAAAGGTTGCCAAAAACACAAAAGCTGATTTTGTCTTGATTGAAATCGGGGGGACTATCGGCGAATATCAAAATATCCTATTTTTGGAAGCGGCTCGAATGCTGCGTCTCCAAAAACCGAAAGATGTCCTTTTCTTTTTGGTGAGCTATCTTCCGATTCCCAATAAAATCGGAGAAATGAAAACGAAGCCCACCCAATACGCCGCTCGCTCTTTAAACTCGGCCGGGATTCAGCCGGATTTTATCCTTTGCAGAAGCGATGTCGCGATAGACGAGGCGAGAAGGGAAAAGCTGTCAATGTTCTGCAATGTGGAAAAAGACTGCGTGATTTCCGCTCCGGATGTGGATTCAATATATGATGTGCCGGTGAATTTTGACAATGAAAATATGGCGCAAAAAATACTTTCCAAATTCAAGATGAGAGCCAGGCGGAAAGATTTGAAAGAATGGAGAAGCTTGGCGAAAAAAATCAAGAATTTAAAGCAAGAAATAAAAATAGGCATTGTGGGAAAATATTTCAACACGGGAGATTTTGTCCTTTCCGATTCCTATATTTCCGTCATTGAATCCATAAAGCACGCGGCTTGGTCGCTGGACAGAAAGCCCATGATTGAATGGATAAATTCCGAGGAATATGAAAAAAATCCCAAGAAACTGAAAGAACTGAAAAAGCTGGACGGGGTGATTATCCCGGGAGGATTCGGAAGCAGGGGAATTGAAGGAAAAATAAAAGCGATTGAATATTTGCGGGAAAACAAAATTCCTTTTTTGGGCCTATGTTACGGCATGCAAATCGCTTGTATTGAATTCGCGCGGAATGTTTGCGGACTTGAAAATGCGAATACGACTGAAATAAATAAAGACACAAAATATCCCGTGATTGACATTATGCCGGAGCAGAAGAAAAATTTGAAAGAGAAAAATTACGGGGCGACGATGAGGCTGGGCGCGTATCTGGCGAAATTGGAAAACGGAACGATTGCCCGCGACGCGTATAAATCTAGCGAGATCTCAGAGCGCCATCGCCACAGATGGGAAGTCAATCTGGATTATGTAAAAATATTGCAGGAAAAAGGGCTGATATTTTCCGGGACTTCCCCGGACGGGCGATTGATGGAAATCATAGAACTGCCCAAAAGCGAACACCCGTTTTTCGTGGCGACCCAATTCCATCCCGAATTCAAATCCAGACCGCTAAATCCCCATCCGCTTTTTAGGGAGTTTGTGAAAGCGGGAATGAGATGAGTATTTAGTATTAAGTATTACCTTGAATAAAGAAATTCAATGCAGCTGTCACCCTGAGCTTGTCGAAGGGTGGCAAACGCGCTAAATTTATCATAGTTCGACAAGCTCACTATGACAAATTTAGCTACTTCTTCATTCAAAGGTATTAAGCAAAAAACAGGAGATTTTCCTGTTTTTTTATAAGCCTAACTTGCAAAAAATTTATTTTACCGCTTCTTTTTGCGGCTGGTTCTGCGGGATTTTTTCTTTTTCAACGCTGACAAATTTGACCTTTTTTTTGTTGCCGTTGAATCTGACGATTTGTTTTTCGGTGAATTTTACGAAGCCGTCAATGATCGCGAAAATCGTGTGATCTTTGCCTTGCATAACGCCTTTGCCGAGTTTGAATTTGTTGCCTCTTTGCCGGACAATGATGTTGCCGGCTTTCGCGGCTTGATTTCCAAAAATCTTAACGCCCAGATATTGTGGCTGGCTGTCCCTTAAGTTTGTCGCCGTGCCGCCTGCTTTCTTATGTGCCATAGTGATTAGTTAAAAGTTAAAAGTTTATAAAGTTATAAAGTTGTTTAAATTAATCATCTATTCTCAAAAATGAACACCTCTCTTGCCACAAATTGGTTCGGCCTGTCGTAAATGATTGAATTTCGGGAAGTGATTTTTGTGTGTTTGGTGATGAGTTTTTCATTTAGCGGACTTATGATAGAATAGCCCATTTTTCCCAGCTTGTCAACAAATGGCGCGAAAACATATTGGTCTTGCTTTATTTTGTAGGCCGGAATGGTGACGACAATCCTCGCTTTTTTTCTCAAGACAAGCTTGGCGATTTGGAAAAATTTCAGATAGATCTTTTCCAGATTCTCAAAATTTCTTTTAATCTCCGATTTTTGGGGAACTTTATCATAAATCGGCCCCAAAGTGGATTCCGTCACAATCGCGTCAATGGAGTTCGGATTTATTTTTTTGGAAATGCCGTTGATGTCGGATTGAAATATTTTGTAATCGGGATATCTTAATATATATTTTGTGGCGAGCCATTCCAAGTTTGTTTTGGAATTTTCAACTTGCTTGTCATTTGCTTCGCTTCCAATAACTCTATAATCATTAAGCAGAGCTTCTTGCAGAATTGTTCCAACTCCGCAAAATAGATCGAGCAAGGTTTGCCCTTCTTTTAAGTTTGCCAGATTAATCATTATTTGGGCAAGCTTTGGCGGAATCATTCCCATGCGGGAATCCCGGCAAGGCCTTTCATAGTCGCGCTTTGAATAGCTTTCCACGTCTTGCACTGCTATAGTTTTGGACAAAACAATTTTATCATTGCCGATTATAATATTAAATTCAACTCCTTTTATCGCTAATTTGTTTTTGAAAATTGACGCGCTGTTCAGCTCTCTTGTTTTATTATCAGGGAAAACAAGCCGTAAGCTTGATTTTTTGGAGAATGATTTTTTGACGTTTGCAAAGCTTCTTTTTATCTCCCCGAATATTTTCGGCGCTTCTGTTTTTTTATCATCAACAAAATACGCGCTATAGCCGATAGTTTTTTTGCTGGAAATTTTTTCTATGACAGAATTAATTTCTTCAAAAACTTCTGCCAGATTTTGATAAGCGCCCAAAAACTCGGAGATTTTTTTTGTTCCTCCCATTTGCACGAGAAGTTCTCTGAAGTTTATCTTATCTTCAATTTCCAGCGTGAACATTTCCCTGGACATAAATCTCACGATATAATCGGTTTTTGTCTTTTCCAGCATCGCCTGCAATTCAGCGACTGACAAAGCCGGAACGCGTCCCAGATGGAATATATATTTCATATTTTTCAAATGATGGTTTATAATAGGCATATAAGCATTTAAGCATTTAAGCATTTAAACAATTTAACAATGAAATTAGATTTTATAAAAGATAATCAAGAAAAAATAGTTTTGCTGGCCGGTTTTCTGCTAGTTCTTTCCGCGGGGTTTTTTGCGGGATATTTTTACTCAAAAGAGCAGATTGACAGTAAAGGCGTAGTTATAGAAAATCCCGATCAGGATTGCCAAAATTTATTTGATTTAAAAACTGCTAATAATAATCTAAGTTCTAGCTCAAGCTCTAATCCCGACTCTAATTCTAGTCTAAGTGCTGTTTCTTCCTCGCAAGTAAAAGGAGAGCAGGAAAAATCTGAAAATACGGTTTTGCAGAATAAGACGGGAATGTTTGTCGCCAGCAAGAACAGCAAGATTTATCATAGGCCGGATTGCAAATATGTCAACAGTATTAAGGAAGAAAATAAAATATTTTTTAAGTCAGTTCAAGAAGCGCAAGATAGGGGATATACGGCGCATGATTGCGGGAAATAAAATTATGAAGTTGGAATGTGGAATGTGGAATGTTAAGAAACAATATATTTGTCATTGCGAGCATCAGCGAAGTCGTGCCTATGGCAGATCCGCCAAAGGCGGACAATCTCAGAGTTATTAAAACAAGCCAATGTTATTTTCTACATTTTATCGCTAGAATGGGAATAAGAGATTGTCCACCCCAGGCGGATCTGCCTAAGGCATGACTTCGTCGCTGATGCTCCTCGCAATGACAAAAAATAATATCTCGTAATTTAAAGGAAGTAAATTTTTAGATGATATTCTTTATATTCCCAAAATCTTCAAAACCTCATCTTGAAAAAGCAGGAATATTCCCAGGATAATCATAATAAACCCCATCAGGATTTTCACGGTTGTTCTGTTTTTTTTGCGCATATTATCCATTCGTTTTATGTCAAAGCCCCACGCCGCGATGAGCAAGATAATCACCAGCGGAAGGACGAAAATCAGGTTGTAAATAAAAAGATAAAGATAGCCTTGCGCGCGCATATTTTCTTGGCTTAACATACTCAAAATTCCCAGATAAACTTGTCCCGTGCAAGGAAGCTCAAAAGCGGAAACGAGAACGCCGGCGATAAAAACGGAGGGGATCGTTCCTTTTTTCAGGAAGCCCGTGAAAATCGGCTTGGTTTTTTCGGGAATTCTAAGAAGCTGTTTTCCGTCAGGATATAAGCCTTCCTTGATTTCCAAAAATCCGGCAAGCAAAACGATGGCGCCGGCGAAGATAGTAACTTCTGTTTGTATGTTATACCGAGTAATAATTTTTATCAATCCCAGCCCCGCGAGATAATAAGCTGCGAAAACGGCGCCGATATAAACCAAGCCTATTTTGATTATTCTTTTTCGGGAAGCTTTTATTGACAATAAAACTCCGAGCAGAAAAATCAGAACGGCAATCGCGCAAGGATTTATGGAATCTATAATCGCCGTGGTAACGATAAGCGTCAAGGACAAGCTCTTGCCTTTGCTTGAGTCGTCATTATTTTTATTATTATTTCCGTTGACGATGCATTGAGCGCCGTAATCTATGCCGCATCCGTCTTCTCCGCCGCTGCCAACAGTGAAGTCAATTTTTGAAACATTAGGCCAAGCGTCAAGGAATTTAGAGCAGTCAAAAAGCAAATTGTCGTTATTTCGGATAGCCAGATCTATTTTTTTCCTTAAATTATTTTCAATATCCGCTACTCCGGATAGATAATTTTTTCCGGCGAAAATGATTGGAATTTTGGCGTCAGACTCCGGCACATCATAAGTTAGCGCGAAATGATTGAAAAGCTGCCTGCATTTCTCTTCTTCCCGGACATCGTATTTCAGAAATTCTATTTTTTCCTCGTATTCTTTTTTTATTTCCTCAAGAAACGGCTTGATCGCCTGGCAATTTGAGCAGGTTTCGGTTTGAAAATAGACTATTTTTATTTTCCCGCTATTTTCCTGCGCCGAGATTTGATTGCCGTTCGGGATTGATAAAGCCAGCAAAAATATAAAAACGAAAAAAGACAATATTTTTTTCATAGTGATTATAGGATTAAATTATTATTTAGAGTTTGTCAAAATGGCATTTATTTGTCATTTCGAGCATCAGCGAGAAATCTATAAACTTCAGATATTTCTATAATTTTTAGATTTCTCACGAGGCTTTCGAAATGACAGAATCAAACTACTTATCCATATTATCCTAAAATCGGCGGGAAGACAAGGGAAGAGATTCATATAAACATATAAGCATATAAATAATTTCCCCGCCCCGCTGGAGTCTCCGCCTCGGGACTCCAGCGAGAAATATCGCCTTGCCCGCTTTCTCGTCAGAGTCCTCTGATGAGAGACTCTGACGCGGCGGAAGGAGGGAGATTCATATAAACAATACAACAATACAACAATACAACAATACAACAATACAACAATACAACAATACAACAATA
>CAYPQL010000025.1:20028-22183 GCA_964412905.1 uncultured Candidatus Saccharibacteria bacterium
CAACAATCAATTTCTTAATTTCCAATTTCCAATTTCTGTATATTATTCTTGACATTTTTTCCATTCCGCGTATAATTCAAAGTCAGGTTCCGCTCTTTGAAAACTTAATAAATTAGTAACTATTTATCTGCTCTAAAAAACATTTATCCTAAAAATCTGTCATTGCGACCCGCCATCAGGCGGGGAAGCAATCTCAGAGTCGCGCAAACAAACAAATAATTATTCAAACATTTTATCTCTGGAATGGGAATGCGAGATTGCTTCGTCGCTGATGCTCCTCGCAATGACAAAAAAGGCGGGCAGTTGCAATAAATCCACCGGTCCGAAAAGATTGCGATTTTTTAGATGGCAGTTTTTTGGGACTGGTGAATTAAATCGGTCTGATATAAATGAGGTGAAAAGAGATGACGGAGATGTTAAGCAAAGAACAAATTGACAAAATATCAAACGAATTGTCCACGCTTTATAGTAAAGCAAAGACAAAAGAAGAATATGAGAACTTGATGAAATTGAGCCGCAGGTATGCAGACAAACTACAGTCACATATGGTATTTCCAAACGCAATTGTAATGATTGTTTTTCATGGAGACTGGGCAGAGTATCATCTTTTTGATAAATTTCCGGAAGGATTTACAAAAGAGGATATAAATAAATTTGCTAAAAAGATTGAAGCAAACAGACTAAGACTTATGGTAAACGAGACAGACGATAACAGGGTCGCTTTGCTTTACCTCGAGTTTAATATTTGGAGCCACTTGCTCAATAATCAAGAAAAAGCAAATTGGTGTATCGTGCAAATGGATAGAATAATTTCCAATGGAAAAGTTTCAGAAGCATCAATTTTGAAAATGATTAATTCCGCGGGGAATAAAGAGATGGATGCAAAAAACTGGACTAGGGCTATAGAAATTTTTAACGGAATTAATAAATTTCCTCAAGAAATTCTGGAAAAACCAGAAAACCGGTTATATACGGCTAACATATTTAACCAACGCGGTGCATCAAAAATTCGTGGCGATATTGATATCAGAGATGGCATAAAAGATATTGTGATTGCCTTGGATTATTATTTAAAGCAAACACCAGTGCCAATGAAACACATAGAGGGCATACGGAACAGACTAATGGAGGCGACAAAAAAACTATAAAAAATACAAATGAGGCGATAATGACTTTGGAAAACATTTCAAACTCATCGCCTCTTTTTTTATTTCGCCAAACCTGTATAATTATCGCATAACTTGCTTAAACAATAAAATGAATTTTCACGCAAGAATGTTTCCAAAAATTGAGAAGGCGACTTTTGATGTTTCGGTCGTGCATTTTCTGCTGATGTTCGGCTACAAAATTTTCTCGCTTTATTATCCGCTGTTTTTGGTTTCAATCGGACTTTCCGTGATTAAAGTCGGCTGGGTTTATCTGTTGATTTACGGAACGATCGCCGTTGCCGCCGTCGGAGCGAATTTTTGGATTCATAAAATAAATCCCGCTAAAGCGGCCGCCGCGGGAATTTTCGGATACGGCATTTACGCTTTGCTGATGCTGTTTAATACCGGCATGGTAATTTTTTACGCGGCGCAAATCTTGCTTGGCGTTTCCGCCGCGCTCTGGCTTGTGTCGCTGAAATCAATCATCATTGAATCCCGGCCGGAAAACTATAATTCCAGCTTTGGCTGGTTTTATTCGGCGCCGGAATACGCTTCGGCTTTGGCTCCGGCAATCGGCGGATTGGTTATTTATAAATTCGGCTTCGGAGGAGTGTTCGCCCTGAGCGTCCTAATTCAATTTATCAACGGCTTCTACGCTTATTTCAAACTTAGGAATATAAATATTGCCGGCGCTAAAACTTCCGGCTTCTCTCCAAAACCTCAAGCTTTCAATTCTAAAAAACTGAAAGAAAATTATCAAACGATTTTTCGCTCGCTTAAAAAAGACAAAATCACTTCATTCGCTCTCGCGGTAATATTTATCGCTTTGATTTTGGGCGGGATATATCGGCCGTATTTTGTTTTATTTCTGAAAGATTTGAATTACAGCCAAAACGAAATCATCGGTTTTTTCTCTCTGCTTTCGCTTGTCTTTATTCCTCTAAGCTGGATGGCGATAAAATTTATCGGCAAAATTTCAAGCTATAAAAATATTTCTTTCGGCGTCC
>CAYPQL010000026.1:0-21209 GCA_964412905.1 uncultured Candidatus Saccharibacteria bacterium
GTTATGGAGAGCATCGCGAGGACAGCGGCGATTTTGACAAGGAATTCAATGATCAGCTGGCCCGCAAAAATTCCCAAGCAAAGAGAACAAGGCGCGCATTCATCCCATGCGGTATCAGGATCGTTATAATCTCTCCCGCAAGGAATCAGTCCGGCAGAACCTTTTAACTTTGGACATTTATTAGGAACTCCCAGATCTACACAATCAGGATCGCCAGAGTCGGGAAGACATCCATCTCCACCTGCGGAAGTCGGCGCGCTGGCGGCTTGAGCATTATAAGAAAAACTAAACAGAGGCAAAATCATAAAAAATATCGCGATTAAAGTTATAAAAATTTTACTCGCCTTTTTTGCTGTTTTCATAATTTGAAATTTAGATATTATTTTATGTTTTATTCAAAATCACAACTATCACTTCCAAAATTCCATAAGCCGCGAGCGCGATGGCGAGGCCGGTCGCGGAAGAAGAAAATGTTTCTTTTGCCGATCTCATCTTATCCTCTTCGCCGAAAGATGTTACATATTTAATTCCAGCGATGACAATATAAAACATTGCAACAAGCCCGATTATAAAAAGGAGGTATCTTATTATAATGATTATGGCTTCAGGAATGGAAGAAATTGTTCCTTCAACAGGATTACATGCGATGCCAAGAGCAGGACCGCAAGCTTGCGCATAAATAGTGTTAGCGTTTGATAATAGGATTTGAACAAAACATAAAAACAGGAATAACACTTGCAATAATTTTTTATTAAATAACTTTTTACCACTTGCCATAAATATAAATTAAATTAACTTACCCTTCGACAAGCTCAGGGTGACATATTGCTTGAATGTCATGGTGAGTTTGTCGAACCATAACATATTAAAATTCCCGCTCAATAAATTATGAACTCAGCACTTTGATTATAACTTCCAGAATCGCGTATGCCGCAAGAACCAAGATGAGTCCAAAAACGGCAGAAGCGAGGCCATCTTTCGCCGACCTCATTTTTTCTTCATTGCCGAAAGAGGTCAAATATTTAATTCCGGAAATAACTATAAAAAGAAGCGTTATCAAGGCGATAAGAGAAAGAAGATATTTAATGGCTATTACAATTACATCATAAAAATCAGAAGCGTTGTCGACGGGATTACATAAAACGCCGATCTCCGGACCGCAAGGAGCTATGGGAAGAGACAATACTTTTATAACAACGCCCGCGGAAGCGCTATCAGTTTCTCCGAGTTTTGTAGCTTTCGCGGCATTCACGCCGTAAAGACCGGCGATCGGAGGAGCGGTATATATTACTGCGCATTTTCCGTCTGCGCCAGTCGCGCAAAAGGTTACGCTAACAAAACCTCCCGTAGCGGTAATATTTTCAACAGTCGCCAGCTCAACCGGATTGCCTTCTTTTGTTACCAGAAAAGTAATCGTTGATGTTCCGTTCACTTCTATAATCAAAGGATCGGCTGATATTGTTAAAAATAAAGCGCCTGATGCCGCCTCGCACGCGCCATTTAAACAAATTGACGCGCATTTTTCCCAAACTCCTGTTCCGCCGTTACATGCCCAGTTGTCAGTTCCGACTGTAACGCAAGAATTGGCTTCGCAAGTTTTCCAAGTATTGGTATCGGCGCATAAAATATCATATTCTGGCTGATAAGTGTTGCTGGCGCCGCCGACAGAAAGCGCAATATCTACCGCCGTTGAGGTTTTACAGTCCATATTTCCGTAAGGGTGCGCTATTAATCCATCAGTGCCAATGCCATCTGTAAGATCGCCGTCACAGAGCGTTGTGGATGTTCCTGTGGTATATATCCTACAATCTCCCGACGCTACATTCCATAAACAACCTGCGCACCAATCCCAATCAGCCCCTTGCGCGCCCAGATCCCCGATTAGACTGGTTCCTGACTTTGAAAGCCTTTTTCCTTTTTCCGCCCATAAAATATGAGTCCAATCATTGACCGATTCATCTTCAATTATCCAGATACCGCAATGATAGCCGGCTCTCGGGGTGGGAGTGGCGGGTAAATTGAGTATATCGCTCCATCCTATGCCAGAATTTATGTGAGGAAAACTATTTATTCCATGAAATCCATAAAGATGATCACAGTCTCCTAAAGCGCAACTTATGCAAACGGTTTTATCAGTATCAAGGTTAACTTCTATAAATTTATAATCGGTCGCTTTTGCTTTCGGCGTTTGAACCAGCCAAAATCCAGCCATCAAAACCGCCACTCCAAAAATAATTAAAAATAAATTTTTTTTCTCAAACATAATTTTAGCTTTTTAGGAACCAAGTCAAATAAAATTTCTAATTTCCAGTTTCTAATTTCTAATCTCCCTTCATCAATTCTTCAAACTCTTCCTTTTCAATAGTTTCAACTTCAATCAGTTTCTCGGCGACTTTATTCAGCTTGTCTCTGTTTTTATTTATCGTATCCGTTGCTGTTTTCAAAGCGTCGTTTATAAACTTTTCAACTTCGCTGTCAATTTCAGCGGCGATTTTCTCGCTGTAATTTCTTTGTTCATGGATTTCTTTTCCGAGAAAAACCAAATCGCTATGCTGGCCAAAAACAATCGGCCCGAGCTTCTCGCTCATTCCATATTTTGTGACCAATTCTCTGGCAAGCAAACTCGCTCTCATCAAATCATTGCCAGCTCCTGTCGTGATATCGTTGAAAACTATTTTCTCGGCGGCGTATCCTCCGAGAAACATCGCCAGATTATCAACAAATTCCGATCTGGAGTGAAGGTGTTTGTCTTCCGTGGGAAGATTTAAAGTATACCCCGCGGCTCGCCCTCTGGCAATAATGGAAATTTTATGAATAGGATCGGTTTTTGGCAAAATGTGTCCGACGAGAGCGTGTCCCGCTTCATGATAGGCGGCAATTCTTTTTTCGTCTTTAAGGAGAATCCCGCTTTTTCTTTCCGGGCCAAGCATAACTTTTTCAATAGATTCAAGAACCTCATTTTTCCCTATGATTTTCTTGTTTCTTCTCGCCGTCAAAATCGCGGCTTCATTAAGCAGATTAAAAAGCTCGGCGCCTGAAAATCCCGGCGTTCTTGCCGCTATTCTGCGCAAATCTATATCTTTGTCAATCGGTTTTCCTATGGTATGAACTTTCAATATTTCCTCTCTGTCTTTTATATCGGGAAGATCAAGAACGATTCTTCTGTCAAATCTGCCCGGCCGCAAAAGCGCCGGATCCAGAACATCGGGCCTGTTTGTCGCCGCCATGACGATTACATTTGTTTCCGTGTCAAAGCCGTCCATTTCAACAAGAATTTGGTTCAGGGTTTGTTCTCTTTCGTCGTGTCCCCCGCCAAGCCCCGCTCCTCTGTGTCTGCCGACCGCGTCTATTTCGTCAATAAATAAAATGCTTGGCGCATTCTTTTTTGCGGTCTTAAATAAATCTCTCACTCTTGAAGCTCCCACTCCGACAAACATTTCCACGAATTCCGAACCTGAAATATTGAAAAACGGGACATCGGCCTCGCCGGAAACCGCTTTCGCCAGCAATGTTTTTCCTGTTCCCGGAGGGCCTAAAAGCAAAACTCCCCTTGGAATTCGCGCTCCGAGATCCAGAAACTTTTTGGGATTTTTCAAAAAATCAACAATCTCCAGCAATTCTTCCTTTGCTTCTTTTACTCCCGCCACATCTTTGAATGTTGTCTTTTTTTTCTTCTCGCCCGGCTTCAAAAATCTCGCCGTTGATTTGCCGAACGACATCGCCTGCCCGTTTTGCCTTTGAGCCTGCCCCAGCATCATCCATAAGAGAAAACCCAAAAGCGCGAACATCAAAAGCGTGGAGCCGAAATTTTCCAGAAAAGATTCCGTCCCCGTTTTTCCCTTGGTGATTATATTCGCTTTTTTGATTTTCTCTTGATCTAATTTATATACAGCCACAAACTGCTCTTCCAGCGAAGAAATTCCGCCTTTCAAAACCGTTTCCTTTGATTCTTTTTCGTCATTTAAAGTAATTTCAGCCCTGTCTTCTTTGACGATTATTTCCTTGACCTTTTCTTCATTAACTTGCTGTGCCAATTCGCTCATTGAAATTTCCTTCTGCTCTTCCCGTGAGATGTCAAAAAAAGTGAAAACGGACGCCAGCAAGACGAATAGCAATATGATTGCCAGCAGATTTTTTACCAAATCATTTTTTACCGGATTTTTGGAAATGTTATTGTTATTATTTTTCTTTTTCATTTATTGTCTTATTTTTAGTTGATTAAAATAGCCCCTTAATATTTACCCTGAAACAAGCCGATTGTTCTTTTTTTATTCATTACTTTTAAGTATACCAAAATTTCCGAATAAATCAAATAAAAAAAGAGGAAATTAATTTAATTTTAAAAATCTCCCCTTGTCTTAATATTAGATTATCTGCTGTAATCCAAAATTATTTCATCTCCGGCGATATTGCGGATTTTCAGTTTGAATTTATTTGTCGGCAATTCATAAGCCCCTTTGATTTTATCTTTAATTTCCGCCTTATCTTCCAAAGCTAAATTGCTTGTCCAAACGCCATTTTTCTTTAATTCCGTGTCAAACTGCACCGCTTCAATCAGTTCCAGACCGTTGTCGCTTATTTTAATTTCTTTTTCTTTATTCTCTTCCAATGTTCCTTTCTTAACTTTTTTAGTATTGTATTCGTCTATTTTAGTTTTCAAGTATAGGCTAAAATATTTTTTAATTTTAATCTTGCATCTACTCCCGCCTTTTTTAATTTCAATCTCGGCATTATCTTCGGTAAAAAGCATATCTCGCTTTTCCGCCAGCAAATCATCTAAGCTAATCAGCTCAACGGAAATAGTTGTCTTGCCTGAATTTTTGATTTCTTTATTTACATAACTCTGATCAACCTCCAAATCTTTATGAGCGTAAATAATATTCGCCTTGCTCGTTCCGCTTTCCGTTTCTTCCAGCGCGTAAATTTCTTCCAAAATCGCGTCCAGCAATTCTTTGGTCAGTTTCTTGTCAATGCCGATAAATTTTACCGGCTCAAAACTGCCTTTTTTGAAAATAATTCCGCCGTCCCAAAATTCGCTTAATTCCAGTTCGGCTCTCGGCCTGAATCCGTCAATCAAAGAAAAAATCTTTTGCGTTGTCTGCGCCGGATTTCTGAACAGCCGCACTCCGTCTTTGATTTTCAAAACATCAAACCCCGCTCCCGCTTTTACCAATCTATCTCTGGTTGTCTGAATGGCGTTTATTCCAATATCGCAACCAATAAATTTTCTTCCCAAATCATTCGCGACTTTGGCTGTCGTCCCGCTCCCGCTAAAAAAATCCGCGACAATCATGCCTTTGTCAGATCCTGCCTGAATAATTCTTTGTAAAAGAGGTTCTGGTTTCTGGGTAGCATAATCAACTATTTCGGGCTGAGCGTGTAAAAGAGAAATATTCCAGATATTATCAACAGTTCTCACATCTCTAATATTGTATAATCCTTTTCCATCCTCGCCTTTTATATATATTTTTTTTCCATCTACTTTTTTCATTTTAGAAACTTTTATAGACTTATCTCTCTTATCAAATTGATGATGAAAAATATTTTCATCTGATTTTGAATAAAGATATATAGTATCAAAAGAATTTGTAAATTGCTTTTTTCTTGTATCTGGAATCTTATTTGTATAATACCAAATTATCTCATTTCTAAAATTCTCCTCCCCAAACACTTCATCCAATAAAATTTTAGCGTAATGTCCGATATGATAATCCAAATGCACATAAATACTGGCTTTTTCGCTCATCACTTCTCTAATCGCCAATAATCTTTCATAAAGCCAATTCAAATAATCTTCTTTTTGCCAAATATCGCCATACATTATTTCCTCGCCGATACTGCTGTCGTCGTTTTCAAATTTCGTTTTATCGCCATTCCGCAGATAAACTTTTTTGGCGTAATTCGCTCCGCTGGCAAAAGGCGGATCAATATAAACCAAATCAACCTTTATATTTTTTGACTTCAGATAAGCGCAAGCCGACAAACAATCGCCATGCAAAAGCAAATTCCGAAAATCGGGATTTATTTCTTTCTGCTTGTCTTGTAAATTCAGCTGATTATTTTTTCTCCGCTTTATTTCCTCAACAGTTTCCGTTTCAAAAAGTTGCATTTCAATATTTTGGCTCGGAAGCAACCGTCCTTGATAATTCAAAAGCGCTTGTCCTCTGGCTGGCGTTATATTGTATGATTTTTGTTTTTGCATAAAATTAAAAAGTTATGATTAAATTTCTTAATTCGTCTATAAAATTCGCAAAATTATTATTGTCATCTTTATCCACAAAAGAAATATAGCTGAAATTCGGATTATGCTTCTTGAAATCATTTTTGATAAACCGCTCTTTTTGCTTGAATTCATCGTCGTAATAAATTTTGCCTTTTGTCTCAACTATCAAAACTTTTTCAATCTCGCCTTTTTCTTTCTTGGTTTTATAGTTCTTGCCATTTTTTCTTTTTAGAATCAAAAAGTCGGGAGTATAAACGCCATCGGGAGTTTGGATCCAAAAGCTTTGCAGGCGATTATCTTTGTAGCCGTTATAATAAACTTCCAAGCCCGCCAGCTCGGTCATTTTCAGCATCTCGGACAGAGCGTTTCTCTCAAAATTGCTGTCCATTTTATACGGCATATAATTGAAACTGATATTTTGCGGATCAATATTATTATCCCTGCCGAAAAAATCCGCTTCCAAATCTTCCGGATGCCTTCTGTAAATTTCCGCATTTTGCCGCGTTATTTTTGGCAAAAAATCAGCCAAAGCTCCGCTCCCGCGATAAAGCGCTATTTTGGGATTTTTAATTTCCCATTCCAATAATTCAATCTCAGCGTCTTTTGTTATTATTTCTTTTTCAATCTCAATTTCTTCCATCAAAAATGAAGCTATATTTTTTATAATATCATTCATTTCTAAATTAGGGTTTGATTCAATCCAGTCTAAATTGCTTTGTATTTTATTAAATATCGCTTCCAGCTCTTTTTGATGGTTTTTTAACAATTCAGTTTCGCTGAATTTTCCAAAAGCCGCCCGCGCCAAGTCATAAAGAAAATCATTGAATAAATAACTTGCCTTATCTGATTCAGCGTATTTCTTCCCTGTTTCCGCCACTATGCCGGCTCTGCCGATTCTTCCCGAAGTTATCCTGCTATCGTGCTTGTATTTTTCTTTTATTTTTTCAAAATCAAAGTTATTTAAATTATCACTTTTCGCTTTTTTGGAAAAGATTTGATATTTGGTTTCAACCTGTTTGTATTTTAATTTGCCAAGCTTTGGCTTTCTGATTTTAACGGCAATCTCCGATCTTGAATCAAATTTTAAATCTGAAATGCTTAAATCATAATTCTCCTTAAGCTGATTATCTAAAATATTATAGTTGCCGTCATTAAGATAAATAAGAGCTTTTTCTTTTTGAGCGTTATCCATTTCTCGCAAACATCGGCAAGATGTTTGCAGAACAAAGTTTTTGCTGGTATCTTTTCTCGGCAAAGCGACAGCTGCCAAACTTTTGCAATCCCAGCCCTCTGTGCCGACGGCTACAAGTAAAATAACCCTTTTGTCTGAATACGGCTTGTCTAAATTATTAAATACCGCCAAGCTGTCTTTTGGAATTTCGTATTGCTTATTTTCCTTGCCTCCGTTTGTGTAAAATTTGAATATTTCCGCCTCTTTTCCTTTTCTTTTTTGCTTATACCAATTTTGTATAACCGGCAATATCTTTTCGTTTAAAGCTTTAATCGACGGACAATAAAAAACTATTTTGCTTTTCGCGCCGTTGTCGTATTCAATGTCAAAGTTGGCAAAAAAATCAGATAGGGCTTGCTTGATAAATAAATCCTCTTTAATATCGGCTTTTTTAATTTCCGGGATTTTCAAAAATCTGCCAATGCCTTGATTGAGATAGTAATTATAGACGATATCCTGAATTTGGTTTAATTTTATTTCTTCATCGCCGATTTTAACTTTGTGTTTGACATAAGGCGTGCCGGAAAATCCCAAAGTATTGATGACATTTTTATGCTGGTTTAAAATATTGACCGCTCCTCTTAATTTCTTTTCTTCCTGTTCGGAATTTTTGCCATAGCTATGATGAACCTCGTCCAAAATAACTCCTAAAAAAGCAATTTGAGATAACTTTTCCCTTAGCTCGTTAAGTTTAATAATTTCCGCCGCTTTTTTCTTATCATAAAGAAAACTGTTCGGATCTATATATATTTTATCCCTATCGTCATATTTTTCCAAAACAACTTTCTCGGCATTAGTTATAAAAACCATTCCAAATCTTTTCGTTTGCGAAATTCTATTTACTTTTTCCAGATTTGGATTATTGCCTTGCAATTTATCTTTTCTTTGAGATCCTAGAGCGTCTAAAATTTCAATCTGAATTATTTGTTTTAATTTATCAGCTTCTTTTTTAGGAAATATCCATTCCGGATTAAAATTCTTTATAGTTTGCAAAGATGGCAAAATAGCCGTTTTGGACGCTTGCGGAGCCAAGACAATAAAGTTATGGGCGAATCTTTTGTCGGTTTTATATAGATTGGCAAAATAAAAATCCAAATAAATAAAACAAGCCATTAAATAAGTCTTGCCCGCGCCCATCGGCAAGCTGAATAAATAATTCGGATAAGTATAATTATGCAAAAGTTCGTCTAAAGCTTTATTCCAGCTTATCTTTTCGCTTTTCGGATCATTTATTAATTTCTTGCGCAAATTTTCAACGCCGTTGTCTTTGAAAAACTGGTTTAGAAAATGAGTTGTATAGTCATCGCCGAATGTATAAAAATTATCATAACTTCTTGCCATTTCCTCGTCGTATAAAAGTCCCGACCTTATTATATCCGATATTTTTTGATTATTTCCGACAAATTTCAGCCAAAAATAAACCTCAATCGCCTGTTTCTGCGGCTCTCTTAATTTATTTTCTTTTTCAATATATTTAATAAGACCGCCAATAACCGATTGGCTTTTTTGTTTTTCTTGGCTTATCCAACTGGACGCCTTGTTTTCTATTAAATTAAAAACGGTATTCATAATTTATAGCTAAGGAAGCTTAATTTATCAGCCAATTCTTGAGCCGTGTAAAAATGCTTGCTTTCGTTTTTCATATTTTCATTATACTTTACATTCCTTCGCGAAGCAAGATTGAGGCGGTGATTTTTGGTGAATTTTTTTGACATAAATTTTTGGCGCATTGACATATAAAATTTATGTTGATATTATGCTTATATCACAAGTCTAAAAAAGACGAAAGGTGATAAAAAATGGAGAGAAATTTAGGAGGAATCAAAATGTAGTTCTTTGAAAAAGAAAGAGCAAACCAAAATAAAAAAAGAGCAAGTCTGAAATAAAGGACTTGCGGAAGCACACGAACATAGAAGAACAAGGTAAAAATAAATCGGAGGAAAAAATATGTGGAATAACCACGATTCAAAAACGGATAGCACGGGGAACAAGAAAAACGAAACAGGAGGAATGTAAATGTCAGGAAACAAAATAAAAATATTAGCAGTTCTGGGATTGCTAATTGTGGCAATATTTGCCATGGTACCGAATGCAAGCGCAACAAAAGAGTTAAGAATAACAGACTATAATCTGGAAGTGCTGAGGAATAAAGCAGCATGGACTCCATATAGCTATGGTCAATTAATGTTATGGCCCAACTCGCTAGATGCAAAATACCAGTATAAAAAAATGGTTGGAAGCATTAGTGCTGTAACAGTAAATGACAACTATAATAGCAACGGATTACTAGGAGAATGCGTTAGTCTTGCAAAAGCTTTAAGTAAGAATAATGTGCAAACAAAATACTGGAAAAGTGGCGTTACATTGTTTACTTATAATCTTATAGCGCCAGGAACAGTAATCGCTACATTCGGCGGATCTGGCGGAGGATACTATGGACATACTGCAATATTTACAGGAGAATACACCTACAGCAATGGCAAACGAGATGGAATTATGGTCTGGGACCAAAATTATTTGCCAAACAAATTTGGTGTAATAGCAAGGCATAGCATAAAAGCCAAAGGAACAACCTATCCAACCGATGTGAATAATGCAAACAATTATTACACGGTTGTTGTGCCGTAAACAAAAGACAAACAAAATAAAGGTAGCTTAAAAAATTTAAGCTACCAATTTTTTTATTTAAATTATTTATTTTATTTTTATACTTTCTGCTATGTGTCTTGATATCCTCATTTCTTTTTCTGAATTAGAATAAAAATTTATAAAATTAATTTTTAGAATATCTTTTATATCGCTGGCATTTCTAAAATACTCGCCTTTTTGCCAATAAATATCAATTGATCCGTACCCTTCTTCTCCGCATTGTTCGTAAGTTATAAAAGTTTTAGGATCATTTGTCGGAAAAGTGCTAAGTTTGTAAGAATTTATTTCATCACGATAAGTGTCTGAACATAAATTGACTACTTCCGTAAGTGGAGAAACAACAGCAAAAACTGGCATTCCGGATTTTTCTTCTATGCTTGTATAAAAATTCCAACCAGTCGCATTCGGATTATATAGATCTGCTTTTTCATCATACACCCAATTACTTGGATACTCAAAAGTAAAATCAGCTTTAGGAGAAGAAAAAGTTTTATATGTGATATTTGCGCTTTCTTCTTTACCGCTGTTATTATTTTCGGCGCAGGTTGAATTTGCCGGACTAGAAGCATTATTATTGCAAAGAGTCGCTGTATATTTGACAAGCGTTCGATCAATTAAGAAACCCAAAAACAAAGTTAGAACCAGCAAGATTACAATTTTATACTTCATATTGTTATTTTTAAAAATAATTAAGCGATAAGTTTTCTCTATTGTTTTTTCATAATAGCATTAAAACTTTTGTCGGTCAAATTTCTTTTATAAGTTTTTTTTATAAGTCAAAAGTTTATAAAGTTATAAAGTAAATTTTTAGATGATGCAGACTTTCAACTTTATAAACTCTTAATTTCCGCTAATGATTTTGGCGTGGTATAATAATAAATATGTTTATATCAAGGCAAAGACAATGGAAATAAAAAAGGACAAAACAAAAGATTTTTTCAATATACTGGCGATTGTTTTTGTCGGGGTTGTTTTTTTGCTTTTTTTCAAGATAAAACATTCAATGACTTTCCCGAATCTTGACGAATTTTTGTGGATGTATCGCTCAAGATTTTTTATGGACAGAGTTTTGGATCTGGATTTTGCCAACTTGATCCAGTCGTATCACCCCGGCATAATGGTGATGTGGGCGTCGGGGCCTTTTATGGAAATTATCAATTATGATTTCAATTCCATTGTTCGTTTTATAGAAAGCCTTAACGATTCCGGCGCCGGCTATAATATCATCAACGATCAAAATCAAGAGCTATATAACAACTTTAAAAGCATAAGTTTTCTGTTCAACATTCCGATATTCACGGTGATTTTTCTGTTTATTTTTTCTTTATATTATTTGCTGCGAAAATTGGCGTTTGGCAGATGGGCGATAATTTTTTCTTTGCTTTTGATTGCGACCACTCCGTATTATATTTATTTCACGACGCCGACGGACAAATTTGTCGGCATTTTTTCAACATTAAGTATTCTAAGTTTGCTTGTCTATGCAAAAAATAAAGGCGCGAAAAAATTTCTTATTCTTTCAGCGATATTCAGCGCATGGGCGGCGATTACCAAAATGTCAGCTCTATTTTTAATTCCCTTCAGCTTTTTTGCTTTGGCGGTTTATGGGCTAAAATTAGCGCATCTCAGGAGCCCAGCTCCGAAGCTTCGGAGCTGGGCTCCTGAGATGCTGCTGAAATTTCTTCGCGATAAATTTATATTTATTTTAGCAATATTCAAATTCCCATTCAAAAACATAATCAAAGATTTTCTATTATGGCTTGTTGTTTTCTTTTTAACCAGCGTTATATTTTTCCCGACCATCTTTGCCAATCCGCGCGCCATTATAGGATTGATAACCAAAGAAAGCTCGGAAAGGATTATAACCGAAAATCACAGTATTCTCTTTACGCCTAATGTCGCGCTCGCTTATTTATCCGATTCGTTCGCGCTGTCTTTTAATCTTTTCGCGATTATAATCTTCTTTGGATTTTTATTTTTGCTTATCAAAAACATATTTAGAAAAATAAGCGTGAATAATGAAATCTTGCTTTTGTATTTTTATTGCTTTTCTTTTTTTGCTTTCATAGTCCTGTTCAGCAAAACCTATTCTTTCCGATACCTCGTTCCAGTTTTGATTATTTTCCAAATTCTCGCAGGCTATGGGATTTATGAATTCGCCAACATCTTCATAGAGAAAAACAAAATAACGGACAAAAAACTGATCTATCTTTGGGCGATTATTTTTATTTTAATTTCCCAAGGACTCCTGATATATTTTTCCGAGATTGAAAGAATAGAGAATTTGCCGTATTTTGGATAAGAACTTATTCCGCCCTTGACTGATTTGATAAGATAGTTAATAATGAAGTTAATAATAGTTGAGGAGGTAAAATGAATAAAAAAATTGAAATGATTTTAGAAGCAACGCGTTCTGTTGCCTCTGCGCTCTTTGCGACAATGTCGCCAGGATGGGCAAATGAAATTGAATTCAATTCTGTTTTCCCCGGAAAAAGTTACGAAGATATAGCTAAAAAATAAATTTAGCTTTATTTCTTTGTAGCTTTCAAAATATTTAGCGTTTCTCCCGCGCACTTATGCCAGGAGAATTTTTTTATTTGTTCAAATCCTTTTTCAACCAGAAAATCCCTCAATTTTTTATCGCTCAAAACCAGTTCTATCGCTTTGGCGAGTTCGTTCGGGTTATAAGGATTGATCATAATCGCCGCGTCGCCCACCGCTTCGGGGAGAGATGAGAAGTTGGAAGTAATGACTGGTGTTCCATAACTCATAGCTTCCAGAGGCGGAAAGCCGAAACCTTCATAAAAAGAAGGATAAACGAACAGATCGGCCAGGCTGTATAAAACGGCTTTGTCTTCGTCATCTATAAATCCCGTGAAAATTATGTTATTTTTTGCCGGTGAATTTTTGACGGCTTTAAAAATATCTTCATACAGCCATCCCTTGGAGCCGGCGATAACTAATTTGAATTTTGAATTTTGAATTTTAGAATTGGTTTTTAGTTTTTCAAACGCTTTGATCAGACCAATAATATTCTTTCGCGGTTCGAGCGTTCCTAAATATAAAATATATTTTTCAGGCAAATTATACTTTCTCTTGATATTTTTTATTTTTGCATTGTCATTTTGATTTTTGATATTTACATTTTGATTTTTACAACCTATTCCCGAATAAATAACTCTTATTTTGTCCGGGTTTATTTTATAAAGATTTACCAGATCGTCTTTGGTTGATTTGGAAACGGCTATAATTTTGTCCGCCTTTTGCGCTTGCCTTTTCGGATTCATCGAAAAATGCCAATAGTTTTTGCCGGCGGAATAAAATTCGGGGTGGCTGGCAAAACTCAAGTCGTGAAAAGTGACAACCATTTTGCATTTTTTTGATATCGCCGAAGAAAATATATGCGGAGAGAAAAAAACATCAGCGCCGCCGAGAAGTTCGTCTATTTTTGGAAAATTAAAAAACTGGAAAGACAAGTCCAAAATTCTATTTGGAATTTTAAACTCTTTCAACTCCACATTAGGCAGTTTCAGAAAATCATATTTCAGCTCGGCTTTTTTGCGCCCATTATAAAAAAGCTTGAATTTGATATTTTTATCCAAGCCAAGCATATTTGAAAGAAGATTAATCGTATATTCCTCAATGCCCGTCCTCGCTCCCCGGGCAAGCATTCTAATGTCAATGCCGATAATCATTTTAACATTTTAACATTTTAACATTTTAACACAAAAACTTACAGTTTGCTTATGTTAAAATGTTAGTATGTTAAAATGAGTCAACTAAAA
Organism: uncultured Candidatus Saccharibacteria bacterium; assembly: GCA_964412905.1. Lineage (GTDB taxonomy): Bacteria > Patescibacteriota > Minisyncoccia > JAHIHE01 > JAGLIN01 > CAYPQL01. Next base: position 13,889 of record CAYPQL010000026.1, read on the forward strand.
TATTCTTTCCCAAAAACCAGAAAAATTCCCAGAATCAATCCCGAAATAAAGCCGATAAATAAATTAAGCAATGCGTCCGGATTTTTTTCAACGATAATGGGGCTTTCTCCGCTAACTGAAAAAGAGATTTCTTCCTCGCTATTTTTTTCCAAAGTTTTGATTTTATCGTTTATTATTTTGACAGCCGCCGATGAAATTTTTTCCGCGCTTTCTTTCGTGTTAGAATTAAATTTTATCTCAATGTGCTGCGAAGACATTTTTTTTGCCGTAAATTTTTTCGCGTAGCTTTTGATGCTTCCGAAATTTCCGGAAACTTCGGCTTCCTGATAAATCGCGTTCACCATCGCCGGGCTTTTTGTCCACTCTACAATCGTATCAGCAATCATCTCGCCTGCCTGTAAAGCGTAGTAGCCGTCATATTTGAAATCGTCAGTTTCCTGCGTTTTGTTTTTGCTTATCAAAAGAGACAAGGATGTTTCATATTCTACGGGCTGAAAACTTGAAAACAAAAAAGCTGACAATCCCGCGATGGCGCCGACAGCCAGAATTAATTTCAAGTTTTTTTTAATTATTTTCAGATATTCTTTCAGTTCCATATTATAATATTAAGCGCGAATTAAACTAATACATTAAATTTATTTGAATTACGAAATGCTATTTTATTTTGTCATCTCGAAATGAGCATCAGCGATTGAGAGATCTATAAATTGTATTTAAATCAACTGTTCTTTCTGTCCGCTACTGTTCATAGATTTCTCGCGAGGCGCTCGAAATGACAAATATTCTATTCCACAGTTTAAAGCATTGAAACAATTTTATTATTTCAACATAATCTAAGCAAATCAAAATCTATTTCTCCCGCGCGTCTAATTCTTCGTTCACTAATTTATCGGCTGATTTATTCTGTTCGCGCGGAATATGAATAAATTTCACGGAATCAAAATTGGAAATCAAACCGCATACTTGCGCGAAAAGAGGCTTCAACCCCTCGTTCTTTATTTTGTATTCCCTGTTCAATTGTTTCACGACAAGCTCGCTGTCAAGATGGCACTCCAAATTTTTATCTTTAGCGCGGGACTTTGCGTTTTTGTCCGGGCTTAAAATTTCTCTTGCTTTTTCCAGCGCCAAAATCAACGCCTTGTATTCCGCTTGATTGTTTGTGGCAACGCCGATAAATTTTGAAGCCTCAAGGATAATCTCCCCTTTTTCGTTTTTAATTACCGCTCCGCACGCCGCCGGTCCCGGATTTCCCCGCGCTCCGCCATCGGTGTAGATTTTTAAGTTTGGCATAATTTATCAGCTTATAGCTTATTAGCTTGAATTACAAAACAACATATTTGTCATTTCGAGCGTGTCGCGAGAAATCTAAAAATTGTAGAAATATCTAAAGATTATAGATTTCTCGCCTACGGTTCGAAATAACAAAAGATAGCATTTCGTAATTCAAAGTTACTGACTTATAATTTTTCTTTTATATTTTTCAAGTCCTCAATTTCCGCCGCCGCTTCATCAACTCTCTCTTCCCAATTTTCCCTATCTGAATTTATTTGATCAAGCATATCGCTCAGAATATTATCAACCTCATCGTCAAATTTATTATAACTTTGCGAGCTTTCAACCTGAGACGCGAAAGCGCTTCTTTTTCCCCCAGCTTCAATTTGCTCTCTGACTAAATCTTTTCTCGCCGCGATTTTTTCCGTTGAATCAAGATATGATTTTGAATTTTCTTTTTCAACGGCAAAACTCAAGAAACTCCAAGAAATTTTCGCGCAGTCCGCTTTGCCGGATAATTCAATCGGCTCGACTTTGCAATTGCCGGATTTTGAAACCGCCGGAATTGTCACATTGGAAAAATTGACGGGAGTTGAATTTTCAAGTTGCGGCATCGGCGAAACGGTAAAATTCAAATCGGAGTTTATGGCCGGCAGATTTTTTATGTTGTAGCTGTATCCAATCATCATCGCCGCCTTGTTATCGGCGAAAGCCGCGATGGAATTCTCCTGATCCGAATCCCACGAATATATTTCTTTTTTGGGATTTGAAAATTCCGTATAAAATTCTATGGCTCTTTTCCCCGGAAATCTTTTTTCCGTTCCGTCCGATGTATTAACTTCTGTCTCTTTGTTTATATCCGTTATCCCGTTATTGTCTATCACCTTCCCTCCTCCTTGCATTATCAAAAGAGATAAAATATCCGAAGCTCGGTTCACATTTTTCCCAGTTCCAAGCGCCGCGCCGGATTGAATTATCTCGTCTTTATTATTCAGCGCGGTCAATTTTTTTACATCACTTTTGAATTCCATCCACGATTTTGGCGGCTCGGCTATTCCCGCTTTTTCAAATAAGTCTTTGTTATAAAACAGAGCGAGGGAGTCAGAAGACAAAGGCAAACTATAAAGCTGATCTTCATAAACGACATCCGCCAATGTTTTCGCGTAAAATATATCCGGCAAATCGGCATGATTTATAAAGTCATATTCTTTCGCATACGCTTCGTTGCCTTCCAGCGGCTCAAGATCGGCGGCGTATTTTTCAAGCCAGTTATTGTTAATCATAAAAATATCAGGGCTGTTATTTTTTTCTTTCGCCTTTTTCAAATCTTCTTGATATGAGCTGAAATCTTTCTTGGTGTAATTTATGGAAACTTTGACTTTCTGCCCGTTGAAATCATAGGTCTTGCTTTCAAACTTTTTTATAATTTCTTCCCAGTCGTCGGAATTGTCCCAAAGCCCCCAAAATTCCAGAGTTACTTTTATTGGTTTATCATTTTTTATATACGAATTAGACGCCTTAAAATCAGGATAGGCTTTCACTAAAACATATCCCGCGATAGAAAATATAATTATTAAAAATGTAATTATTATCTTTTTTAACATAAATTGTTTAGACAAATTATTTATTTTATTTATCAACGGATTAACATATTCAATCCGTTAATCCCAAATCCCAAATTACCAATTACTATTTACAAATTACCATCAATCAAACAATCCTCCCCAGCAATGTTACGATTGAATACGCTGTCAGGATCAGGATGAGCCCGCCGATGGCGCCGAGGACTATTTTTTTGGAGAGGATGGTTTTTTGTTCGTCTCCGCTTGAGGATATATACATCACTCCGCCTATGATTATTATGAGCATAGCCAAAGAGCCTGCCACTGTCAATATCCATTTCAAAAAGTTTCCGATGATCTGCGGGAAGTCCGAGGCTGAAACGGATTTCATAAATTCGGCGTTGAGGGGAGCGCTCATGGCGGTGGCGGGATCGGATTTTTCCGATTCATTTGGCGCTTCGTCAAAAGCGGTGACAGCATAAATGTGCGTTTCGCCAAAAACCACATCGGTGTCAGTGTAAGAAAGACGGTTTGCGGTTGCGATTTTTTTTCCATCTTTATAAATATTATATCCTGCAACCCCCCTGTCATCCGTAGAAGCGCGCCACATTAAGTCAATCGCGGGAACCGTGATTGAGCCCGTGGCGGTCAGTTTTTGGGGAATAGTTGGAGGGGTTATATCTGGCGGAGGAGGAGGCAGGGGGCAATCTATGTCTTCAAGATATGTGCATCCGTCCGGGCACTTTTCATCTACACTATCCCCGCAAACTACAGGCGGCGGAGGGGTGGTTGTTGTGGGAGGATTGGGATCGGTGGCGGAAACGGTTATCGCGGCGGTGGCGCTTAACGAGCCGCTGACAGCGGTAATAGTGGCTGACCCTAAGATTTTACCTGTAACTAAGCCGGAAGAATTAACCGTGGCAACAGAGGAATTGGATGAAGTCCAAGTAAAAGTGATGCCTGTCATAGGATTATTGAATTGATCTTTGGCAATGGCAGTGAGGGATTGGGTTCCGTTAATTAAAACAGAAGCCGAGGAAGGTGAAACGATTATAGAAGTAAGAATAGGAGTGCCAAAGGAATAAGATGCCGTGGCTATGGAACTTGATTTGCCGTCTTTGGAAACCATCGCTTTTATGGTAACGACCACGCCTTCCGGCTTATTGAGAGTAAGCGATACGCCTTCCGAGGCGGGCTTGGACGGAGACAATGTAGTGGTGGGATCAGAGCCGTCTTTGGTATAATAAATAGTGGCGCCGGAAACCGAAGAAGAAATTGTAATTGTTAAATCCTGATTTGGAAGAGAAGTTTTGGAGGAAGGAGAGAAAGTAGGAGCGGAAGGACCGGCAGTTTTACCGATTGGGTTGAATGTTCGCTTGGTTTTGGGTGGGTTGTTATGGAGATATTCGTATGGTGATTGACCTGTGCGGTAGCCAGATGACAATGGTACATTGTTCACATCACAATAACTCATACCAAACATATAATTACACCATGATTGCAGCCCGTTTGAAGCATTATTGTCAACATCTTCTATGGGATAAACAATGGTATTACGGAAACCATATGCAAATATAGCTTCGTTACTTGCGCCATAAGAAGATGCATTGTTGATGTGTTGGAAGAAATGCGGCCCTAAACGCACCGCAGAACCAATTTGAGGTGGGGCTGTGCAGATATATGGTGCGGTCTTTTGACAAGTCGATTGTCGTATGTAACTTATATATGAATGATATATATTTGGAATCGATTGTATCAACACATCCATACTTCCACGTATCTGGTCTGGTGTCTAATATACAACACTTTTTTCTGTAGTGTACCTATCAAGGTATCCTTTGTTAGCAAGGTCTGTTATATTCATCCCAGAACCAGCACAATCTGAACCAACCATACAAGTTCTATCAAATTTATGTAAATAAAGCATTGCCTCCGTCCAGAAATAGGGATAAGTATAATTTGCTCCCAGTGCTGTAAGGTTATCGTGCCATTCTTTGAAGAACGCAGTCATGCCTTTTTCCTTTTGCTGAACCATGTGTAATATTTGTAGATTTGTCATGGTTCCAGCAGGAATGTTAAGTGGATCACCGTATCCATCTTCCATATACCCTTCTCTCCAAGACCACTGTAAATTTGATTCACTATAAAAATTCTGATTATACATACCCGGTTCTTCCCACCATATACCATCAAAATCATGATGAGTTACTGCGTAGCGTGCTACATCTATAACTAACTTTCTTGCTTCAGGATAATTAAAATCCAAATATGGATAATTTGTTTTGCCACTTATAAGCAAATTATTTCCGTATCTGTCTTTGGGTTGATATTCAGACGTAGAACCTCCAAAGAACTGTTTACAACCTGCATCTCCAGTTCCACCAGTATAAGTTGCAAACATCAATAGTTGTACTGTAATGTTTGCATTATGTGCTTTGGTAATGAATGAATCGAGTTGTGTCGATCCATATCTGTATGTATATCCAAGGTCTGATATTAATCTCTCTGCTGCCATATCACGAAGAAAAAGACATTTTGGAACCATTAAGTTGATACTATCCACATTCATATATTGTATGTCTACAATAGCCTGATTTTGCCATAATGGGTTTTCTAAAGATGCGTCCCATTCTTGAAGATACATTGAACGCCCTATAACATTTTTACTCATATCCGGCGCGGCGTTTACCGCGCCCATTCCCATAAACATAAATACCATTGCCATTAACCCTATTCTTAAAACTTTTCTTTTAAACATATTTTTAAAATGAATTACCTCGCAGCAAGCTGCCGAGGTGTCCAGTGTAGCTTCTACATCATACCCTCGAGCAATGTTGATTGCGAAAAATAAGTTTATTGCTTAAAATTTTTTCTTAATCTGTGGTTTTATAATAAAATTCGTATGTGCGTTTATTATCATTTATAATTGTATTATATCATACTATGAGACTGCGACCCCGCAGCAAGCTGACGGGGAATTTATTCGATTAAACTGATTTTACTTACTTATGATACTATCCCTCATTCGCGCGAATGGTAGAATGGCAAAGTTTGTTAATAATTTTTGTCATAAAACAGGGCATTAAGAAGACATCCGTCTTGATTATTATATTTTTTTATTTCATATCATCTCTAATTCGCGCGAATGGTGGAATGATAAGGTCGTTGAATAATTTTTGCCATAAAAGTGCGGTTTTGAAAAAATGTCTATATTATTTTGATCCATTTCATTTCATTTTAATCCCATACCATCTCTAATTCGCGCGAATAGGCGAATAAGGAATTATGTTGTATAATAAAATTAAAGTTAAATATAGTAGCAGCCAATTTAAAATAAATAATTAAAATAAACAAAAAATTTTATGAAGGATGATAATTTAAAATATTTAGAAAAAGTTTTAAAAGCTTTCGCGAACAAGCGCCGCTTGCTTATTTTGAAATATCTAAATTCAATCAAAGAAGCGCCGGTAGGCGACATTGCCGGCGAAATTAACTTGTCCGTAAAGGCGACTTCAAAACACCTTAATATTTTATCGGCCATTGATATTTTGGAAAAAGACCAAAGAAGCTCCCAAATGTTTTATCGCGCATCAAGCAATAAAAACCCCATTGTTGAATATTTATTATCTGTTCTCTAATTCCTTATCCCTCATTCGCGCGAATGGGGGAATGGTTTAATGAGATTAAGCTCTTTGCGGTCTGCCCGCCTCGGAAGCCACGGGGAAATTAACAAAGAGGTTAAAGGCTGGTTTTTAAAAATAATATTTAATTATGCGAATAAAAATTCTCCAATGGAATATTTGGGGCCAGGAAAAAGTTGAAAATATTTTGAAATTGATAAAAAAGATTGATGCGGATATTTTATGTTTTCAAGAGCTGATGATTGGCTCTTCTTATAATAACGGTCGGGATGTCGCTAAAATTATTTCTGAAAAAACTGGTCTTGAATATAATTTTGCTTTAGCCCATAAAGCTGACGATGGCCGTATTTTAGGCAATGGAATTTTTTCAAAGTTTATGATAATCAAAAACTCTAATTTTTTTATTGCTGATTCCAAAAATTCAAATGACTATTCTTTTCAAGGCCGCAGTTGCGCGGTTAGCAAAATAAAAATTAGTAATAAAAAAAATATCACAATAGCCACGGCGCATTCATCTTATAATAATAAGTTTATTGAAAATGAAGCAAAATTAAATGAAATAAAAAGATTGGTGAATTTTTTTAAAAACAACACGAGCAGACTTGTATTTACTGGAGATTTAAATATTGCTCCAAACACTGAATCAATCAGACAAATTGAAAAACACTTGGTTCATTGCGGTCCCGATTATGAAAAACCGACATGGACGACAAAACCATTCTCATATAATGGTTTTGAAGAAGATAAGCTTAGATGGCGCTTGGATTATGCTTTTGTGACAAAAGATATTAAGATTACTAATTCTAAAATTATGCAAACCTACTACAGCGAGCATTTGCCGATTTT
>CAYPQL010000027.1:0-20396 GCA_964412905.1 uncultured Candidatus Saccharibacteria bacterium
GACCTGATCCATGGCATCGGCCAGATGACCATTTTAAATTTATTGTTTTCACGGTTAGTTTTTTTGCCGCGCAATAAGTGTTTAAAAAAATAGCCAGTTTAAAACCGGCTTTCGTTATGCATTTACTGTTTTGTTTTTGTTCGATCATATCCTATAAATAATATTTATTAACTCGCTGCCGATTCTCATTAATTTTATTTTAGCCTTTTTAATAATTTTAGTCAAATTTCAAAAACCCCGCGAGCAACAATTCGCGGGGTTTTAATTTTCTTCTGAAATCAGGCAAGCAGAGAGGAGAGAGTTTTTTCGCTGTAAATTCAAGCTCGCTAAAAAACGAATTAAAATTCACCGCGATTCTGCCTGCCTGGTTTCGGGAGAAAATCAGATGAACATAAAAAATTGACTAAATCTATAAAGTAAAATATAATGAAAACATAAGATTTAATTTTAAGTATTTTATGAATATTTACGCTCCTAAAACCGCAATTTCTCAAAAAGACTTCGTCAAGAAATATGAGGAAATTTTTCGTTTTGTGGAAAAAACAGGAGAAGAGGTTTTTATTTTTCCAAACAAATATAAAATCAGAATAATCTTGAAGCCGATTGATGCCGATGATAAAGAAGAACTTGAAACAAAAGACGCCTTAGATAAAATTCAAAGAGGCAAGAAAGAATATTCAATCGGAAAGACAGAGGAATTTGAAGTCTTCTTAAAAAGAAAATATCCTCAATATGACAAAAAATAATATAAAACTTCTTAAGACAAAAGATTTTGAAAAATCGTTTGAAAAATTGCCCTCGAAAATCCAAGCACTTGCCGTTAAAAAAATATTTCTATTTAAATCCAATCCTTCTTATCCGCCGCTTAAAACTCACAAACTCAAAGGCAATCTCAAAAATTTTCATTCTTTCTCGGTAAATCGGCAATATCGCGTTCTTTTCGAATTTATTGATAAAAACAAAGTTCTGCTTTTTGACATCGGAACGCACGAAATTTACCGATAAGCTTTTTATGCTATCTTATATTATTCCTGCCAATCTAGGCAGTTTTTTATTTCGCATTTCAACGAACAACCTCTCGCCTTCAATCCCGCAGCTTCGGGATTAAAAGCTTTTCTAAATTTACCTTTCAGAAAAGATAAACTTGGAAAAATTGACTAAACCAATGAAGTAAAATATAATAAAAATATAAGATTAATCTTTAATTGGAAAATTATGTTGACTTATACCGTGGAATTAAAACCTCAAGAAGAAGGCGGCTATACCGCGACTGTTCCCGCTTTGCCCGGCTGTATTTCTGAGGGCGATACAATAGAAGAATCGCTGGAAAATATCAAAGACGCCGTTGAGGGCTATATTAAAACACTCGTTAAGCATCAACGGAAAGTGCCTGTGGAATTTTCTGATTTTCGCCAAGTGGAAGTGTTTCAGAGGCAAAGCAAAAGAAAATTATTGAATAATTCTTTATCTCATGCCCAAGCTTCCCTGCGTTAAACCTAAGCGGCTGATTAAGGTTTTGAAGAAAATCGGTTTTTTTGTTGATCATATTTCCGGCAGCCACTATATTCTTTACAGAGACGATCATTCGCTGCCAATCTCAGTGCCGTTTCATAACAAAGATTTGAAAACAGGAACTCTTGCTGGCATTCTCAAACAAGCAAAACTTTCCAGACAAAAATTTATTGATTTGCTATAATGTTTTTTTAAAGAACATTCTACCGCCGGCTCCATATTTATGTGGAGTTTTTTGTAATTTTGCCTCCAAAATTAGTCTAAGCTTTTAGTGTTTTTAGTTTTTCACTTTTAGCTTTTCGTTATTTTGGGGGCTTTTCTAAATTTACCTTTTCGTTGTCATCCTGAACTTGTCCGCCTGTGGCGGATCTGCCAAAGGCATAATTTCAGGATCTGTTGTATTCATCGCTTGAAATAATATCTTGCGAAACAGACGATAGATTCTGAACTAAATTCAGAATGACAATTTAAAGATAAACTTGGAAAAATTGACTAAACCCGCGAAGTAAAATATAATGAAAATATAATTCGCGCAATAATTTTCAAACTTTTTATGAAAGAAATTCTTAAAAAATGGATTCTTTTCGCCAAGTCCGATTTGGATGCCGCAAGAAGATTGTTTCAAAGTCCGAAGCCTACGCAGTGGACTTATCTTTTGGTTCTATGGCATTGCCATCAAACTATAGAGAAAGCTTTGAAAATGATAATTATCAAGCGAGGAAAAGAGCTGATCAAAATCCATGATTTGCCGAAACTGGCGAAAATATCTGAAATTATTTTAGCTGAAGATCAAAAAATATCCTTGAACAATCTTAACACTTTTTATTTAAGGCCGCGCTATCCTGATATGCTTTATTCGCCATTGCCTAAGCCTAATAAAAAATTTACGGAAGATTATTTAGAAAAAACCAATAAACTTTTCCTATGGCTTCAAAAGCAATAAAATTTCCGGAAAAAATAGTGGATCACTATATCTCAAACCTTAGAAACAAAATAGATGTTAGAGGCGTTCTTTTGTTTGGGTCGTTTGCTTATGGAAAACCTACGAAACATAGCGATGTGGATTTGATCGTTGTTTCTCCTAATTTCTCAAAAATTCGCGACCGCTTGCTCTGGCTTTCAAATATGAGGGACGACGCCACTTATCAAATCGCCATGGACATAATCGGCTACACTCCGCGCGAATTCAATAATCTTGAAAAACATTCCGCCATCGGCGCCATCGCCAAGAAAAAAGGCCGATGGATTTATAAGGCTGAAAAATAAGTTTGTTTTCAAAGAACATTTCTATTGGTCGTTGGCTCCATATTTTATGTGGAGCTTTTTGTGATTTCTTATTGTTGGCTCCATGCTTCCGCGTAGAGCCTTTTGTGATTTCGCTCGCTGATTCGGGAGCTCCAGCTCCGAATCTTGACGCGCTAATTATAATCTGCCAACCTTCAAACTTTTTGCTTGAAGATTTTTCTAAACCCGCAATTTGTCATCCTGAGTATTATCGAAGGATTACGGATTTGGAAAAAGTTAGGGAAAGGTTTCGGAAATTTTTTATTTAAAATATCCAAGGTACTTTCCCAAAATTTGGCAAGTGCGATTGCCGACCTTTTGTCTTTGACTGGCTAAAAACTTAACAGATACGGCTTCGCCAATCATTATCGACGATAAGCTCCATACCCATTTGGGTGCAGAACTCTTCCACTGTCTGCAAAGGATATATTCCCCCCTGCGTTATTTCTCTGGCCTTCAATCGCCGGGAATAATTCGCTTCGAGCGTTTCTCCTGAAACAGTTTTAATAATTTCCCGGCATCTCCAGGCGCCGGATTCTTCTACAAATTTTACTTTGGGGCTTCTATTCCCAAAACAAATTATCTCAACCATTTCGCTTTGTTCTTGCCCCTCTTCTGGGGGCATTCTTGTTACGTGCATTTTATTTATTCCTCCGTATATTTTCTTTAAAAATCAATTTTCTAAAACTCGAACGAAAAAACTGATTTTAATTCAGTCGAGTTTCAGCGCGCAAAAGCCAAAATATATTTAGCCTCTTTACGCCAAAACCCGACGGGAATAAGGAGTGAAAATGAATGATGTGTATTTTAATGAACAATCTCTCGCCTTCAACCCCGCAGCTTCGGGATTAAAAGCTTTTCTAAATTTACCAACGCAAGACTTTATAAACTTTCGACTTTACAAACTTTATAAACTCTTGTGATAAACTTGGAAAATTGACAATAAATTTTTATAAACATATAATCAAATCAAGATAAGAAATTTTAATTCTAATGGAAAGAAAATGAGACAAGCTTTGCTTTTGGAAAAAATTAATACAATGGAAGCGGAAATTCAACTTCTGAAGATTGAAAGTGTTTTGCAGTGGAAAAATGCGGCTAAAGATATTTCAATTATTGAAGAAACTAGCGGAATCTTAGGCAAGAAATTTTTGAAAGGAATTAGCTTTGAAAATTCATTGAGGAAAGGGTGGAAAGAAAGATTTAAAAGAACAAAATAATATTATGCGCTATCTTGTTGATACAAATATTTTAATTGATCACTTGCGAGGCGATGCAAAAGCCGGGTTGTTTTTAGAGGAAATTGAGAAAGAAAAACTTTCTGCTTTTATTTCTGTGATCACCGAATATGAAGTTCTGTGCGGGAAGTTTTCTAAGAAAGAGGGCATAGAAATAAAACGGCTTCTGTCGATTTTTCCTTCAATCAGCGTAACTTCGCAAATCGCCGGAAAAGCGGCTGATTTTTATAAAAAATATCGGACAAATATCGCTGACGCTTTAATCGCTTCTACTTGCTATTATCTCGATTGTGTTCTAGTCACTTGCAATTTAAAACATTTTCAGAAAATTAAAGAGATTTCCGTTAAATCAATTTGAGTTTTGTGATTTGTTTTTTTAAAGAACATTTTATCGTTTAACTGTTGGCTCCACATCTCCCGATTGGAGCTTTTTGTGATTTCGCCTTAGAGTTCACTTTTCAAAGTGTAAGATACTACAGGTTAAAACCTGAACTTCAAAATAAAATTCAGAAGATAACGTTGAGATAGGAGGTAAAGAGAGAATCGCGGGGCCTATACCGTAATTCTCTCTTTCCTTTTTATAAAGTGCATTTTCTTTCATCTTCAAATATTTTTACTTGAAGATTTTTCTAAACCCGCAATGTGTTATCCTGAGCATAGTCGAAGGATTGTGGATTTGGAAAAAGTTAGGGAAAGATTTTAGATTTTTTTAAATCAAGGTCCTTTCCCAAAATTGGCAAGTGCGCGTGCCGACCTTTCGTCTTTTGTCCGCGTTTTACCCTGCGGTTGGGGTTTTTATCTTGGTAATTACCAAGATAAAATTAGTTCTACTGCTTGGTCAGAAATAGTTTTGTGCCAATCCTTGCACGGAACTGTTTCGGGATCGACGTAAGTTATCCCGTTTTCTTTATACGGATATTTCTTTTCTACTGTTGCTGCTTTTGTTTCTTTCTTTTCATTCTTCATTTTGGCTCTTCTCCTTTATTTTTTATAATCAGTCGTGCTGACTATGCTCTAACTGAATTTATTCAGTCGAGTTTCAGCATGCAAAAGCCAAAATTTATTTAGCCTCTCTACGCCAAAACCCGACGGGAATAAGGAGTGAAAATGAATGATGTGTATTTTAATGAACAACCTCTCGCTTTTAATCCCGCAGTTTCGAGATTAAAAGCTTTTCTAAATTTACCTTTTTTAAAGATAAACTTGGAAAAATTGACTAAACCAATGAAGTAAAATATAATAGAAACATAATCGCTAATTATAAATTTATGAATTATCAAATAAAGATTAAAAACCAAGCGGTTGTTTTGCCGAAAGAATGGAAAATGGGCAAGGTCTCTGTCAGAAGATTCGGCGACACGATCGTGATAAAAAGAGCGGAAGAACCGGTTTCCAAGCTCTCTGAAGTCGCTTCAAGAATCTCATCGGCTGAAATGACTCCGAGAGAAATTGAAAAAGAAATTAAAAATTACAGAAAAAATAAATGAAAATCGTCATAGACAGCAATATTTTTATTTCTGGAATTTTTTGGAAAGGCGCTTCAAACGAAATTATCAGGCTTGCCGAAGAGGAAAAAGTGGAAATTTGCGCTACATTGGAAATTATCGAAGAATTGTTCGGAGTGCTTAAAAGAGATAAGTTTGGCAAATTTTATGAAGAAGCCGCGACTGAGCCGGAGTATATATTTGGAAAAATATTTGAATTGGCAAAGATCTATTCCTGTAAATCGAATATCCATATCATCAAAGACGATCCATCGGACGATAAATTTCTCGCCTGCGCCATAGCTTCCAGCGCCGATTTTATCGTTTCCGGCGACAAGCATTTGCTGAAGCTTAAATTTTTCCAAGATATTCCCATCATCACTCCTCGTCAATTTATCAATCGTTTCAGGAAATTATAATTTTTTTAAAGAACATTTTTGCCGCCGGCTTATTGTTGGCTCCATGCTCCCGCGTGGAGTTTTTTGTAATTTCGCCTCCAAAATTAGTCTAAGCTTTTCGTTATTTTGGGGGCTTTTCTAAATTTACCTTTTCGTTGTCATCCTGAACTTGTCCGCCTGTGGCGGATCTGCCAAAGGCATAATTTCAGGATCTTCTATATTCATCGCTTTAAATAATATCTTGCGAATCATATTGTAGATTCTGAACTAAATTCAGAATGACAATTTAAAGATAAACTTGGAAAAATTGGGGGAGATTTAAAGATTTTCGTTGAAATCAGGATATGTATTTTGATACATATTCTCCCTGCTTGGCGTGCGTGCCAAGCAACCTTTTCGTCTTTGCCGCGTTTAACCCTGCGGTTAGGGTTGGGATTGCTCCCGCATTTCTTTCCATACATCTTCCAGATTTCTCTCTGGAGTAAAATGCTTTGAAAAGTTAATCGGATGCATTTGCATCCTCGCCTCTTCTTCTGTGAGGCGCTTCTCCTTTTCTTCTGGCTCAATTACAGCACAACCTTCAAAACGCCCGTCTCCAAGCCAGTATGTTTCGACCTGGAATTCCAAGTTTCTATTCAATCCGCATACGACATAGTCGTATAAGGTTTCTACTATTGGAAAAGTGGTGGCCTGAATCATACTGGCTCTTGCACCTGATTCCCACTGTGATTCAGGTGTCCAAGGTGCGTGCTGTTTCTTTATTTCTGGTATTTTAATCATTTTATTTTCCTCCTTAATAATCGTGTGCCTCAACTCTCCCAAAAACTAATTTTCAGTCGAGTCTCGGCGCGCAGAAGCCAAAATTTATTTAGCCTCTCTACGCCAAAACCCGACAAAAGGAGTGAAAATGAATGATGCGTGTTTTAAAGAACAACTTTTTTTCAATCTTCAAACTTTTTTGCTTGAAGATTTTTCTAAACCCGCAAAATTTGAATTGTGGATTTGGAAAAAGTTGAGCAGAAAGATAAGATATCGGATTTTGTTTAATCCGATCCGCCTTGGGCGGAATCGGGAAATTTTGTTTTCAAAACTTCCTTCATTTCATTTCGTCTTTCTGCTCCGAAAAGGATTATTGAGCCCTTCTTTTTGACTCTATCGCACAATAATAATCCTCTCCAACCTGAACGGAGCATGACCCCAAATAATCTACATCCAGAGTCTTGTTGCCTGCATCTATTTTGATGCCTCTTTCGTTCAGGTATTTAACGAAAAGGGCAAGTTGCGCGCCCTGTTCGTCAAAGTCTCCAAATTTATTTTGGAAGACACCTGGAGATATTCCAGGCTTTGGTCTATACGATGGCGTCTCTTTGTGAGATGTCATCTGCTCATCGTTCTTGTGTATTATCATTTTCTTAACTCCTCCGTATATCGTGCCTCATCAACTCTTCTCAAAAAATATATTTTCAGTCGAGTTTCAGCGTGCAAAAGCCAAAATGTATTTAGCCTCTCTACGCCAAAACCCGACGGAAATAAGGAGTGAAAATGAATGATGTATTTTAATGAACAATTCTACTCTCTAAAAATCCCTCTTAGTCTCCCTTTGCTAAAGGGAGAAACACGGAGTGTTCCGCCTGTGGCGGATTGATTCTGTATATAAACAGAATCAATTTCCAAAGAGTGCGGGAATTTCAAGGTTTGCCTTGAACGCCCGCGCACTTTTTGTAAACTGGATCTAATCAATTTCACAATTCGTTAATTCTTTAATCCGCAATTCCTTAATTGATGTAAAAACATAGAGGTTGATGAAAATGAGTTTTGATATTTTTGGTCTTGTAGATTTTTTTATGATTTTATCTCAAGCCTCAATCATTTCTCCGCGATGATGTTCTATGTGAACATATCCTTTGAAATTCTTTGCCTCGCCATAGTGCTATGCGCGACGGCGGGTCTCTCCTCATTTGCATCAATCTATATGTTTTATTATTAACGGATTAAAGAATTAACGGATTAACGGATTTTCTAAAAAAGCGGTTGAAAGGATTTCCAAGTTCGTTATAAGTTATTGGTTATAAGTTATAAGTTGAACAGAGAGTTCTTCCAACCGCTTTTTTATATTGAGCGATGAAATGCGTTAAAAAGTTTTTATTTTATAAACATTATTGTTATAGTTTGACAAGCTCACTATGACAATATTGCAATAAACTCTTTAATGACTCTCTCCTTTCATTAATTCGTTTTTATTTCAAGGTGCGTTCCGGCGGGCGAAATTCTTTCCTTTCTTTATCATAACTTGCCAGTCTAGCATACATTTCAAATGCTGTCAACCCCCTCTGATAGATATATTATTCATTATGCTACTTTATAGCTTATTCCAGCCTAAATATCATTATCCAGCTTATCTGTTCTTCTATCAAGCCTTTATGACTGATAATTATTTTAGGCATTATTTTTATTGTCAAAAATTGATGATAATTTTTTATGTGATATAATGAAAAAATAGAGAATAATGAATTTAAAATTAAATTTTATGTATGAAGAAATATTTACATCCCTCGGGCTTTCCGTTAATGAGTCAATTGTTTACGAATATCTTCTCAAGAACGGAGAATCAACGGCGGGGGAAATCATAAAAAAAACTCCGCTTAAGCGCGGAGTGATCTATAATGCTTTGAGTGATTTGAAAGAAAAAGATCTGCTTGTTGAAAAAAAATCTATTCCCAAGGGAGGAAAAGGAAGGGTAAAAATATCAATATTTGCTCCTAATCACCCCGAAAGGCTTCGAGAGTTTTTGGAAGAAGAAAAAAATAAGCTTAAAAAAGCCGAAAGTACCTTGCAGGCGAACCTCCCTTCAATCATCTCTGACTTCAACCTCGTCTCCGGCAAACCGGGTGTGAGATTTTTTGAGGGGATTGAGGGAATTAAAAAAATTACAGATGTTTCTTTAACTGCCAAAAGTATCATTTATAGTTATGCTGATATTGAAGCGATTGAAAAATATGTTAGCAAAATTAATAGTGACTATGTTGAAAAAAGAGAAAAGCTAGGGATTAAAAAAATGGGCATTGTTATTGATTCGCCTTTTACCAGAAATTATCTTAAGGATTATCATCGTGAAATAACCGACACTAGGTTTATTAACCACAAATTATTTCCATTCAACACAGTAATGCAGATTTATGATGACAAAATATCTTATGTCACTTTATCGGAAAATAACAAAATAGGCATTTTGATTGAAGATAAAAACATTTATCAAATGCACAAATCTCTTTTTGAATTCGCTTGGTCTAAAGCAAAAACAATGGATCAATTGCCGCCTTTTTCAAATGCGCAATAAAATTCATTTTTAACGTCGCTCTTGTAAAAAAAGTATCGGCTCATTACATATCCACTACCTAAAAGCCGTTTTGCAACACTTAAACATTCTTCATTATTTTCTTTAAACTTTAAAACAAAATGGTCATCGCTATTTTTATAATGATTGTTTAAGAATTTTTCATTATGCTCTTTTATAATATCTTCTTGATTATAGCTCTTATAATGATAAGAGCTATTTTTATTCTTTTCAATTTTAATTGACGGTTCTCCTTCAAAATCATAAACTTCAGTAGCAATAAACCCCAAACCATCAATATAAGTAGAGCCGATTTTTTTTCTAAAGCTGCATTCGCCATTTATGATGAAATTTTCATTTTCTCTTTTGACACATTCCTCAAAAAAGGTTTTGCCAATCGCTGATTCTTGCATTATTCTGTCTACATTCAAAGACGCCGCATGTTTTTTGCCATTGCCCATATCGCCAAATCTGCAAAATGCATAAGGGCGTTTATTTTTTATTAATAAATACATAGAAATATTATTTCCCCCTTCTCTTAATTTCTGTTTGAATGTCTCAATCAAAATCTTCTGCAGTTTTGGAGTTTTTTCATAATTATCTTGATAAATTTCTATCATTCTAATTATCTTTTTCACAGATTCTTTTTCAGTTTCATCGATTGATGTCTTATTTTCTTGAAAATAGTTTTCTATTTCAGATTCGGAAACACTTTTGTTTTTCGTTTTACTGTATATGTCATCTACAATTTTCATCAATTCTCCGTCATTAGTTATTTCGCCCATCGAACTCTTTTCAAATGATACTCCTTTAAAATCTTCAATATTAATATCATTTTTGTTCGCACCTTTTTTAAGCGTTCCATATATGCTAGAAGTTAAAATCAAATCAGTTATATAGTTTTCTAATAACCTTATTATTTTTTTCTCATCATTAATTTCGCCATCTTCAATTTTTTCTGAGAAATCAATCAACATGCAGCCTGCTTTTTTTATCAATTGCTGAGTAATCTTTTCAATCTCTTCTTCAGAAATTTCTTTTTTGGTTTTGAATAAACCTTCAAGGTTTGTTTTAATCTTTTCGGCTATGTCTATTATCTCCGCGTATTTCGCAAACACCGCATCCGCGCTTTCAGAATCTAACTTTCCTCCTATCTTTAAAATTTTCCCGCCCATTTCCTCTTCGCCGGATTCAAGAGAAAGAAACGCTTTGATACGGTTATTTTTTGCTTCGCCATCTTTAGCTCCATTTAAAAATTCTTTTACTTGCTCGACTTCCTTTATGGATTTAGATGATAAAAAATTCACAAACTGAACTTGTTCTCGAATATTAAAATCTTTCAACTCAATGCCAAATTCGTTTTCTATCTTCTCCTTCATTGGTAATTCAGTTAAGTCTTCATAAATCGAAACTAGTTTGTTATATTCTTTTTCGCTCATATTTTCCTTCTTAAACCCCTCGTTTTCCAAAACCTCGTTTATATCCAGCCTTTCTGGTTGAATTTTTGTTGATTTTATTTTCTGGTCTAATTCATCTATTTTGTCATACAAATACTTTTGCATTTTTACAAAATCAAATGATATTAACTCTTTTAGATTATCCGGCATATTTTCTTGAATATCCGGCATATTTTCTGAAAATGGCTTTCTAAAAGGTTCTAACAGTTCTGTATCTGGAGTATCCAAATACTCATCAAGATTTTCAAAACTTTTTAAATTTTCAGGAATTTCAATTGAAAATTTTTCTTCAAAATCTCTAACCAAATTTTTCGGTAAATCTTTTCTTAAATATAAATAATAACAAACTGAAAAATGAGCATAAGGCTTAATGTCATTTGGATTATGAAGCATAAATGATTTATAGAAATCAAGTATCTCTATATCTTCGGAACAAAAACCAAAATACTTTTCACCCGCTTCCGCTTTTCTTTTATTTAGCAGCGACTCTAGGTTATTTATTAAATACTCCTGCTTTTCTTTATCCATTCTTTTAAAATTTTCTATAGCCTCACTTCCGAACGAAGAGATAGTTTCGTCAAATTTAAATTTTGATCCGAATTCCGTGTCTAATTCTTCCGGGAGAGATAAATTTAATTTCGCATCTATATCATTAACAATTTCATTTGGCAAATCTTTTCTTATCTGAAGATAATAACGCATATCTTCCGTGTTATTGCTTCCGGCACATTTTCTAAATTTATTCAAAAAATATTCGAGATTGCTTTCGGATATATCTCCATTAATTTTCTTTGCTTCTTCGTTTTCTAAAGTTAATTTTTCATCAATCCGGAAAAACGAATCTACACTCCCTTTGGGAGTATAAATTGCCGCGTATTTATCGCTCATCCTGCTATAACAGCAATCTCTTGTGATTTGTAATTTGTCGTAGTTATCTTCAGCAAGCTTTGGTATTATATTATAATTATTAACTAAAGATTGGTCGTGATAATCATCTCGCCTGTCGTGATCTTCAAGCCAATAAAAATATTCCGGATTAAATTCTCTATATTTATTAAAAATATAATCAATTTCTTCATCAGACGCTGAGTCGTTTTCAAGTTTCTTAATTAAAGATTCATCAATTACATTATCATATTTAATATTCCCTATTTCTCGTTTTAACAAAGCTCGTTTTTTTGCAATTGGCCAATTATTATTCTCTAAAGGTTTTTGTTCAATTTGTTTTAATTTCGCATTAATAAAATAATTATCATTTTCTTTAATTTTATCAAGCGTCTTATTGATTGTATCTTTTATTAAATCAAAGCTCTTTGGATAATTGTTAAATGCAATTCTATACTTATTTTGATTTAAAAAATTTATAGTTTCAATAATATTTTTCTCTTTTGTATTTTCTTCTTTGCCCAAATCAAAATTTTCTGCTTCTAGCTCTTTTCCACCATTAATCCACCTATGAAATTCTAACACTAAATCTCTATCTTTTTTCCCAACCTCTCCTTCAATCGGCAATTTCTCCATATCTAAATCATCCGGCTGTTCTATTTTTTCTGGTTTTGGCATATCTTCTATTCTCATATATTTATGTTACCTGTTAACTGTTATCCTCTTTCATTCTACCCTATTTTTGAAAATTATTGAAGTTTTCAGATTATTATGCGCTTTAAATGAAAATTGGCAACTTATGCCCAGTCCGATGATCAGCCAGAACATCAGCGCCAGATCGTTTTTCCAATAAGTCGTGTCAACGAGGCCGTGAACCAAAGTATAGATCATTAATGATATTAGGATATTGGGATATTATTCTCGCCCCGCCGCAGTCCCGAGGCGGAGACTGCGGCGGGGCGGAAGCGAATAAATATTTTTTAACCACCCCCGCCCCTCCTTTGAAAGGAGGGGATTTTCCCCCGCTCCGCCGCAGTCTCTCATCAGAGGACTGCGGCGAGACAGCGCGCAACTCACTATAAAAAACCAGATTGCGCGTAAATCGGAGTGCGATAATCTTCGGTTGGATATAAATAAATTGAATAGTTCCCGATGCCGACGCCCGTTAAAACATTATCGCTGAAAACTTCCCGGCCTTGCGACCAATTTTTCATTCTTTCCGTGTTTGATCCTTCGCTTGGATTAAAAGACGACAAAAATCTATTTATTATTGATTGATTGCCGAACATCATAAATAAAACAAAAATTCCCGCGAAAAATCCCAAAATTATTTTTTTATTAAAACTTATATATCGCCAAGATAGAATTATAACAGCCCCGATTCCCGCGATCAAACCCAAATATCCTCCCCGCGAAAAAGTGAGAAGTTCGGCGAGGAGCATTATTATGAGTATGAAATAAAATAATCTGTCATTCTGAACTTGTCAGCCTGTGGCTGATCTGCCAGAGGCATGATTTCAGAATCTTTTGTTTATAACCACAGACATTTCTAATTTTCCTTATAATTTGTTTTAGGAGTTGAAGATAGGTTAAACTTTTATCGGCAGTAGATTCTGAAACCTGCCTGCCGGTGGGCACGGTAAATTCAGAATGACAATTTGTATTATTTTTATTCACAACCACCCCCTGCCCCTCCTTGCTTAAGGAGGGGTTGGGGTGGTTGTGAATGCGGGATAAATTCTGCCCCGCTGCAGTCTCCGCCTCGGGACTGCAGCGAAAAGAAAATGCATCGCGCTTTCTCGTCGCAGTCCTCTGCGGAGAGACTGCGACGGGGCGGAAATTATCTTTCTAATGACATTATGAAACATAATTTGATTTGAGGCAAGGGAAGGTTATGTTAAAATGATTTTACTTTATAAATTGATGTGCTATAATCATTTTACCGCTTTATCGGGCAAGGTGTTTTTTGTTGTTTATGAAATTATTGCGGGTAAGTTGTTGTAATAAATAGTATGCAGGCTTTAAATAACCATTTATCGGCTATCCGATACTCAAAGTGTAACATTTTTTTAATTGATTCGTCTACTTATAATGAAAGAACTAGAAAATTTTGAGGAAAAATTAATTCTGAAACGGGCGGAAGAAGGAGAAAAGGAAGCTTTTGCCGAGATTTATGATTTTTATGTCGTGAAAATCTTTCGGTTTGTATATCTTAAAACAAGCTCAAAAGAAACGGCGGAAGATTTGACCTCCGAAACATTTCTGAAATACTGGAAATACATCAAGGCAAAAACAAAAACCGGCGAAAAAGAGAAAGTTGAAAACGGCAAAATAGGCTCATTCATATATAAAATTGCCAGAAATTTGATCATTGATTATTACCGCAAGAAAAATTTCGCGGCGGTTGAAATCAGCGAAGAGGAAAAAGAAGCGATAATTGATCAAAAGCAAGACATTTTGGCTGAATTAACCAGAAAACAGGAAATTGAAGAACTCAGAAAAGCGCTCGGGCAGTTGAAAGACGATTATCAGGAAATATTGATTCTCCGGTACGTTGAAGACCTTTCAATCGCGGAAATAGCCGAGATAACGGAAAAAAAGAAAGGCGCGATCAGAGTTCAACTATACAGAGCCACGAAGATGCTGGAGAAGGTGATGAAAGATTAGTATCAAGTATTTAGTATTAAGTATCAAGCATGCAAAACATTGCCTCAAAACTGAATATGTTGAAAACCGTTCATCCCAGTGAAAGTTGGGTTTTTGAAGCGCGAAAAAAGGTTTTGTCCGAAGCTCCTGTTTTTGCTTTAAAACCGCTGGAATATAATTCAGAACATATTTATATAAGAAAGTCAATATTTAATTTGAATAATCTTTTTTCAAGCAAGCTGGCCGTTTCATTTTCGGCGCTTGTTTTTGTTTTATTGGGCGGGTTTTCAGCAGTTTACGCTTCAAAGTCAAGCTTGCCGGGAGATTTCTTGTATGCAATTAAAATGACTAATGAAAGCGTGGAATTAGCCATTGCTTCAGAAGGCGATAAAGGCAAGATTGAAGTTCAACAAGTTGGAAATAGGCTTGAAGAATTGGCAAAGGTAAGCCAAAATATTTCAGATTCAAAGCAAGAGGAAAAGATAAACAAGCTATACGAGGAGATCAATGTTAAAAGCAAAAAAGTTGATGAACGGCTGACAAAACCAAGTAATAATGGCCAAACGGCGGAAAAAGTTTCAACTGCCAAGGTTGCCAATAATCAATATGAAAAATACGGGGAAGTTTTGGCGAAGATTACTGAAAATATGCCGGACTCAATGAAGGAAAAAGTTTCTTCGGGAGCAAATAACGCTCTAGCTTCCGCCGAGAAAGTTAATTTCAGTTCTTTGATGGTAATTGCTGAAAATAACGCTCTGGAAAATTCTACATCTACATCAAGTGACAATGATGAAATAAGGGATAAATTAAAGAAAATGATTGAAAGAGAGAAAGGACCCGTGAAAACAACAGAAGAAAATAAACCAATAACTGAAACCGTTTTGCCTGCTACGGAAGATGGAAAAATTGAAACTGCTTTAAAAACAGTTGAAATAAATACTTCAGCTACAGGAGAAACCAATTTAAAAGATAGTTCAATAATTTTAACAAAAGAAGGATTATTGGCTGACGCGGCAAAAAGTCTTGAAAACGGCGATTTGGCTGGCGCGGCAAAAAATATAGCGGCGGCAATGGAAATTGGCAAGGCAAATGAAACTGATAAGACTAATGAAACCGATAAGACCGACGGAATTAACAAAACCGATGAAACCGATAAAGTTAATCTGGACATAATGCCCATTCCTGTTTTTGAAAATAATGAAACTGGAAATTAGAAACTGGATATTAGAATACTAACTACTTTATACTAATTGAGGGAATTATATTGAATCGCAGACTGACCCGGCGTTTTTGAAAACGCCGGAGAAAAAAGTTTGATAGGCCGACTGGATTTGAAACGGCTAGAAATAACCGTATAACTCAAGTCCGATCAAGCTTGTTTGCGTGAAAATGTGATTCTGAATTTCTATATATCTTTAATTAAAAAATTATTAAGTTGGAAAAAAAGGGTTGTTTCATTTAACATTAATTGAATTGCGATTGAAGCGTTCTCGCTTAAACTTCTCTCTCTGGCCTTTCTTTAAAAAATAAGGCCGGGAAAAAGAGAATAAAAATTCCTCTTTATAAAACTTAACTATCTTCTATTATGACTTTTGATTATAATGTAAATTATATTTATTAGTTATAAGTTATTAGTTGTTAGTTATAAGTTATAAAAGAGACGCGCTGCAATTTCCTCTTCTTTGTTAATTTAACAATAGAGGAGACGAGCAACGGTTATTCTTCTTGTTTAGGGGAAAATCGCGCGGATGCAAATCAATCTGCAAATTCAAGTTAAATCAAAACAATATCCGTTTCTAACTTTAGAAAAAATAATATATGACTCTTTCTATTAAGAAAAAAACATTAAGAAAGGTCGTTTCATCTTTGACTATGCTTGCAACTGTTGTGAGTATGTCAGGTATTATGGCTCTTAGCTCCATTTCAGTTGCCTCTGCGGCAATTGTAGAGGGAGATTTGATCAAGTCAAATGCCACAAATACAGATGGAACACCAGCCTTGTCATCAATCGATGTTTATATCGTAAAACTTGTGGGAACAAAGAAGTTCAAAAGACTAATCTTGAATCCTACTGTGTTTGAAAGCTATACACATTTCGACAAAAATGGCAATGGTAACGCTTGGGATGAAATTCAAACTGTTTCTCAAGCTGTAATGGATACATACACAACTTCATCTTTGGTTCGTGTTGACACTGATCCGGCAGAAAAAGTTTTCGCGCTGGCTCCAGATGGAGACATTGGTTCAAAATCTTGGGTGAATTTGACAACCGCTGATTTCTTGAGCTTAGCAGCTTCTGAAGACGGTGATTCAATATACACTATCAACGCCGTTGACGGCGGAAATTATACCGCTGTTGGCGATGTTACAACTGTTGCTGAATTGACAACATTCTACACAACCGGAGCTCTTCCGGGAGTAGTGCCAGTTCCAGTTTCAGGAACTTTGGCTGTTGCCTTAAGCGCTGACACAGCGGCTTCGGCAACTTATGTCAGAGATTCAGGAGCTTATGTTGCTCAAGCTGTTGCTGATTTTACTAAATTCAAGTTTACAGCTGGAAGCGCTGATGTAAAGGTTACTAACCTAAAATTGACAAGAAGCGGACTTTCTTCTGATACGGATTTAGCGACAGTTTATCTTTATGAAGGCGACACAATGCTGGCTCAGCACACCTCATTCTCTTCAAAGATTGTTACTTTCAACAATGCTGCCGGCTTGTTCACTGTTTCTGCGGGAACAACCAAAACCATTGCTGTAAAAGCTGATATAGCCGCAGCTAATGCGACTGTTTCAAGCTTAATTCTTGGAATTGCTTCTGCTTCTGATGTCACAAGCACTGCGACAGCTGTGAGCGGAACATTCCCAATCAATGGAAATCAAATGGCCGTTGGAACTGTTACTGACTTAGGTTATGCAACTCTTACCAACACCACTACTTTTCCAGCGACAATGGATCCGGGAAAGACAAATGAAGAACTGTGGAGATTTACAGTAACTGCCAATGATCAAAATATGCTGATTGAAAAAATCAGATTGACTGTTGTCGGAACTGTTGCTTCTACGGATCTTGCTAACTTCAAACTTGAACAAGGCGGAACCCAAATTGGCTCTACTGTTGCCGAGATGAATACAAGCAAGGAAGTTCTTTTTGATTTCTCTACTCCTTACGCGATTACCGCAGGACAAAGCAAGGTAATTATTATTAAGGGAGATGTTGTGAGCGGATCAAGCAGAGCTTTCAAATTAACTCTCAGAAAAGCGAATGACTTTATCGTAAAAGATAATGGTTATGGAGTATATGTAGCTCCTATGCTAACTTCTTCAACCGCTTTCAGTTTGATTGATCCGGACACATCCGGCGACGGAACAAATATCAATTCCGGAACTATGACTGTTGCTGTTGCAGCTGATTCCCCAACAGGAAATGTAGCTTCTGCCGCGACTGGTGTTTCTTTAGCTAAATTCACTTACAAAGCTACAGGAGAAGATATTAAAGTTTCTTATGTAAGGGTTAGTGTTAATAAAGAAGCTACAGATTCAGATCTTAAAAATGGAAAACTTTACTGGGATGGCGTACAAATAGGTAGTACTGATGCTTATGTATGGGATGAAAACACAAATGTATTCTCAATGACTCAAATTGTTCCAGCGGGACAAACTGTTGTTCTTGAATATAAAGCAGATCTCATTCATGGTGGTACTGGAGGAGCCGGAGCAGGTGCTACAACAGCTGGCATTCCTGCCAGTCAAACAGTAGTCGTAAGCCTTGTTGCTGGAACTACTGATGCTGTTGGACAGTCATCTTTATCTAATGCTTCAACAGCTGCCGCTACTGCAAAGACCTTGACTGTTGCTACTGGCGCTTTAACTGTTGCTAAGAATACATCTTTGCATGAATATTCTTCGACAAACCCAGTAGGAGTTCTTGGCGCGACTGGCGTAAAAGTCGGTTCAATGAGCTTGACTGTTGGCGCTGGCGAAGGCGTTACTGTAACTCAAATCGTTGTTGGAGATGATGGCGATGACGCTACAGAAGACTTTGGAGACAATTTCCAAAATTTAAGATTGATGAATGGTGCGACAAACCTAAGCACAACTCAAGGAACTCTTTCTGGAACTGCTGGCGTTGACTATACATTCAACCTAAGCCCTTCTGTAAGCATTGCCGCAGGAGCTCAATATGTAGTTGATGTTTATGCTGATATTCTTTCTGGTGCTGCTGGATTCCAAGGAACAGCTGTCCCTGGACTTGAATTTGTTGATCTTTCAGCTACTGGAAATTCAACTTCAGCTGACGCTTATCCTTCTGCTACTATTGTAAACTTGCAAAATATTTATATTGCAAGCGCTGGAACTATGACTATTACTGCTGATTCAGCTACTCCGGCTGCCGGACAATTAGTAATGGGAGAAACTGATGTTGAACTTGCTAAACTCAAGTTCACTGCTGGGACTTCTGAAGCCGTTAATGTCTCAAGAATTGAAATTAGCGATTCAACAGCAAGCTATAACAGCAGTCTGTCAAATGTGAAACTTTATGACGGAACAACTCAAGTTGGCTCAACAGTGGCCTCTTTTGACGCTACTAATGATGCTGAATTTGTGTTGGCTACTCCATGGGTAATTCCAGCTGGAACTTCTAATAAAGTTTTGACTGTAAAAGCTTCTGTAAATGCATATCCAAACGCTACTTCTGGCGGAACTATAACATTAGCTATTAGTTCAAATAGCGATGTTGACAGTATCGGCGCAGGTTCAGGAACAGGAATTACTGAAACTGTAACAAGCGCGACCGGAACAGCTCAGGATGTTTATAGAACAAAAGTAACTGTTGTAAAGAACTCAAGCTCTCCAAGCGGATCAGCTGTTGCTGGCGCCGGAGCTACCGTTTTGTCTTTTGATGTAACTGCAAATAGCGGCAACGATGCTGTTGTTAACGCGGTTGCTGTCCAAGCAAGCGGTTCAGTTGATACAACAAGCAATGGAAGCGCAATGCTCTACAAGAGCACTGACACAACCACTGCTTTAGCGACTGAAGCTTATGTTCAGGATCTTGTAAGCGTTTCAGCTGCTGTTGCAAGCCAATCATTGGCGGTCACCGGCACATCTGGCGACTGGAATGGTATTCCAGTCGGAGCTACAGTGTTAGTAAATGATACTAGCGTATCATCTACCGCTGTTCTCCGAGCAGAGGTTACTGCTGTTACTGCTACTGTATTAACAGCTACTGTTGTTGGTGATATTTCTGCTTATGCTGGAACTGATGTAGGTGTTTCTTATAGACCAATCCAACCAGGAACTGGTAAAACTTACTTTGGCGGACAAGCCACTCTTGGTGCTGATGTAATTACTGGCGACACTTCTCTTACAGTTTCAAGTACTGACGGATTCGCTGTTGGTGACACTGTTGTTGTAAAAGGTTATAGCGCTGCTGGAGTTGAAATCACAAGTTCAGCTGGCGGTGTTATTGCTACTATCACAAGTGGAACAGCTATGACTGTTTCTGCCATAACCGTATCAGCTACTATTGACTTTAATTACTTAAGCGCAATTGCGGCAAACGCAATCGCTAAGGGTCATACAAGTGTTGGTATGGTTTATACTGGCCTTGTGAACGAAACTGTATCTGCCGGAGCTACAAAGACATTTGTGGTTAAAGGCGATACGACTGGCGCAACCACAACTGAAAACTTGAGAGTTGACATCGCTGTTGTTGGAGATTTGAATTGGGATGACACTGTAAATTATGGCGTCACCACCGACACTTTGAATCTTCCAATCACTGGCGGAACTTTGACTTACTAGTTCGTTCTAGTTTTGTTAAAGATCATAGTTCGTGAAAATTGAGGCGCTGCCTTGAATAAACGAGCTATCGTCAGAAAAAACGCCCCGCACCTTTTTATAAGATGTGGGGTTGTTTTTTTTGGTGAAAGTGGTATTATTTAAATGTGTTAAAATTTTTAATCCAATAAGATCTAAAAAATGAAAAAAATAGCTAGTATAATTTTAATCTTTGCTATAGTTGTAGTTGGCGCTTTTTATGTTTATAATAAACAAAATAATAAAACGCCCGACAATAGCAATAATCAAAATAATAATCAAGAATTTGATTATTATATTTTTCTTTTAATTCGTCTGAAATTACCAAGCCAGTTGAT
>CAYPQL010000028.1:0-20270 GCA_964412905.1 uncultured Candidatus Saccharibacteria bacterium
TTAAAAATTTCTATTTTATTTTACCACAGTGTTCGGATTCAGAGTAGAATCTAGGAGAAAAATTTATGGCATATAATCAAAAATTTGAAACAGAAATATATTTGGGTCGTCAAATCCCCTTATCATTAAGGGGTTGATTTAGTGTATCTAAATTAAAAATTTAAGAACCTTTCTTATGCAACCCCTTAGCGATAAGGGCGTTTTTTGTTTATAAGAAAGGTTTTTTAATTTGTCTTAAATTATTTTAAGGCATATATGGGTCTTGCACTTTGAAAATTGGATAATAAATCACAAAAACATAAACTTTGAAACAGGCAGTTTGGGCATTAATAAATCTTAACGCCTGAATTACCTGTTTCAAAGAGTTAGAAGAAATTCCGACAAATTTGATTTAACAGGAGGAGGAAAAGAAATGACAAATAATGAGTATTGGTCGGGTTCGAGTATGGTTTTCTGTTGTCTTATTGACGAAAAAAGAACTTTAGCTTTTCGAAATACGATCAAAAAAATAGTAAAAAAGGGAGACATAGTTGTCGACTTAGGAACGGGAAGCGGTATTTTGGCCATGTTTGCCGCTGACGCAGGAGCCGAAAAAGTCTACGCGATTGAGGCAGATAATAATTTACACAAAACATTAGAAACGAATTTTCAGATGAACGATTATAAAAAAATTATACATCTGATTAAAGGCGATGTTAGAAAGATCAATTTGCCGGAAAAAGTTGATGTGGTCATTTGCGAAATGGTGGAGACCGGTTTAATTGATGAACTCCAAGTTCTTGCGATGAATCACATTCTAAAATTCGTTAAAAATTCCACAAAAATTATTCCCTCTGCTATGCGCAATTATGTAGATTTGGTTTTTAGCGATAACTCTTTCTATGGTCATAAGCTGAATGTAGTGAGGCACGAACATGCTGCATATAATAAAAATTCGAGATTAAAACCTTTCTCTGAAAAAGTTCTTTACTGTGAGGTTAATTTTTGCAAATTGAATGATTTGCAAATTGACAAGAAAATTCCGATAACTATAAATAAAAGCGGTGTTATAAACGGAATAAGGATTACCAATCAGACACTTTTTCCCGACGGCTCGCAATTCGGCGATTCGTCGACATATTGCGTCCCATTAGTTTTACCGACCAAAGAAACGATAGTTAAAAAAGGAAATGAATTCTTGCTAGAACTTTCATGCAAATTTGGCGGAGGACTTAAAAACCTGAAGTATGAATTACGATGGATGGACAAAAAATAAAATTAAAGGAGGAAATAAAGATGAATGAAAACAAAATTAGAAAGATATTGACTATAATCACGCTGATAATAATAGGAGTGATTATTATGCTGTATCAGGGACCCGGTATTGTAGCAGTAATCATACCGCTCGGAATAGCTTGGGTGGTCTGCACGATTATTATAATTTGGATCTGGCGTGTTTAACTCGTTGTATACGAGTGGCTTGATCTTAAAAAAATAATATCTATGCAAAAAAATAACAACATTTTTACCCGCAAGCAAAGCTCGCGGGTAATTTTTTTTGGGCAGAGCGGCGAGTTTTGGGTTGGATTAAGAAACAAACGAATTGACGAGAACTAGGGCTAATTGGCAAATATTTTTAATTTCAACAAAAAACCGCATAACGATGCAATAATGCGTAAGAAAATTTGCATATTATAACTATATATTGACAAAATAAGCAAAGCGGACTATGCTTAAATCATACATTTAACTATAGTGTAATAACATTAAAATTATGATTTCAAGGCAAGATTTAGAGTTGAAAAATGAGTGGTGGGTTAATAATCAATACAAAATAGAAGAAGCAAAATGGCCCAGGAGAGATTTGTTTTCTTTGTTGAAAGACAATATCGATCATTCCCTGATGCTAAATATCGTCGGTTTGAGGCGGGTGGGAAAAAGCACGATGCTGAAACAGCTTATCGCCGAGTTTTTGGAGCGGAAGATAAAGCCGCAGAATATTTTCTATTTTCTGTTTGATTACGCCAGCCAAATAAAAAAAGCGGAATTTCTTGACGAAGTTCTGTCTTTTTATTTTAGGGAAATTTTAAACAAGCCCGGCTTGCAGCTTGACGAACGCGCTTATATTCTTCTTGACGAAGTGCAATATATAGAAGACTGGCAGGCGGTTTTGAAAAAATATTACGATCTGTCAAATAAAAAAATTAAGTTTATCGTCACCGGATCGCAAAGCGTATTATTGAAAGGAAAATATAAAGAAAGCTTGGCGGGCAGAATTTTTGATTATTATCTGCCCCCGCTTTCTTTTCCGGAATTTTTAAGAATTAACAAAGAGGATATTAAAACTTTTGAAAAATTTGACTTGTTTGAATTGCCGAACATTTTTACGGCGTTAAGCGGATATAATACTTATTACGGCAAAAAGATTGCCGATTTGAGCCGGGAATATCTTATCGCCGGACAATTTCCAGAGAGCCGGCAGTTTTCATCCGTTGAACGGAAGCATGAATATGTCGCGGATGCGGTGCTGGGAAAAGTGCTTCAGGACTGCATTAATATTTTTAAGATAGACAAAACCGACGAGTTTAAATTATTCGCTTATCAGCTGATAAATAATATCGGTTCTATTTTTGAATTGAAAAATATCGGACGCGAGATAGCCGTTTCCCAAATGACGCTTGATAAATATATGGAATATTTGCGCGACAGTTATGTTGTTGAGATTCTGTATAAATATCACAAAAGCCCGATTAAAAAAGGCCGGATTATGAAAAAGCTTTATACGCCATGCGTTAATTTTAATTCCGCCTTGAATCGCTATAAAGAAAATCACATTGATGAAATTCCGCAAGCATTCGGCAAAATAATCGAAAATGTAATCTATAATGTTTTGGCGCGCAAGTATAAAGGCGGCGAGTTGATGGATAGTTTAAGTTTTTGGCGGCAAGGAGAAAAAGAAATTGATTTTATCGCTATAAAAAATAAAAAACAATTAGCGATAGAAGTTAAATTTTCCAATAAGATAAATTTCAAAGATTTAAATACGATAACTAATTACATTGGCAAAAAGAAGCTGGAATACGGAGTAGTAGTTACGCGAAACGAGATAGATAAGAAAATTATAAACGGACGAATAGTTTATTTTATTCCTTATTATTTGGTTTTGTTGACAGAGTAAGATTTAAAAAGGAGATTTTTTGGAGGTTTTGGAGTGGTATGACAGGAAGTTTAATAATTAAAATAAATTTATGAAAATCATCCATAAAAATCAAACAAAAATATTCAAAAACAGCGAATCGTGTACGGCGATTGATTATTGGACTGGGGATAAAGATATTAATGGCGCAGTGCTTGAAGTTAATGGCAGGTATCCGGATAAAAATAGGGTGGTAAATTTAGAGTGCAAAGAAATGGCTTTTATTATTAAAGGCTCGGGCAAAATAGTGATTGAAGGCAAAAGCATAAAACTTAATGAAGGGGATTTAGTTTTAATAGATAAAGGGGAGAAATATTTTTTGGAAGGAAATTTAACGATGTTCGGTTCTTGCGTTCCGGCGTGGTATCATGAACAGCATAAGGAAGTTGAATAAATTGAAAAGTATAAAAAATAATACTTTAAAATAAATTTATGGCAAAACTAAACGATGTCGTAAAATTTTTAGATCAATATTTGGAGACGGAGAAATTTGAGGATGGGTCGTGGAATGGGTTGCAGGTTGAGGGAAAATCGGAGATTAAGAAAACTTTTTGCGGTGGATGCGAGCGTTGATAGTTTCAAAGAGGCGATTAAAAATGGCGCGGATTTGGTTGTGGTTCATCATGGACTTTTTGGAAAAACGCGAATCCGTCTTTTACTAATTTTAACAAAAAGAGAATTAATTTATTGCGGAAATAAAGGATAATGGCGATGCAGGTTGTGCTTGGTTTATTGAAGGTGAGGATAAAAAGAAAATTGAGCAGTTAATTTCAGCGTTGTTGCAGCTTATATTATTGACTATGAAATCCATAAAATATATCCAAAATCTCAAAAACAAAAAAGTCCTTCTTCGGGTTGATTTTAATGTGCCGGTGGGGGGCGACGGGGTTGTGGACAGCAAAGAGGATTGGAGGATAAAAGCGGCGCTGCCGACGATAGAATATTTATTGAAACGGGGAGCGAAAATTATTTTAATAAGCCATCTTGGAAGGCCGGGACAGTATAAAGTATCAAGCATAAAGTATCAAGCATGCAGTTTAAGGCCGGTGGCGAATAGGCTGGGGGAGCTGTTGAATTGTAAAATTAAATTTGTTGATGATTGTATTGGTGGCATTGTAAAAAAAGCGGCGGAAGAAATGATGTCCGGTGAGATTATATTATTGGAAAATTTGAGATTTTATAAAGAGGAAAGAGAAAACAATGAAGAGTTTGCGAAAGAGCTGGCAAGTTTGGCTGATATTTATATAAATGACGCTTTTTCGGATTGCCATCGCGCGCATGCTTCCGTTTCGGCCATTACGAAATTTTTGCCGTCTTACGCGGGATTGCTTTTGGAAAAAGAAGTAAAGATTTTGTCTGAAGCCATGAAAGATCCCAAAAGACCCGCAACCGTTATCATAGGCGGAGCGAAGGCGGAAACAAAAGTGCCTGTCATAGAGCATTTGATGGACAAGTTTGATTATATTTTAGTTGGAGGCGTGGTGGCGAATGTAATATTAAAAGCGAAAGGAATTGATACCGGCAAATCTTTATCGGTAGATAATATAAATTTAGCGGAAGTCCGGAAGATTGATCTGAATAGCAAGAAATTATATATTCCGGTTGATGTTGTTGTTTGCAATGATAAGAAAAAGATTATTTCTTTATCGTCCATAGGGAAAATCGGAGACGATAAAATACTTGATATTGCAACCAAAACCGCTAATTTGTATTCAAGAATAATTTCCAATTCTAAAACCGTGCTTTGGAACGGGCCTATGGGAATGTTTGAAAAGGAAAGTTTCGCTTTCGGAACAAAAGAAATCGCCAGAGCTGTCACAGAGTCAAAATGTTATTCCATAATTGGCGGAGGGGATACGATAGCGGCGGTTGATAAGTTCGGCTATTTGGATAAAATAGATTATGTTTGCGCCGGCGGAGGAGCGATGCTTGAATTTTTATCGGGAAATGAATTGCCGGGAATCAAGGCTTTGGGATAAAAATGTATTTATTTGATAGTTTGTGTTATAATAATAAAGTTCAATTTATTATTTTTAAACTAAGCCTATGAAACAAAAAAACGAAGCAAAAAAACAAAAAAAAACAATGGTGCGGAAAAACGCTAATATCTATTTTGAAATAGTATTGGCCATAATTATCATTCCGCTTTTTTCATTTCTCGTTCTATCCGTTCTTGGCAAAAACAGCCCTGATCTTATAAAGAATATTTTGCCATGCAGGTCGGACATAAAAGTTTTTACCGAGAAAATTTCTTATTCCGCGGGGGAGAAGATTGAGCTTTTTATAAAAAATGATTCAGAAAAATCAATATATTTTGAGCCGTGCCAATATCTGAATAAATTTGAAAAAATGGCGGATGGAAAATGGACGGAATATTCCAGTTATAACGGCGTGAAAATTTATGACGAGTTTGGATTTAATAAGGGAAAAAATTTTGCGAGCTGTAAGATACAACTGCCGGAAAACGGGGCGGGGACATACAGATCCGTTGTTCAAATTTATTATGAATGCGAAAAGCCGGGAGAGGATGCGTGCAAGAACTCGGATATTTTCTATTCAAATAAATTTGAAGTGAATTTGTAATTTGTAATTTGTAATTTGTAATTTGGGGATTTATTGCGTAAAAAATAAAAAGGTAGTGTGATTTTGACGATCGTCAGAATCGCGCTATAAAATATTTACTTATAATTTTGGTTAGCTTGCTATTTCATAATTTTTAAGCGCA
Organism: uncultured Candidatus Saccharibacteria bacterium; assembly: GCA_964412905.1. Classification (GTDB taxonomy): domain Bacteria; phylum Patescibacteriota; class Minisyncoccia; order JAHIHE01; family JAGLIN01; genus CAYPQL01. Next base: position 5,901 of record CAYPQL010000028.1, read on the forward strand.
ACCAATATGAAAAAAGACTATTTTCAAAAAGGCTTTACCCTCATTGAACTTCTCGTCGTCATCTCCATCATCGGAGTTTTGGCGAGTATTGTTTTGGTGTCGCTAGATGATGCGCGAATTAAAACACGAGACATAAGAAGGAAAACTGATTTGCATGCCTTGGAACTTGCTGTTCAATTATATTATGATTCTACAGGAGCATTTCCTATTAATGCGACTACAGGCAGTGGAGATTGGCCAGCTACTTATAAGACACAAGCTTCTCCTTATATTTCCAAGCTTCCACTGGACCCCCTTGTGAATAACGGGGGACGCTATTATGGTTCATATAGAATGACATGGTCAAGCGATCCAAATTGCAATGGAAAATATGTTCTTTGGGCGTATCTTGAAAAACCTAATTCTAAACAAACTTGCGGCTGGGGTAGTAATCATTATTTTCGAGTGTTAGGTAATTTTTAGTTATTCCCTATGTTGGTTCAGTATCTCCGACCCGAATCAAGCATTTCCTTAAAACTGAAATTATACAAAAACAGAAATAGAGAGTTTGAGTCAGAGACATTGAATTAATAATAAGAAATGTAGCGCGATTCTGACGATCGTCAAAATCGCGCTACATAAAGAAGGAATTTTAATATGTTATGGTTCGACAAGCTCGCCATGACATTCAAATAATGTGTTCTCCTGAGCTTGTCGAAGGGCGGTTTAATTCATTCTTAATCTAATCTATGCCGCACAAAATCAAAAAAATTCAAGCAAGGGAGATTCTGGATTCAAGGGGAAATCCGACGGTGGAGGCGGAGGTTGTTTTGGAAAATAAAATCAGGGCTGTCGCCGCTGTTCCTTCGGGGGCTTCAACGGGAGAATTTGAGGCGCTGGAGCTTCGCGACGGAGACGCGAAAAGATATAACGGGCAGGGAGTTTTGAAGGCGTGCGAGAATGTCAATAAAAAAATATTCAAGATATTAAAAGGCGAAGAAGTAACAAATCAAAAAAGAATAGATAGCCTTATGATAAATCTTGACGGAACGGAAAATAAATCAAATTTAGGCGCGAACGCGATCTTGGGAGTTTCGCTTGCCTGCGCGCGCGCCGGAGCGATGGCGACAAACAAGCCGTTATATAAATACATATCCAAAAATTACAAATTACAAATTACAAATTACAAATTACCCGTTCCAATGTTCAACATTTTTAATGGCGGAAAGCACGCGGATACCAATTTGGATATTCAAGAAATTATGATTATTCCCGCGGCGAATATTTCTTTTTTCGAGAAATTGAGATATGGAGCGGAGATATTTCATGAGTTAAAAAATGTGCTGGCCCGGCATAATTTAGACACGGATGTCGGCAATGAAGGCGGATACGCTCCCGACATCAAATCTACGGCTGAAGCGTTTGAGCTGATAATTGAAGCGATAAAAAAAAGCGGATATGTTCTGCGAAAGGATATTTCCTTGGCGCTGGATGCCGGAGCCAATTCTTTTTATAACGCTAAGGATAATTATTATGTTCTTAAAGCTGATAAAATATCGCTTTCTCGGGAACAGCTGAGTGCGCTTTATATGGAGTGGATGAGCAAGTATAATTTAATTTCAATAGAGGATCCATTGAACGAGAGTGATTTAGCCGGCTGGAAAAAACTAAATTCAAAATTCAATCCGCCCTCAGGCGGACAAAATTCAAAATTTATGGTAGTCGCGGACGATTTGACTGTGACGAATGTTAGAAAATTAAAAACAGCGATTGAAAATGATTGCGCCAACGCGATAATTATAAAACTGAACCAAATCGGAACGCTCACGGAAACCATAGAAACCGTGAAAATGGCGCGAAAAGCCGGGTGGAAAATAATCGTCTCGCATCGTAGCGGAGAAACCTGCGACGATTTTATCGCCGACTTGGCGGTTGCGGTTGGCGCGGATTATATAAAAGCGGGATCTTTATCAAGAGGAGAAAGATTGGCGAAGTATAATAGGCTGATGGAGATAGAAGAGGAGATAGAGTAGAATTTTCAATTTCTAATTTTCAATTTTTCCGCCCGTGGCGGATCAGCTTTGGGCTGACAATCAATTTTCAATGACTAAATTTTCAAATTTATCTGTCATTCTGAATTTATTTCAGAATCTTTCGATGGTTGCGACAAAACTAGGCTATGAGACATTAAGTTTTAATTTTTATAAATATGTATAAAATAGAAAAATGCCAGAAGGTAAAAGTTGATCAAGGATTTTTTTATCTTGGTCCGTCTAATAAAGAAAGAAGCGTTGGATATCTGGAATTAAATCCAAAAACATCTTTAACGCTACACAACAGAACGACTGGAATTGAAAAATTAACACAAGTGAAAGAAATTTGTAGTATGATAATATATGATTTAGAAGAAGGCAGAATTATTAAACTTAACGAAAAAGATGAGCTTGAAATAAAACCTGTCGGGACTTGGCATATTCATTGCAATCCGTATGATAAAATTTCTTTGACTCATTGGGATTTTGATGGTGATATTAGAAATATAATAGAAGCTATTAGAAGAAGCAATTAATTTTTGATTTGATTTGTAATAATTTGAGCTTTGAAATAATTTGAATTTATAATAAAATTTATGCCAAAAAAACCTACAAACATTCTCATAATCCTGGACGGCTGGGGGACGGCGCCGAAAAATAGGGGGAACGCCATTGAATTAGCGAAGAAGCCGTTTTTTGATAGCTTGATCGGGAAATATCCGAATACGGTTTTAAACGCGACTGGATTGGCGGTGGGGCTTTCGGAAGATGAGAGAAGCGGGAGCGAGGCGGGGCATATAAATATCGGCGCGGGAAGAATCGTGAAGCAGGATTCGCAAATCATCAGAGAGGATATTGAATCCGGAAAATTTTTCAAAAATCCGAGAATACTGCGAACCATAAACCATGCCTTAATAGAGAAAAGAAAACTTCATTTTATCGGGCTTTTGTCGGAGATTGACAGCCCTCACAGCGATCCGGAACATCTTTACGCGCTTTTGAAATTGGCAAAACAGAAAAAAATAAAGCAAGTCTATCTGCATCTTTTCACGGACGGCAGAGACACATATATCAAAGGAGCGGTTACATTCTTGAAAGAGCTTAAAGCCAAAATGAAAGAAATGGGCATTGGCAAGATCGCGACCATAGGAGGAAGATATTATGGAATGGACAGAATCAAGCATTGGGACAGATTGCAAAGAGCTTATAATACTATGGTTTTGGGAGAAGGAAATAGAAGCGCTTCTGCAGAGAAGGCGGTTGAAAATTCACATAGCCAAGGGCTGACGGATGAGTTTATTGTTCCGACGGTTATAGTGGACGGCAATAATAAGCCTGTAGCTAAAATCAAAGACAACGATGCCGTAATACATTTTAATATTCGCGGCGACAGAGCGAGGCAATTTACAAAACTGTTCGTTCTGGATAAGATAATCGGCTATGAAAACAGATCGCGCAAATTGAAAAATATCTTTTTTTGCGCATTGACAGATTTCGGTCCGGACCTTCCCGTGCAAGTCGCCTATCCGTCTCAAGCGATTGAAAATACATTGCCTTTCGTTATGAAAGATTTGAAACAGCTTTATATCGCGGAAGCGGAAAAATATCCCCACATAACATACTTTTTCAACGGCGGGCACAAAGATCCCGTGGGCGGAGAAGACAGGGAGCAGATTATGTCGCCTAATGTTTTTTCTTACGACCAGAAACCGGAAATGTCGGCGGAGGATATCACAAAAGTTTTAGTTTCCAACATAAGATATAATGTCTATGATTTTATGGCGGTAAATTACGCCAATGCGGATATGGTCGGGCACACCGGGAATTTGAAAGCCACAATAATGGCTGTGGAGTTTTTAGATAAGTGTCTAAGGCGGGTAGTGGAGAAAGTTTTGGAAAGCGGGGGAACCGCCATAGTTACGGCCGATCACGGCAATGCCGACGAGATGATAAATTTTAAAACCGAAGAAATAATGACCATGCACAGCAAAAATCCCGTGCCGTTTATCGTAGTTAAAAATGAATATAACAAAGAGAATTGCAAACTAAAAAATAACGGTGTTCTGGGAAATGTCGCTCCGACTCTGCTTGATATTTTAAATATTAAAAAGCCGAACGATATGGTTTTGAGAAGTTTGATGGATAGATAAATTGCTGTATTATTGTATTACTAAATTACTTTGAATAAAGAAATAATCTTGTCGTTCTGAACTTGTCCGCCTGTGGCGGATCTGCCGAAGGCATGATTTCAGAATCTATTTTGTGATAGGCTTTGTTTGTGGTTTATTTTACAAGACTAGATGTAGAAGAAGAAAGATCCTGAAATAAATTCAGGATGACAAATATGCTAAATACTTAATACTAAATACTAATTTATGGACATAATTACCGTCGGCGGGGCGACTCGCGACATAACTTTTATAACGGACAAGGGCAGAGTGATTGAGACGCCGGAGAATTTGACGGAGCAAGAGCTTTTTGGTTTTGAGTATGGAGCAAAAATAAGCAGCGAGGAGGTGTTTTTTAATTTCGGCGGCGGGGCTTGCAACACGGCGGCTACTTTTGCAAAATTAGGATTGAATGTTGCCGTTAATTGCAGAGTTGGAAAAGATGATGACGGGAAGTCAATGATAAAAAATTTAAAAGAATTAAGAATAAATACGGGCTTAATTCAAGTTGACGAAATTAAGAAAACCGGATTTTCAATGGTGGTGGTAGATAAAAAAGGCGGCGACAGGGTAATTTTTAAATATAAAGGCGCGAGCGATTTTCTTGATGTGAAAGAAGAAGAAATAAAAGACACGGAATGGATCTATCTCACTTCGCTTGCGGGAAACTGGGAGGAAGATTTGGCGGAAATTAATAAAACCGTTACAAATAATAAAATAAAGTTAGCGTGGAATCCCGGCGCCGCGCAGATTTCCGCGGGAAAAAATAAATTGAAAAAATCTTTCAAAAATACTGAAATACTTATCATAAACAAAGACGAGGCGATAGAACTTATAACAAGCGATGAAAGTTTAAAGCTGGATTTTAATGAAATAAATAATGTCGAGGTTCTGGCTAAAAATATAAAGAATTGGGGAGCAAAATTTGTTGTTATAACCGACGGCGCGAACGGAGCTTATGTATATGGCGGAGAAAGTGTTTTATATTCTCCTGCCACTCTGAATAAAAAAATTGACTCCACTGGCGCGGGCGATTCCTTCGGCAGCGCTTTTGTCGGGGGATATATTTTAACCAATAATTTGGAGATAGCCCTGAAATATGGCGTAATAAATTCCGGCAATGTCGTCAGTCAATATGGCGCGCAGAACGGGATTTTAGGGAGGGATGAGATTGAAAAAAGGCTGGATAAGGTGAAAGTAAGCAGGGTGTAGTAATATTATTCGTATCAATTATCTCGCATTGTGCTATCTGACTTTTCTAGCCTAGTCTAGAATTTTAAGATAGGACTTTTTAAGATAGATAATAATATGGTGAAAGTTTTGACAAGATAGTGATCGTATAGCAAGATAAAAGTTGACATCTCCATAAAAAATGTTAGACTGTGATTAGTGTAAAGACATATATGAACAATTTTTCTCTAAAATCAAATAACCTTTACGCCAGCCGAGTTTTTGGTTGCGTGGTGATGTACGAGGAAAAGCCTGCTAGATAGGTGGATTGTTTTTTGTCGCGCTTAAAATGAAACTTAAGCAATATGAAACAATATGCCATTTTAGCGGGTTTTTTGATTGGAGAGGGGAATTGAAATAAATAAAACTAAAAATATGCTGGAAAATAATAATATAATAATCAAAGGCAAGCCGGTTGAGGGATCGCTGGCGGTTTTGAGCAATGTTTCAAAAAAATTTGGAACGCAGGAAATTTTTTCGGGGATTGATTTGGTCGTGAATGGCGGAGATCATATCGCGATTGTCGGAGCGAATGGAATGGGAAAAAGCACGCTGGTGAAAATAATTATGGGGCTTCTGGAAAAAGACAGCGGGGATGTCCAGAAGAATAAAGATTTGAGCATCGGATATTTGCCGCAGGAAACGCACTGGGATTCTTTGGATAATGAAATTTCGGAAGAAATAAAATCGGCCGATAAAGAAATATATGATCTTATTCTGAAAAAACGGGAATACGAAGATTTGATTTCCGATGCCGATCGCCCCGACTTAAATAAAAAACTGGATGAATACGGGGAGATCGTTTCTGATTATGAAAACAGAGGCGGATATGAATACGAAGATTTTGCGGAAGAAGTTTTGGTCAAATTTAATTTTCCCGAAAGCGAATGGAAAAGGAAAGTAAAATCATTGTCCGGCGGAGAAAAGACAAGGCTGGCTTTGGCGAAAATAATTCTCCAAAAGCCGAATTTGCTTGTGCTGGACGAGCCGACGAACCATCTTGACTTGGATACGATAAACTGGCTGGAAAAATTTCTGGTAAATTGGAGCGGAGCGATTGTCGCTATCTCGCATGATAAAAGGTTTCTGGATTTGATTTGCGACAAAACTTTTGAATTGCAGAAAAATTGCTTGGAAAAATACTATTGCAACTATTCCGGCTATCTGGAAGAGAGAAAAGAGCGCGAGCAGAGGAAGGCGGAAGAATTTAAGAGGCAGGAAAAATATCTGGGCAAGCAGAATGAATTTATTGAGCGATTCAGATATAAAGCGACCAAAGCCAGAGCGGTGCAGAGCAGGATTAAGATGCTGGACAAGATAGATAAAATTGAGGAGCCGAAAGAAAACAGGAAGAAAGTCAAAATCAGATTTAACATCTCCAAAAGACTTCCTCAAAAAGTTTTGGAATTTGAGGATCTTTTTATTGGCGGTAAAGATTTTCCTCTGGCGGTTTTTGAGGGAAAGTGGACTGTGGAAAAAGACAATAAGATAGGCATTATCGGTCCCAATGGCGCGGGAAAATCCACATTTCTCAAAACTCTCATCGGCAAAAGCGAATCAATTGAAGGAAAAATCAAAGTTTCCGCCGGAGTGAAAATCGGCTATTACGCGCAGGCGCACGAAGAGCTTGATCCTGAAAAGAATATTCTGGAGGAGGTAGAGTTTAAAGTCAGGGAAAAGCAAGAAAAAATAAGAACAGTTTTAGGCGCTCTGCTTTTTTCCGGCGAAGATGTTTTCAAGAAAATTTCCGATTTGAGCGGAGGCGAAAGGGCGAGAGTGGCGCTGGCGGAATTGATTTTGAGCGAAATGAATATGCTTGTTTTGGACGAGCCGACAAACCATCTTGATTTGGAAAGCAAAGGCGCGATTATTGAAGTTCTGAAAAGTTTTACCGGCCCGATTATAATCGTCTCCCACGACAGGTCTGTTTTATCGGAAGCTTGCAATATAATCTGGGAAATTAAAAATAATGAAGTCAAAGAATATCTGGGGAATTATGATGATTATGAGGCGAGGAAAAAATAAAAATTTTAACTCTTGAAATCCATTGATATTTTTATTAGCTTGCCTTATTGAAATAACTTATTTGTCATTTCGAGTCCCCGCATCATCGCGCGGGGCAAGCTCCGGCGAGAAATCTATAATTTTCAGATGTTTCTGCAATATTCAGATTTCTCACGAGGCGTTCGAAATGACAGAATCATAAGTCGTTTTAACAGGCGCTAGTTTTATAAAAATAAAAAATTTGGAAAAATTGACACAAAATTTTAAGAGATTATAATAGAAATATAATTTGAATAAGTTTTCGATTATGATTACTAATAAAGATATAGAAAAATTAAAAGAAACATTTGCCACTAAAGAAGAAATGAAAAATTCCGCGGAAGAAGTGAAAAGGCATTTTGATGTCGTTGCCGAGGATATTAAAAGTGAATTCAGGATAGTCGCCGAACAGCTTTCTTCCAATAGCGACAAGCTTAACGACCATGATCAGAGAATCAATAATCTTGACGAAGAAGTTTCAATGCTGGGGATAAGAATGACGGTGGTTGAAGGCAAAGTTAGATAAATAATTTTTAGAGAATATTATAAAACCCCCGCAACTTTCAAAAGTTTGCGGGGGTTTTATATTTTCTTTATTTTAACAAACACAGAAGATGGAAATATCTGGAAGTTAATTGGGCTTGACAGCTCTTTTCGGTGTGGTAAGATAAGTATGCAATATCTTACTTATCTTAATAAACACAACAAACATGGAAACAGGAATTTGTAAAAAAAAGAAAAGTTTTTATGGAATGATTACTATTACAGATAAAGGACAAATAGCGATTCCTGTTGAGCTTCGCAAGGAATTGCAAATAAATAAGGGTGATAAATTAATGGTAATTAAGAGAAAAGATGGCAAGGGCATTAATTTAGTTAAATCAGAAGCTATTGATGATTTTATTGAGAAGTTTTCTAATAATTAATCAATTAACAATAAAATTATGTCAGACGATGTAAATTTTGTGAACGATTGGAAAGACGAAGCTACGCAATGTAAAAGCTGCAAGCAATTTATTTCTAAAGAAGGAAAAAACGCTTGTGTTCCAGAAGGCAAAGCTTTCGAAAAAGCTCTTGAGGAGTATGGAGAATGCTCTCCTGTTGGGCATTGTAATTATTTTGAAGAAAAGTAAGGCTTGTTTAAAAATATTATTTTAATAGAAATAGGTTTCTGCCTATTTCTATTTTTTTTAATAAATATAAACTGGGTATATTTTACTATGTCCAAATTTATGCTATAATAAAAACATAAGAAATAATTTTAAAACACTAACAAAAATCAAAATGAAAAACAGAAAACATCTTCTGGTTTGAGAAGGTGAAGAATAAAGATGTCGGGCTGACGAGATAGAGTAGACAGAGTAGATAGCTTGACAAACCCTAGCAATTTTAATAAAATATCAAGGTATAGTAGAGTAATTTAGTAAAATTATGTTAATCAAAAGAGAAATAGAGGAAAAAATTAAAAAAGATCTTTGGAAAGGAAAGATCGTTATTATTTATGGCGCGCGACAAGTCGGAAAGACTACTTTGGTAAATCAAATTTTAGAAAAATATTCAGAAAACTCGGGATATTATAATTGCGAGGAAAGCGATGTGGCCGATGGGTTGTCAGCCGGGACTTCAACCGCTTTAAAAAATTTTTTTGGCAACAAAGAATTAATTATTTTGGACGAAGCTCAGAAAATTAAAAATATCGGAATTAAATTAAAATTGCTGGTTGATAATTATCCGAAAATGCAAATTATTGTTACCGGATCGTCCAGTTTTGAATTAGCCAATATTATCAATGAGCCTTTGACTGGACGTTTTTATTCTTATCAATTGTACCCTTTTTCTCTTTATGAATTAAAACAAATTTATTCCGAAATAGAAGTTAACCGTTTGCTGGAAAGATTCTTGCGACTGGGTTTATATCCGGAAATTACAAAACTAGGAGAGCAAGAAGCGCAAAAACAAATTTCTTTAATTGCTAATAATTATCTTTTTAAAGATATTTTTACTTTTCAAGAAGTGCGTAATCCTGAAGTTTTGACCAAGCTAACGCAGATGCTGGCCTTGCAATTGGGCAATGAGGTTTCGTTAGATGAACTGGCCAATGGACTGGGAGTGTCTATTGAGACAGTAGAGAGGTATATCATTTTGCTGGAAAGAGCTTTTGTGATTTTCCGTTTGCTGGTTTTTTCGCGAAACTTGAGAACGGAAATTAAAAAAAGCCGCAAAATATATTTTTATGACTGTGGAATTCGCAATGCCTTGATTCGCAATTTTAATTCTCTTAATTTGAGATCCGATGTCGGCGCGCTATGGGAAAATTTTTGCATTACGGAAAGAATAAAAGCCAATCAGAGAAAAGATTTGTCGCCCAATCAATATTTCTGGCGCACTTATAGCCAAAAGGAGATTGATTATCTTGAAGAGCGAGACGGCAAACTATTTGCTTTTGAATTCAAGTGGAACAAGAAAAAAACAAAAATTCCCAAAGAATTTTTGAACGCTTACAAAAACGCGGAATTTGAGATAATAAACAAAGATAATTATTTTAAGTTTTTAAACTGAAGTTTTAATAACGATAAACTCTCCAATAGCTTTCTAAGCCCCCGCGGACTTTCAAAAGTCCGCGGGGGTTTTGTATTTTTAAAATTCAAAAAAAATAGGCAATCTATTGTAGATTACCTCTACTTGAAAATGTTTCAAGCGTTGTTTGACAATCTTTCATTTTATTTTCAGATTGCTTTTTATTAGGCAAGGTAATTCTTTTATGAATTATATTTTCCTCTGGAAATGGCGAGGATTTTATTTCTTTGCAAACAAGAGACATTTTGAAAGCTGGCTATCAAACCAGTTCCCGCATAAATTTTGTTTATGGTGAGTTTGTTGAAGGATTGCGTGCTTGAAAAAAATAAAAGAGCAAGTAAGAATTTCAAGATTATTATAATCTGTGCAGCTGTTTTCAGCTGGAAATTCTACTTGCTCTATAAAAGTGCTGGAGACTTTATGTCTCCGTTTTCAACACCGATACGAACTGGCCAGCCCAGAACATAACGCCATCTTTATTTCGCTCTGCAATAAAGAGTGGCCATTCCTTATCGGTCAAATTTTCTCCTCTCCACAGCTTCACACTGTCTCCAACCTCCACTCTCCATGTGTTACCGATGGATGCCGTCGCAGTCGCTATGCCATGGCTGCTAACGTGGAAATCTCCATATGTGGTTCCTATCGCATTGACCATGTCAGAATTCACAATTGCCTCTACGACTGGATTCCCTTCGCCACATAAATTTTTCCACAACCTCCACGTCTCCTCGAAAGGCTCGAGCCAACATTTCTTGTTGTCCATTTTAATGGCATACTCCGGTGGACTAGAGTATTTCACTATTCCCAGAATTTTCGCTTTCTTCCCGTTCACTTTAATTCTTTGACCGACTTCAAATTCTTTCATAATTCACGCTCCTTTTATTTTTCAAAGTAAGATACTCTTTATATATCTTATACTTACTTGTTTATATACTTTACTTCTTGAGGAATTATTTGTCAATCTTTATCATCTTTTATCTATTAATGACAGTTTTATAGTTATAAAGTCATCGTCATTTTCTATCTACCAATTTTGTGCTATAATAAAAACATAAGAAATAATTTTAAAACATTAACAAAAAATAAAATGAAAAACAGAAAAAAGGAGAATATTTTGTGGTATAGCGAGGTGGCTAATAAAGATGTCGGGTTGGTCGGGGGGAAGAATGCTTCGCTGGGGGAGATGTATCAAAAATTAACGAAGAAAAAAGTGAGCATTCCAAACGGGTTTGCTTTGACTGCCAATGCTTATAGGCATTTTATGAAAGACACGGGGCTGATGGATAAAATAAAAGAAATTCTGAGCGATCTTGATACGGGCAATTTCAAGAATCTTTCAGAGAGAGGAGAGATGGTGAGGCATGCGATTATGGCGGCGGAACTGCCGGAAGATTTGAATAAAGAAATCGCAATTGCTTACGCAAAGATGGAAGCGCAATATGGAAAAAATGTTGATACGGCAGTCCGATCCAGCGCGACGGCGGAAGATTTGCCGGACGCATCTTTTGCGGGACAGCAGGATACATATTTGAATATCAAAGGAATTCACAACATACTCTATGCGACCAAACAATGCATCGCTTCGCTTTTTACCAATCGCGCGATTTCATATCGCCAAGACAAGGGGTTTGATCATTTCACAATCGCGCTTTCCGTCGGCGTTCAGAAAATGGTCAGATCGGACAAGGCAATCAGCGGGGTTATGTTTTCCATTGACACGGAATCCGGTTTTCGCGATGTGGTTTTGATAAATGCCGCTTACGGGCTTGGCGAAAATGTCGTTCAAGGGAAAGTCACGCCAGATGAATTTTATGTCTTTCAGCCAACCCTAAGAAAAGGATTCGCGCCGATTGTTGAAAAAAATCTCGGCTCAAAATCCCTGAAGCTTATTTATAGCGCGGAAGGAAAATCATCCACAAAAAATGTTTCCGTGCCGATTGAAGAGAGAAGAAAATTTTGCATAAAAGACGAAGAAGTTTTGAAACTTGCCAAGTGGGCGACAATAATTGAAGATCATTACAAAAGGCCTATGGATATGGAATGGGCGAAAGACGGAATTACGGGGAAGTTTTATATCGTTCAGGCCCGCCCCGAAACGGCGCAAAGCGTTCGCGACGCGAATGTTTTGGAAGAATATAAGCTGAAAATATCAAATGCCAAATATCAAATGCCAAAAGTTTTGGTAAAAGGGGCGAGCGTGGGATATAAAATAGGCAGAGGGAAAGCCAATGTCATAAAAGACGCGAGTAATATTGAGGAATTCAGAAAAGGAGAAGTTTTAGTGACGGATATGACTGATCCCGATTGGGAGCCGATTATGAAAATCGCTTCGGCGATTGTGACGAATTCCGGCGGAAGGACATGCCACGCGGCAATCGTAAGCCGGGAACTGGGCATACCGTGCGTTGTCGGAACAAGGATTTGCACGGAAGTTATTAAGACCGGAAAAGACATAACGGTAAGCTGCGCCGAAGGCGAAGAGGGTTATGTTTATGAAGGGCTTTTGGAATTTGAAATCAAGAAAACAAACTTGAAAAATCTCAAAAAGCCGAAAGTGAAAATAATGATGAATCTCGCCGAACCCGATCAGGCGTTCACGCAATCGTTTATTCCGAACGACGGAGTCGGGCTGGCGCGAGAAGAATTCATCATTAATAACACGATCAAAGCGCATCCTTTGGCGCTGATGGCGCTTGACGGGAAAATAAAAGGCGTCAGAATTGACAAGCAAACCGCGAATAAAATACATCATCTTACTAACGGATATAAAACCAAAACGGATTTTTTTGTTGACAAACTGGCGCAGGGGATTGGAAAACTCGGCGCGGCATTTTATCCGAAAGATGTGATAGTCAGATTTTCTGATTTTAAAACAAATGAATACGCCAATTTAATCGGCGGAACATATTTTGAGCCGCAAGAAGAGAACCCAATGATCGGCTGGCGCGGAGCTTCAAGATATTATGATCCGAAATACAAAGAAGCTTTCAAGCTGGAATGCCAAGCCGTCAAAAAAGTCCGCGAGGAATTCGGGCTGACAAATGTAATTGTGATGATTCCATTCTGTCGAACGATTGAAGAAGGAAAAAAAGTTTTGGCGGTGATGAAAGAAGCCGGGCTTGAACGAGGAAAGAACGGCTTGCAAGTTTATGTGATGGCGGAAATTCCGGCAAATATAATTCTGGTTGATGAATTCGCGAAAATCTTTGACGGGTTCTCAATCGGAAGCAACGATCTCACTCAGCTTACTTTGGGAATTGACAGAGACAACGGCGGATCGATTTCTCATATCGCCAATGAAAAGAATGAAGCGGTGAAAATATTAATCCGCCAATTGATAAAAGGCGCGCACAAGAGAAACAGAAAAGTAGGCATCTGTGGACAAGCTCCTTCCGATTTCCCAGACTTCGCGGAATTCGTAGTAAAAGAGGGAATTGACAGCATTTCTCTTGCACCTGATACGGTTTTGAAGACGATGATATATTTGGGGAGAAAAAAGTAGAATTTTGAATTTGGAATTTTGAATTTGGAATTCGCGATATTTTCAATTTTAATCAATTTAATCTTAGCTTGAAAATTATAAAATAATTAATTAAAAAAGAAAGGAATAAAAATATGAGTAATGAAATGCCAAAATTAGTAGATGATAATAATGATGATGGAGAAAAAACATAAGAAAGAGAGAAAGAATTAAGAAAAATACAAAAAGAATGCGAAGAAAGAGGTGAAAAATATTATTCACGCTACGAAACCGAACATTCAGATGATACTGGTGGGCGTATTCATAAATTAGATTTGTCAAAAGAATCAAGGCGTGGAGCAGGAATGACCGCCAAAGAAAGAATAGAGCAATTGAGAAAGCGAGAATCAGAAGAAAATTAAAATAAGCTTTATTATAAAGAAAGAAATGAAAAAAATTCTAACACTCTGCATCATTCATCAACATCCAAACATATTGCTGGGCATGAAAAAGCGCGGGCATGGGGAGGGGAAGTGGAATGGGTTTGGGGGGAAAGTTGAGGAAGGGGAAACGATAGAAGAGGCGGCAATAAGAGAAGTGAAGGAAGAATCGGGAGTTGAAATTAAGGAAATGAATAAACTGGGAATCGTTGAATTTTGCTATCAAGACGGTTCAGGAGATATGGAAGTTCATATATTTTGCGCGAAAGAGTTTGAAGAAAATCCCGCGGAAAGCGAAGAAATGAAGCCGAAGTGGTTTCATATAGACGAAATACCTTATGATCAAATGTGGCCTGATGATAAATATTGGCTCCCTTTGTTTTTAGGGTTCTTCCGACATTTCTATGGGTAAGAGATATGAAATTAAGAAAATATTTTCA
>CAYPQL010000029.1:0-19468 GCA_964412905.1 uncultured Candidatus Saccharibacteria bacterium
GTAATATACAATAAATATTTAATGAATTTATTAAACTCGCCTTTCCTTAAGATTATTTTGCATAGTAATGAAGTAAATACAGCAAGAGCAAATTTAAGCCTGGGTTTCTTCTCTAATCTTTCCATTCCATTACCCCTTTTTTTAGAACAAAAATCCATTGTCAAAAAACTTGACGCGCTTTCCGGTGAAACTAAAAAACTGGAAGCGATATATAAGCAAAAATTGGCGTATTTGGAAGAGTTGAAGAAATCGGTGCTTAAGAAAGCGTTTAATGGGGAATTGCAGACTTTGTATACATTGCTTGACTAGATAGATACAAACCGCTATACTTTGTATACATTACAAATAAGATAGATACAAGTTATGCCAAAAATAGAAATAGGAAAAAATATTCAACAAACAGAAGGTTTTAAAGCTTTTATTCCTAACCCCTTCCCGCCAAAGGACGGTTTTGACTTTGATCCTAAAATTTTAAAAAAGAATAATGAAGCTACACGACTTTTAGGTAAGCTTGATGGAATCACTAAACTTCTTCCCGATGCAGATTTTTTCCTGCTAATGTATTTAAGAAAAGACGCTACTTCTTCCAGTCAAATTGAAGGAACAATGGCTACAATGATTGATGCGATTGAAGCGGAAGTAAAAGTGAATGAAAATATTCCGGAAGATGTTGATGATATTTTACATTACATAAAAGCTCTTAATTATGGAATAAAAAGAATCACGACAGATAATTTTCCAATGACATTAAGATTTGTTAGAGAACTTCATGAAAAGCTAATGCAAAAAGCACGAGAGACACATTTTTCCGATCCTGGAGAATTTCGAAAAAGTCAAAATTGGATAGGTGGTACGCGTCCCGATAATGCTCGTTTTGTTCCTCCACCTGTGGACGAAATGCACAAAGCATTAAATGATCTTGAATTATTTTTTAATAAAGAAGATACAACTCCTACTGTAATAAAAGCTGGTATTATTCATGCTCAATTTGAGACCATTCACCCATTTTTAGATGGCAACGGAAGAACAGGCAGAATGTTGATCACTTTCTATTTATGGAAGGAAGGATTTTTAGAAAAACCAGTTTTGTTTCTATCTTCATACTTTAAAAAACATCAAAAAATTTACTATGAAAAATTAGCTTCTTATCAAAGTGAAGAAGCAGAAGTTTCAGAATGGATAGAATTTTTCTTGGATGGTGTAATTGAAATAGCAAATGAAGCCATAGATATTGTCGGTAAGATTACAGTCTTGCGTGAAGAAGATATGAGAAAAATTCAAGCGCTTGGCAAAAGAGCTTCTGAAAGCGCAATAATGGTTTTGCCAAAACTGTACGGCCAACCGATTATAAACAACGCCATTGTGCAAAAATGGACTGGATTTACTCGCGCAGGAGCGCAAACTGTTATTGATCGATTTATAAAAAAGGGAATTCTTACTCCAAAAGATAAAGATAAGAAATATGGTCAATCTTATGTATATAAAAAATATTTAGATATTTTTTTAGATAAAAACTAAACTTATGAATGAATCAGAAACAAGAGCGGAATATATTGACCCAAAACTCAAGGCGAGCGGCTGGGGAGAAATTGAAGGATCGAAAGTCCTGCGGGAGTTTCGCATTACCGACGGCAGAATTCAAACAGGGGGAATGCGAGGGAAGCCGGAAATCGCCGACTATATTTTGGTTTATAAAAATCGGAAAATTGGCGTGATCGAAGCCAAGGCGGAAAACCTGGGAGCGACTGAAGGCGCGGCGCAGGCTAAATCATACGCGGAAAAATTGCAGATTGATTATACTTACAGTACTAATGGCAAAGAAATTTATGAGATATCAATGAAAACCGGCGAGGAAAAAATTGTCGCCGATTTTTCCGCACCCGATGAATTGTGGAATAAAACCTATTCCGACCAAAATGAATGGAAAGAAAAATTTGATAATGTTTTATTTGAAGATGGCGGAAGCGGTAAAAAAGTAAGATACTATCAAGAGATTGCGGTAAATAATGTTTTGAGCGCGGTGGCGGAAGAAAAAAACAGAATTCTTTTGACCATGGCAACAGGAACGGGAAAAACATTTATTGCTTTTCAAATTGCTTGGAAACTTTTTCAAACTCGCTGGAATTTGAAGCGCGATGGCACTCGTCGGTCGAGGATTTTGTTTTTGGCTGACAGAAATATTTTGGCCGATCAGGCCTTCAACGCTTTTTCCGCGTTTGATAAAGACGCGCTCGTTCGCATTAATCCTTTGGATATTCGAAAAAAGGGCGGAGTGCCGATGAGTGGCAGCGTTTATTTTACAATCTTTCAAACCTTTATGAGCGGCAAGGATGGCGCGCCATACTTCGGAGATTATCCACCCGACTTTTTTGATTTTATTATTATTGACGAGTGCCATCGCGGAGGCGCGAACGATGAAGGAAATTGGCGGGGGATTCTGGAATATTTTTCGCCCGCCGTTCAGCTTGGTTTGACGGCTACGCCAAAGCGGCAAGATAATGCGGATACTTATAGATATTTTGGCGAGCCGGTCTATATTTATTCTCTTAAAGAAGGCGTGAATGACGGTTTTTTGACGCCTTTCAAAGTGAAGCGGATTAAAACTACTTTAGATGAGTTTATTTATACTTCCGATGATCAAATTATTGAAGGCGAAGTGGAGGAAGGTAAAATTTATGAAGAGCCGGATTTTAATCGAATTATTGTCATTAAAGAACGGGAAGCAAAAAGAGTTCGCGTAGTATTGGACGAAATAAATCAAAATGAAAAGACCATAATATTTTGCGCGACTCAAGATCACGCGCTGGCCGTTCGCGATCTGGTAAATCAGATGAAGGAAAGTAAAGATCCTAATTATTGCCAGCGCGTAACAGCAAATGACGGCGCCCGCGGAGAGCAATTTTTGCGCGAGTTTCAGGATAATGAGAAAACAATTCCGACGATTCTAACCACATCGCAAAAATTATCAACCGGAGTGGACGCGAGAAATATTAGAAATATTGTATTGATGCGCCCGATAAATTCTATGATTGAGTTTAAACAGATTATCGGTCGTGGAACGCGGCTTTTTGACGGAAAAAAATATTTTACGATTTATGATTTCGTGGATGCCTATCATCATTTTTCTGATCCTGAGTGGGACGGTGAGCCGATAGAAGAAATTAAAGAAAAGGAGCAGAAAGAAATAAAATATGACGAGAAGTTAAAAGACGCGGGAGAGGGGATTATCAAAGATGCGGAAAACGAATCTAGGAAAAAATTAAAAATCAAATTGCGCGACGGCAAGGAACGGGAAATTCAGCATATGATTTCAACTTCTTTTTGGAGCGCTGACGGCAAGCCGATTTCAATCCGGGAGTTTATGGATAATATGTTTGGCGCTATGCCGGAATTTTTCAAAAGCGAGGAAGAGCTACGAAAAATTTGGTCAAATCCGACAACAAGAAAAGTATTTCTTGATAAGATTGCCGAAATCGGTTATGGTAAAAGCGAATTGGAAATATTGCAAAAAATAATTGACGCGGAACAAAGCGATCTGTTTGATGTTTTGTCGTATATATCTTTTCTAGTCAAGCCGATTTCAAGAGCGCAAAGGGTAGAACAAACAAAAGACAAAATTTTTGAAGGCTTGGAGGAAAAGCAAAAAGAATTCTTAGATTTCGTTTTATCAAAATATGAAGAAAAAGGCGTTGAAGAACTTGATGAAGAAAAACTGCCGGTTTTATTGAATTTAAAATATCATGCCATCGCTAACGCCGAACAATCACTTGGCGATGTAAATCAAATTCGTTCAATTTTCTTTGCGTTTCAGAAAAATTTGTATGCGAAAGAGACCAAGGAGTATGCGCGCAGATAAAGTAATGTAATAGGCAGTGGACGAATGTAATAAATTTACTTTATTAAAAAAATATCTAGAATTTCAAATAGGATTTTAAATACTTTAATTTTTAATTTATTTATGATAGAATTAAGAAAAGATTATATTTTAGATCGCTGGAGCTATATCGCGAAAGACAGGGATAGGCGGACGAAGCAATTTAAAAAAAGCGAAGAAAATCTCAACAAAGACTCCGTATGTTTTTTTTGCCCGGGAAATGAAAAACTGACGCCGCCTGAAATTGGCAGGGCGGCGGACGGAAAAAATTGGAAAATTCGCTGGTTCCCGAATAAATTTTCAGCCGTTGACGAAAAAGCTGATGTGAAAATCAAGACATCTGACAAATATTACACAACAGGAAAAGCGTTTGGATATCACGAAGTTATAGCTGAAACTCCGGATCACAAAAGACAGCTGGCGGATTTGAGCGAGAATGAAATCAAGGATGTTCTTCAGGTTTATTCTTCTCGAATGAATGATTTAAGCAAAAGAAAAAACATAAAATATGTTCAGATTTTCAAAAACAGCGGTGGAGAAGCGGGAACTTCCATCATTCACACGCACACTCAAATAATCGCAACGACAATTGTTCCGCGATTAGTCCGCGAAGAAATTGAGGCGCTGAAAAAATATAAAAAATGCCCGTATTGTGATATAATAAAAAAAGAAGAAAAAAGCGAGCGCCATATATTTTCCGATGATAATTTTATAGCATTCGCCCCTTTTGCGCCTCGGTTTAATTTTGAAGCGTGGATTTTTCCGAAAAAGCATTATAAAAACATAACCGAATTAAACGGCGCAGAGCTGGAAAGTTTGGCGGAAACTTTCAAAAAAATATTATCCAAGCTGGCAAGCATAAACGCGCCGTATAATTTTTATCTGCATTATGCTCCCCAAGGAGAAGATTTGCATTTTCACTTTGAAATTACTCCGCGTCTCAACAAGTGGGCGGGATTTGAACTGGCAACCGAATCGTATGTCATTATAAATTCTCCGGAAGACGCGGCGAAGTTTTATAAAGAATAAGTTTAATTAAATATGCAAAACAAAAATAAACCAAAAGTTGCTTTAATTTTGGCAATAATTATAAGCTTTGTTCTTGTCGTTATTATTATTTTGTTGGATATATCTTTATTGCCACCATACGGGCGCCCTATAAGGCGGGTAGGGTTAATTACTCCAACCGATAGCAATTTGAATACAAATGCTTATTTTGGAAACGAGTTTGTTCAGGTAGAATCTCCGCAAAAAAGCGAATCAATAAACAATCCAGTTTTGATTTCCGGAAAAGCGAATGTTTTTGAAGGAAATGTGAGAGTGAGAATAAAAGATAAAAATGAAAATATCTTGGCGGATACTTTTATAACCGCGTTCGGAGCTTATGACAAGCTGTATCCGTTTGAAAAAGAAATCAGTTATACCGCGCCGACTTTTCAAAACGGCATTGTAGAAATTTTTGAAGAAGATATGAAAGACGGAGGCGAGAAAAATAAAATCATTATTCCTGTGGTTTTTGAGGATTATGTAGATGCTTTATAAAAAATGCTATTTAGATAAAATAGGAAAATAAAAAATTATTACAAGTAGCTCAAAATAAATAAAAAAACAAAAATGTTGATAACTCATCAATACAAAAATACGAAAATCGCCAAGAAAGCCGCGGAGGGGACAGGGTTGATTTTGGGGAATGATTTCGGAGATTATTTTTATATGACCGATCGAAAGGAAACGAGGTATCAGGGATTTTTTTACGCTGACGGGAAAAACTATAAAGACAAGCTGGAAGTCTATAAAGTCATAGACAAGATAAATTTTTTAAACGAAGGAGAGCTTGCGGAGATAAAAAATAATTTTTATGAAGTTGAAAAGACATATAAAAACGGAATGAACGAGAAATATTTTCTGCCGAACGGTTATAATTCTCTTTGCCTTAAGACAAGCAAAAAAGCGGAAGCGGAAATTGTTTTGGATATCAGATGGCCTTATGACTCAAGAAGCATGGGAAGGTTTTATGAGATAGAAATTGAAAAAGATTGCGCGATTATAAAATTTGTAAAACGGAGAGATCAAGGCGAAGACGGATTGGGAGATAAAAAAGAGTTTGCTTTATATTTGGCCATAAAGACAGATCGTGGGAAGTATGAAAAAATCGGAGAATTTTTTTCTAAATACTATCAAATGGACCACGAAAGAAATTCATATCCCTACGATCGTTTTGTTTATAAAGCTCTAAAAATTGAATTTAAAAAAGCGGTTTTTTCGGTGGCCAAAACAAGAAAAGAAGCTCTTAGTGAAGTGAAAAAAATCTTTGCGAATTTCAAAAAATTGAATAAGGAAGAGGAAGCTAATATTCACGAAAAATTCAAAGCGCTGAAAATAACAGACGAGGAAATAAAAATGGCGAATTTATGCGCGCAAAATTCATTATACACTTTGATGGTTGAAAATAATAATAAGCGCGGAGTTTATGCCGGGCTTCCTTGGTTTTTCCAATTCTGGCACAGAGACGAGGCGGTTTCACTCTTACAGATATATAAAATAAACAAAGATTTAGCCAAAGAAATAATTTTGGCTCAGCTTAAAACAATAACAAGCGAGGGGCAGGTTCCGAAAAGCAGATTTTATAATCCTGAACAAAACGAATTGCAAAGCGCCGATGCTTTGGGGTGGCTGGCGAACAGGATAATGAAAATAGATGAGAAATATAAATTGCCTGAAGATTTTAAAATGGATATCATTAAAAAATTTGAGCGAGTGGCGCTGAATTTAATCCAAAAAAGAACTGAAGATGAACTCGCCGTGAGTTATAAAAATGAAACTTGGATGGACAGTCTTGAAAGAGAAAAATATTGCCTTGAAGTCCAAGCTTGCCGATATAATATATATGATTTGCTGCATAAATTCACGGAAAACGATCAATATAAGATCATCAAAGACGATTTGAAAAATAAAATCATTGAAAAATTCTATCAAGATGACATGCTGAAAGATTGCGCGAATGATGATACGATTCGCCCGAATATTTTTGTCGCCGCGTATCTTATGCCCGATCTTTTGAATAACGAAATATGGGAAAAATGTTTTGACAAAATTCTGCCAAAGCTATATCTTGAATGGGGAGGCGTATCGTCAGTTGACATAACAAGCGATAAATTTATTCCGCGCAATACGGGAGAAAACAGCGCCAGCTATCACAACGGCAACAGCTGGTATTGGATAAATAATTTAACCGCGCTTGTCTTGTATAAGCTGAACGCCCACAAATATTCTTCTTATATAAACGGAATTATGGAAGCCGGCACGAACGAAATTCTCTATCTTGGAATAGCCGGACACCACAGTGAAATAAGCTCCGCGGAAAAACAAACCTCCTCCGGCTGCGAAGCCCAGTTGTGGAGCGCGGCGATGTATTTGGAGGTTTTTGAGGAGATGATGAGGGAGTGAGAAAGAGGGAAAAGGAAAAAGGAAAAAGAAAAAACTGGATTTTAATCAAAATAAACTAACTTTTTTAGCCCTTAAAATTAAACTATGAACGCAAAAAAAATCGTAGTCGCATCTCTAATCATTTTAGCGCTTGGCGCTGGCGGGTATTTTGGTTGGGAAAATTATTTAAAGCAAAAAGATATAAAACCGAATGATGGTTTTTTGAGCGAAGGCCAAGAGGTTTCATCAGACACAATTCAAAATTTATTAAACAAGAGAGTGCAAAAAGGTTCTGCGATTTATGAATTTACTACTATTAAGAAGCATGACGATAAAACCGATACTATCAAAGGAAAAGTTTATTGGATAGATTTTAGCAATTATAAACTAGAAAAGGGTTCTCAATCTGTTGTAGTGACCAAAGGAATTGTTTATAGATGCGACAGCAACAAAAAATGTCTTGCTGCGGGCTTGTCAAACAGCGAAGATGGCATTTATGAAATTTTGTTTAATTATGATTTTCTCCCCGATGAATATTTACGAGGAATTAAATCCAGCGACGATATATTGAGCAATACCAGATTTTTAGGAGAAGAAATTGTTGATAATCAAAATACAAAAATTTTTAAATATTCATTAAACACAAACATATTCAACGAACAAAGGAATGTAAAATTTTGGGTTTCGGATGACGGTATAGTGGTAAAGGCGGAAGTTGAAACAAGAAGAATGGCATACGATCAACAGTCTGTTGATACCGCAAGCGATACAGCAGTAACTGTGCGTAATACTGGCGATATTGAAAATGGATATACGACAATAGATAAAATTAACTTTGAAAAAATAAACTCTGAAATATTCAAAATGCCCAATGATGATAATACTTTTAAATTATTCAAAGCAAAGAAGATAGATTTTTCTGATTCCGATAATGATGGACTGCTTGATGTAGTTGAAAAAGAAATTACAAAAACTGATCCTGATAATTCCGATACTGATGATGATGGATTTAAAGACGGTGATGAAGTTGAAAATGGACATTCTCCTTTAATTCCCGGAGAAAAAGGAAAAATATATAATGACTAAGTTTTTTCGTCGCAGTCCGAGGCGAGACTGCGACGGGGCGAGGATAGAGTAATTCAGCAATGCAACAATGTAGCCATGTAGCAATTTAACAATTCATAACTTTATAAACTTTAAACTTATATTATGTCAATGGCAATGAAAAAAAAGCATAAATATAAGGCGTTATCGGGGGGGCAGGCGGTGGCGGTGGCGATGAGGCAGATAAATCCTGATGTTGTGGCGGCGTATCCGATTACTCCGCAGACGCCGATTATAGAAACATTCGCGCAGTTTGTGGCGGATGGAAAAGTTGATACCGAGTTAATAGATGTTGAATCCGAGCACAGCGCGCTTAGCGCTGTCGTTGGCGCATCGGCCGCGGGAGCAAGAGCAATGACCGCGACTTCATCTCAGGGCTTAGCTTTGATGGCGGAAGTTGTTTATATCGCGTCTGGCTCAAGATTGCCAATCGTGATGGCGATTTCCAACAGAGCTTTGTCGGCGCCGATAAATATTCACTGTGATCACACTGATTCAATGTTTTTGCGCGACGCAGGCTGGATTCAAATTTACAGCGAGGATGCGCAAGAGGCGTATGATAATATGCTGATTGCTTTGAAAGTGGCCGAGAATGAAAAAGTTCTCACCCCCGCGATGGTTATGCAAGACGGATTTATCACTTCGCACAGCGTTCAAAATGTAAAAATACTGGACGATGAAGCCGTTAAGAAATTCGTTGGAAAATATAATCCCGATTATCCGTTGCTTAATATAAAAAAACCGATAACAATCGGCCCCCTTGATTTATTTGATTATTTTTTTGAGCATAAATATCAGCAAGCGGAGGCGCTGGAAAACAGTAAAAAAATTATCAAGCAAGTTGATAAAGAATTTGCTAGCCTCACAGGAAGAAAATATGATTTTATTGAAAAATATAAAACAAATGATGCGGATTATATAATCATAGCACTGAGCTCAACTTGCGGAACGGCGAAAATTGTGGTTGATAAACTGCGAAAAGAAGGCAAAAAAGTAGGGCTTTTGAAAGTCAGAGTTTTTAGGCCTTTTCCAAACGAGGAAATTACCAGAGCTGCTTCAAAAGCTAAAAGCGTGGCAGTGCTGGACAGGTCAACTTCTTTCGGCAACTTCAGCCCTGTTTTCACCGAAGTCAGATCGGCTTTATATAATCTGGATAAAAAACCAAAATTATATAATTACATCTACGGCCTTGGCGGAAGAAATATCGGTCTTGATGATATTGAAAAAGTTTTTGTAGATTTAGAAAAAAATAATGTTTCTAAAAATATAAATTATATTGGGTTGAGGAAGTGATTTAGTTGTCATTTCGAACGCCTCGCGAGAAATCTAAATGTGTAGAAATATCTAAAGTTTATAGATTTCTCGCTGAGGCTCGAAATGACAAAAAAATACGACCATTTCAACAAAAACTATTTAACATTATCCATAAAATTCAAAAAATGGCAAAGAAAGAAAATGAGAAATTTTATGTTTTGTCTCTCGGCGGTTCATTAATAGTTCCGGATGAAGTTGATTATAAATTTATAAAAAAATTCAGGGAATTAATTTTAAAAAAAGTAGAAGACGGAAATAAATTCATAATTGTCTGCGGGGGTGGGGGATTGAATAGGAAATATAATGAAGCAGGAAAGAGAGTGAGAAAATTAAGCAACGATGAATTAGACTGGATTGGAATTTACGCGACAAGATATAACGCGGAATTTATGAAAATATTATTCGGTGATTTGGTCTATGATAAGATTGCGACAAATCCTCATGAAAAATTTAAGACAAACAAACCCATTGTAATTGGCGCTGGTTATAAACCGGGCTGGTCATCGGATTATGATGCGGTTTATTTGGCTAAAACTTATGGCGCGAAAAAAGTGGCGAATCTTTCTAATATAGATTATGCTTATGACAAAGACCCCAGAAAATATAAAAATGCCGTGCCGATCAAAAATATAAGCTGGAAGGATTTTCGCAAAATCGTGGGGAATAAATGGGAGCCTAGAATGAATAAGCCATTCGATCCGATTGCCAGCAGAGAAGCGGAAAAACTTGAGATTGAGGTTGCGATTTTAAATGGAAGGAATTTAAATAATCTTAAGAACTATTTAGACGAAAAAAAGTTTATAGGAACAGTTATATCGTAAAATATATGAAATTAGCCAATGCATTTTTTTTCTTTGACTCTTTGTTTAATTTAAGCTAATATTGCAAATACAGCAGTTATTTAAGTCTTAACTCATCAATCAAAACTTATGTCCAAACAGCTTTCCGAATCAGCGGAAAAATTCATCAAGGAATATAAGGACGCGCTGGATCTGGAGAAAAAATACAACGAAACAAGCGAGGAAAAAATAAAAGTCCATCAGGTTTCCAGCAGAATCGCTTTTTTGTATGAAAAATTAAGAAACTCCGTGGATTATCAGGAGGATCATCTCCTTCGAAAAATCGCTATTGAAAGAATATTAAAAAGAAGACTGATGACCGAGAAAGACGAAGTTAATGTCTCTAAATATTTAATATACGAATTGATAAGAGCAAGGTATCTGCCTGACGGGAAAATTCCGGAAAAAAGGATAGAAGAGATAAAAGAAATAATTGAAAAATATACTCTGCTTATCAATAATATGCCTGAAATCGGAAGCGAAAATAATAGCAATGAATATTTATTCAATTGGATAGTGGGAATCGCTTCCTGCGAAATAGAAGAAAAAATCGCTCCTTACAAAAAAGAAAACGCGATAATTGATTTTGCCCGGAAAATAATCGGCGAAAAGCTGAATGCGCCGGAAAAATTAATGAGCGAGGAGAACAAGAAAATTCAGATTTATATCGCGGTGCTTCGCAACCTCACAAAATCAAATTTATCTATGATTGAATACAGGCTGTTTAAAATGAAACACCCCGCATGGTTTTTTGCTCCGTCGGAAGAGTTGATTATAAAAATGGCCGGAAATATAAGCGAGGTTGTTAATGACATAGAAAATCAAATCAACGACCCGCTGGGAGAAAACTTTTCAAGATTTATCAAAAAAAATCTTGCTTATTTCACGGTTCTTGAAGATGTGATGCGGAAAAACGCGAATAACGCGGACAAGATATTCTCGCATCATCTTCATCTTGAAGACGCGATAAAAGAATCTTGCGTGAAAAAATACAAGGAAGCGAAAACGAAGTTGAAAAGGGCCGCCGTCAGAAGCATCATTTATATTTTTATAACCAAGATGACCCTTGCTTTTATTCTGGAGCTTCCTTTTGACAAATATGTTCTCGGGCATATAAATTATTTCGCTCTTGGAATAAATGTGATTTTCCCGCCTCTTTTAATGCTTTTAGTCGTCATAACCATCAAAATTCCGAGCAAAAAAAACACGGAGCTTATCGTGCATGGCATAAAAGAAATGGTTTATGGAAATTATGCAAGCTCTCCGTTCACAATAAAAGGAATCTTGCCGCAAAATTCATTTTTTTATAAAGCGTTCAAGTTTCTTTACCTTTTGATATTTTTTGTTTCTTTCGGAATTATAATTTTTATCTTAAGAAAATTGAATTTCAATATTATGAGCATGGCTTTGTTTTTATTTTTTTTAAGCGTCGTGAGCTATTTCGGAATAAGAATCCGCCGAAACGCCAGAGAGCTTGTGGTCATCAAAAGAAAAGAGGGGATTATCTCTTTTATGTCCGACCTTTTTTCAATCCCGATTCTGCGAATGGGGCAGTGGCTTTCCACAAAATTATCCAGCGTGAATGTGTTCGTATTCATTCTCGATTTTATCATAGAAGCTCCCTTCAAAGCTTTTGTAGAAGTTTTTGAAGGGTGGATTTATTTTATAAAAGAGGAGAGGGATAAGATATATTAAACGCTAAGCCTAAACTAATATTGACACTAAATTTAACGAAGCATTAATGTTTATAATTTAATTTAATTATATGAACGAAGATAGGTTTGCGCCGAAAATTGAGGGGATAGAAAAAGATGACGCGGAAAAAATAGTCAGTTATAGAAAAGCGCGAGAACAAATGAAAAAATTGCTTGAAACAGATGAAGGAAATAATATACAAGAAGAAATTAAAAGTCTTGATCCTTTTAAATTTAATGAAAAAAAAGAAGTAATTATTGACAAGCATGACATAAAGAAAGTCGATGATATTGTGGAAAAATCTAAAGACGAAAATTTAGTGAAAAAATTGACTGTTGGTTTAGAGAAAAGAAAAATAGAGTTCAGAAAAAAAGAAATTGAGAAGCTTGTTTTAGATTATAAAAAAGAGATCGAGAGAATTGAGAATAAATTAAAAATTCTTGAAACTGAAGATTTAGAAGAAGCAAAAGAAATATTAGAAAAAAACAGGCAAGAAATAAAAAGATTAGAATTAAAAATAAAAAGCTTAGAAGATGGATTAAGGAAATTAGAATAAGAAATAGGATAAATTATATTGAAATTCTTATATTATAAATTAGTTTTATTAGTATAAATATTAGTTGA
The DNA here is from genome assembly GCA_964412905.1 of uncultured Candidatus Saccharibacteria bacterium. GTDB lineage: Bacteria > Patescibacteriota > Minisyncoccia > JAHIHE01 > JAGLIN01 > CAYPQL01. The sequence continues at coordinate 12,877 of CAYPQL010000029.1, forward strand.
GCCAGTGTTTTTTGAGCATACACAAAAAACCCCGCGGAGAAGCGGGGTTTTAAAAACATATTCAATGTCGCACAAGGTAGCTTTTACGACATTAGTTTTGGAATTTAGCTTTAGCTTCCAATAATGCGGAGAAATTTACCAATTACCAATAACTAATTACAATTTACCGATATATCACATACTGATCAATAATCGTATTTGTTTTGTATATGGAGCTTATGTATTTTTGCGTGGTGGCAAGATAGATGTTCGCTCCGCTTTGGCCGTTCCACATTACGGGATCGTGGACAATGTATCCTTTTGAGTCTTTGCTGTGAATCACGACATAATGCCCCGCGCCTCTGCCCAACGCTTTAATAAATATAATAACGGGATGACCGCTTGCTATTTCACGGTCTATCAAATTCCAATCGCCATTATCAAGTCCGCCGGATTTGTGATATGAGTTTTCTATCAAATCCAAAAATCTCCATTGTTTCGGCCAGCTTATAAGATCTCTGTAAAATATAGGCTGTTTGGAGAGCCTGCCCGGATCAATATCTATGCCGTAATATTTAAAAACCATCGCCACGGAGGAAATCGCGCAGCCGTAATCATCAATGAAAGAATTGGAAAGTCCGATCGTCATATCTTTCCATCGAGGATCGTTTTGAGAAAAATACCAGCTTGTGGACGCAAGATTTTCCGAAGGTCTTTCCGCCATTGCCGCGATTTTCGCGATCTCAACTTCCATTTCCCGTTTGAGTTTGCTTATGTCTCCCAAAATTGTTTCTCTCTGATTTCGAACATCAAACAATAAATCCTGGTATTTATATTCTTTCCCTTTCGTTTCTTCCAGTAAAGCTTCTTTGGCGCTTTTTTGCGCGTCCACCGTTTCTTTTTGCGCTAATAATTTGCCGTTCAACTCTTCAAGCTCGCCTTTCTTTTCCTTCATTTCTTCTTTCTTTTTTTCCAGCTCTTGTTTGGCGGAGTTGAGCTTATCAAGGGATTCTTTTATTTTTTCCCCTACCGTGTCCATATATCCGGCTTGGTTCAGAAATTCCGAAAACTCGGCGCTTTTAAGAAAAATTTCCAATGTTGTTTCGTTGTCATAATCATTTATTTCTCTGAGCAAGTTTTTCAAGATATTTTTCTGTTTTTCAATCTCGCCTTCTTTTATTTGAATTTTAAGCAATAAATTATTTATTTCAAGATTTGTTTGCTCTATCTGGGCTTGCGTTGCCCGGATTTTTAAATCAAGCTGGGCGATTTGCGCGTCAAGAAGCTCAACTTCATTTTCCAAACTCTGCTCTTCCACTTGAAGATTTCTTATCGTATCTTTATATCCTTCCGCCTGATTTTCAAGATTCTGGACGGTCTCATGTTTTTTGTTTATTTCATTTTCCAACTCTTCAACCAAATCCGCTTTGATATTTGAAACGGGCGCCAAAACAAAAGACGCTATTAAAAACAGCGGTATGATTTTCATTTGTAATTTTCTCAAAGTCATAAAATATGTTTTATTTTATTGTATAATCATACATTTGCTTTAATTATAGCACGCTTTTAGCTTTTGCTCAAGAAAAAATTATTTGAAAGTTTATAAATTTTATTAACTTAACATCTTCTTTTTTAAAATTTGACAAAATTATGCAGTATGCTACTTTGTTTATATGTTATATAAAAAGAAGGAGGGAATATAAGATGAGCGATAGTTATCTCAGTGCTTATCTAAAAAGAAAAGGAGAAAATCTCGAAAAAGAGTTACAACTTTCCGACGAATTTCCGCTTTCAGAAAAAAATGAAAGCAACAATTTAAATTATATAGAACATATAAAATAAAATTATGTTCTATTTTTTTATTTCACTCTTTCAATCCCTTTTTTTATTCTCCCCAAAACTTTTTCTTTCCCCAAAACTTCCGCAACCTCAAAAGGACTTGGAGAGGCTTTGAGACCCGTAAGCGCTACGCGCAATGGCCACAATAACTCCCCTGCTTTGATATTATTTTTTTCCATCAAACCTCTCAAAACTTTCTCCAAATTATTTTTATCAAAATCTTTCCCGTCTATTTTTTCCAGCTCATCGTAAGCTAACTTTAAATTATTTATCACCTCATCAAAACTCATCTTTTTCCAGATTAATAAATCTTTTTCATATTCTAATTTATCCGTAAAAATAAACTTCACCAAATCCCCTATCTCGCTTAGTTTTTTCATTCTTTCCTGTTCCAGCGCTAAAATTTGCTTTAAATAATCAAAGCTTATTATTTCCCCAGTATCTATAATTTTAAATTTTAAATTGTCATTTTGATTTTTGATTTTTTCATTTTTAATTTCTTCTATTATTCCCGCTTCAACCAAATACGGCACGCTTAACATAGTTAATTTATCCAAATCCATCTTTCGAATATACGCTCCATTTATCCAGTCCAGTTTTTCCGTGTTGAAAATCGCGCCGGTTTTATTCACGCCGGACAAGTCAAATCTCTTGATCATTTCTTCCATTGAAAAAACTTCTTCTTCCGTTTTCGGATTCCAACCGAGGAGCAAAATAAAATTTAACAAAGCTTCCGGCAGATATCCTTTCTTTAAATAATCTTCAACCGCGACATCTCCCTGCCGTTTGCTCAGTTTGCTTTTATCGGGATTTAGCAATAGTGTTAAATGCGCGAATTTTGGAAGTTCCCAATTAAAAGCTTTATATAAAATTATATGCTTTGGAGTTGATGGCAGCCACTCTACAGCTCTGATGACATGAGAAATTTCCATCAAGTGATCATCAACTACATTCGCCAAATGATATGTCGGAAAACCATCTGATTTCATAATCACTTGATCGTCAATCGTTTTATTTTCAATTTTTATTTTCCCGTAAACCAAATCCTCAAACTCCGTAAAACCGTCTTTGGGAACTTTCAGTCTGACGACATAAGGAGTTTTTTTATCTAGAAAATTCTGAACTTCTTCCTTTGATAAATTTCTGCACTTCCCGTCATACATCGGCGCCAATTTTTGCGCTTGCTGAACTTTTCTCATTTCCCCTAGTCGCTCTTGACTGCAGAAGCAATAATATGCATAATCATTTTTAATCAATTCATCAGCGTATTTTTGATATATTTCCAGTCTTTGAGATTGCATATAAGGTCCGAAATCGCCCTTATCCGCGATTTTCCCGTCATTGTCTAGGATTATTCCCTCATTATAATCCAAACCAACGGAATGAAGGACTTTCACCAAATTTTCAATTGACCCCTCTACATACCGCGACCTGTCCGTATCTTCAACCCGCAACACAAAATCGCCATCATTATGCTTGGCAAAAAGATAGCAATACAAAGCCGTTCTTAAACTCCCCACATGCAAATACCCCGTCGGACTCGGCGCAAACCTCGTTCGAATTTTTTTCATTTTGATTGATTTAGTTTTTTATGATATATTTATATTAGCATATTTTAAGGAGGAGGGAAAATTGTATAATATGCGATCACTCGTATAATAACGAGTTATTGGAAATAGTCAAAAATCTCTCTCAATTTATATTTTAATTTTTTGGCAATTTTCTAGGTCGGAACAACTCGTTTTAAAATAATAATTTTTTTAACAAATAAACTATATGGAACAACAACCGCAAAAATCTGGATTAGCAACTGCCAGTCTCATACTTGGACTAGTATCATTCATACCTTTTTTTGGCGTGCTTTTGGGTACTATTGCTATTATTCTAGGCATAGTCGGTCTTAATGAAATTAAAAAAATGGGATTGAGGGGTAAAAAAATGGCTAACGCTGGAATTATTCTTGGCATACTCGGAATATTATTTAGCGTTATTCTTTATGGATCACTTTACTACTTTGGCTTTGTATCTAAAACCGGACCGTTTGCTGAACTAAAACCGAAAATGAGTCAGCAAATATTAACGCAAAATGCCGGTACATTAGAGCTTTACAAAAAACAAAATGAACGCTATCCAGAAAATTTGAATCAGGCAACAAAAGCAGGATTCACAATTTTTCTAAGCGATCATTATCTCAAGCCATTTTTTTACAAAGCTTCAGAAGATGGCCAATCATATGAAATGAGAAGTCTGGGGGCTGATGGAATATATGGAACTAGCGATGATATATTTCCCATTGGTCAAACAAAGTAAATTCCGCACCGACAAGGTCTCTTATCAAAGGACTCTGACGAGAAAGCGGGCAAAGCGATATTTCTCGCTGGAGTCCCGAGGCGGAGACTTCGTCGGGGCGGGAATTGTAGCAGTAGATTCCTGCCTACGCAGGAATGACACAGAAAGAGGAAGTCTTAAAATAAAAATCACAATCTAATCTCGCAACAAAATTCCCACAAATCTTCTACCGAGAAATATTTCGGCAGAATTTTTTTGTGCCATAATTCAAAGACTAGCTCTTGCGGGGTTTTGGGAATTGCTCTTCCCTCTTTTTCCGCGAGCTTGAAATTTATTTTTGCGGCGGGGAAGTTTTCGATTTTTAGAATTTCCAGCCTGAGCGGTAAATTTCTATTAACCTTTTGCAGTTCGCACAAAAAACTTTCCAGTTTTTCTTCTGTTGATTTTTCATCATAAACATAAGCCGGAACATAAGCGTAAAAATCAGCGCCGAGATCGATTAGAAGTTTTGCGGTTTCAAACTGCTCTTTGTAAAATTCTTCTCCGGCTCCAGTTATAAGGCTAAAATCTTTTTTCGTCGTTCCCTTAAAACATCCCACGACTCCAACATTTTTTTGACTGAGAACTTTTTTCAATTCAGGCTTATGTTTATTAAGAATTTTATAAGTTGATAAATTCGTGTCAATCCAAAGATAAGAATCAGGCGACCTTTTCATCATCGCTTTATAAACATCAACAATGATTTCAGGAATAATCAGACACTCTCCCCCGCTAATTCGGATTATATTCATCGGAGTTTCTGAACTGCTTTTTATCCTCAAAAACTCATCCACGATTTCTTCCGCGCTGAAAAATTTCCCATATTTCTCAGAACCGGAATTAAGCTCGCGAGGGACAAAGCAATAGTTGCAGGAATAATTACAGCCCGCGACTTGCATTGTGAAAACTTTTGTGAATTCCGACAAATTTCTTTTCAAACTTAAAGACGCCGCATAAGTCGGATTTTGAAATTCAGTTTTCTTAAATCCATTCTTATTTAACCCTAAAAACTTGTTCGACCATTTTTCTTTTTCGCTCGCCGTAATCCACTCCGGATCATCAACATAATCTTTATACCTAAAAAATTCAGCCAAAACCTTCCGCTCCCCCGGATCCTGTCCCGCATCGCCAATTTTTGCAAGAAGATATTTCTTGTCTCTGATTATTTTTTTCCTGAGCGTTTCCGCTCTTTGGTCTGAATTGAACATAGGATTCATTTTAACATTTTAACATGTAAACATATTAACATTTTTAAAACCTTGACACTTCTTATTGCTGTGTTAAAATCTTAATATCGTAAATATTGCGATAAATAAACGGAGGAAAAGAAATGGAAAATAATCTAGAGCAAAAAGATAAATATGCTTGCGGATTCTGTAAGAAAGAATTCGACTTAAAAGACATAGTTATAATAATGAAAGAGAGGCAATGTCCGCATTGTGGCAATAAGATTCAGAAAATTGGACTTCGATGTATGGGAGAATGCAAGGGTAATACTATCATAGTTGAAACGGGCATCAAAAATCACATATATCAAACAGTAAAAGTAACAAAAACAACAAAATGTCCAATATGCGAATCCAATGAAATTTATGAAGTTGAAAAACCAACAATATTTTTTATTCTTCCAAACTGAAGGTGTTTAAAAACCTTCTCTTTTTTTTGTCAAAATTAGAAATCCAAACTTCGCCGTTGCGTTATAAATTCTTTTAATTCTCCGCGGTTCTAAAATTAATCTCCATAACCATTCTAGTCCTAATTTCTGAAAAATCAAAGGGGCGCGTTTTGTTTTGCCGGAGATGAAATCAAACGATCCGCCGACGCCGATTGCCAGTTTTACGGTTGGCATTTTTTTTAAGTTTTCATAAATCCAAATTTCCTGCTTCGGCGCGCCGAAGGCGACAAACAATATATCGGGTTGGGCATTGTTTATTTGTTGGATTAATGCGTTATTTAATTTATCTAGTTTATTTTTATCAAAAATTGGATATTGGATATTGGATATTTATTGTCCACCTTTGGCGGATCCGCCATAGGCGGAAAAATTGAAAATTGAAAATTGAAAATTGCCGCTGGTATTCCTTCCTCCGCGCCGACGATATTTAAATAAGGATATTTACCGGACAAAACCCTTGCAGCTTCTTCCGCTATCCCCTCCCCCGCTCCCAGCAAGTATATTTTTTTGTCTTTTATAAATTCCGCTTCGCAAATTTTATAAATCAAATCAATACCTGTGATTTTTTCAACCCCCCAACCCCCCTTATCAAGGGGGCTATTTTTATCTGATAATAAAAAACTTTTGATTTTTTCAAGAATTTCTTCTGTCGTAATCTTGTTTATTTTTATGTCTAAAATTTTTGTTTGATGCATAGTTTTTTAATAAGCTATAGCGATATTATTTTAAATTTACCCGCTTTTCTGTCATCCTGAATTTATTTCAGGATCT
>CAYPQL010000030.1:0-12162 GCA_964412905.1 uncultured Candidatus Saccharibacteria bacterium
CTTATTCCACTGCGGCAAACTTAATTTATACCCATAGAAATGTCGGAAGAACCTTAAATTATAATTTTAGAAATAGTTTAGGATAATCTTTAATAACTTAAAACAAATAATGAAAGATGAAAATAAATTAGAAAATAACAGCGAAGTAAAAAACAGTTCTTTCGTTTCAGAATTAAAAGATTTTTCTTTTGAAACAATAAAAGTCGTGATTATAAGTTTGATTGTTATCGTGGGGATCAGATCTTTTGTCATCCAGCCGTTTTTTGTGAGCGGAAAAAGCATGGAGCCTAATTTTCACGACGGAGATTATTTGATTGTTGACGAGCTAAGCTACAAGCTTGGCGATCCGATGCGCGGGGATGTGATTATTTTTCGCTACCCGAATAATCCAAAAGAGTTTTACATAAAAAGAATAGTCGCTCTTCCGGGAGAAAAGATAAAAATAGCGGATAATAAAATAACCGTGTATAACGGTTCCAATCCGAACGGATTTGAGCTTGATGAAACATATATTCCTCCCGAGACATTGACGAATGGAGACTATCTCAGGGAATTGAAAAATGATGAATATTATGTTTTGGGAGACAACAGAACGGCCAGCGCGGATTCTCGCGTGTGGGGAGTTTTGGAAGAGCATTTTATTATCGGCCGCGCATGGATCAGAGCATGGCCGTTTGGAGATTTTTCGGTGTTTGAATCGTTTGAGTATTAGAAAGTGGAATGTGGAATGTGGAATTTTGAATATAAATTTCTAATGAATTATTTTATTGAAGCAAAGCTGTAAAATCCCCTCCTTATCAAAGGAGGGGCGGGGGTGGTTGTGAATGCGGGATAAATCTAAAACTTGCAGCAAAAAGCTAGAAGACGCTTCAATATTTCTGCTATAAATTATAATTTTGCAATACTTCAATCAACCACCCCCAGCCCCTCCTCATCTGAGGAGGGGAGTAACGAGACAACTAAATTGTATGTAATCTATAATCTATTATTTCTAACTTCAATCCTATGAAAATCATCGCCATCTGCGGGAGTCCGCGCAGAGGAAATACGGAGTTCGTCTTGAAAAGAATTCTGACGAAATCGGAAGAGCTGGGAGCAAAAACAGAACTAGTTTTGTTGCGCGAAAAAAGAATTGAATTTTGCAATGGGTGTTTGAGCTGCAACTCCACAGGAGAGTGCGTTATCAGAGACGATATGCAAATAATATATCCTGAACTTGAAAGCGCCGATCTTATAATTTTCGGCAGCCCGAATTATTTCAGCAATGTCTCCGGAACGATGAAAGTTTTCATTGACAGGCTTCTTCCTCTTTATTATAAAAATAAATTAAAAGATAAAAAAGCGATTGCGGTAGTTATTGGCGGAACTAATAAGCCCGGCACAATTGAAAAGTCAATTAGAGCCATGGAGTCAGCAATTAATGGAACGGAAATGTCTCTCATTGGAGATTTATATTTAGTTGGAGAAAGTTTTCAAGACATTGAAAACAGTCCTGAAAATATTCAAAAGATTGATGAGTTTGCAGGGAGTCTGGTTGGATAGATATAATTATCGCCTTGAGATTTTTAAATTACAATTGAATTCATTAATAAACATTTTTTTATTTGTCATTTCGAGCGTGTCGCGAGAAATCTAAAAATTATAGAAATATCTAGAGTTTATAGATTTCTCGCTGATGCTCGAAATGACAAATTTATTTTAAAAGTCTTTATAGAATAGAGAATTTAACTTTCAATTTTATAAACATTCCAAATTCATAATTCATAATCCAACGACCATGCTAAAAATAAAAAAACAAAAAACGGAAGCGGTGAAAAGAAAGAGAAGAAAATTAACTCCGATTCAGGCGGTGAAGGGGATGAGAGATATTTTGCCGCCGGAGCAGTTTATTTGGGACTATGTGCTGGAAAACAGCAAAAAAATGTGCCATAATTTCGGGTTTGGAAGAATTGAAATTCCGATTTTGGAACACACTGAATTATTTCAAAGAAGCGTCGGGCAGGTTACCGACATCGTGGAAAAAGAAATGTTTTCGTTTGAAACTCAAGGAAGAGACGCGGTTTCCTTGAGGCCGGAAGGAACCGCCGGGGTCGCGAGGGCTTATATTGAAAATGGCATGAGCAAATGGTCTCAGCCGGTAAAGCTCTATTATGAAGGGCCGATGTTCCGCTATGAAAATCCGCAGGCGGGAAGATACAGGCAGTTTCACCAATTCGGCTTTGAAATTTTTGGAGACGAATGCCCGGCGATTGACGCGCAGATAATATATCTGGCTTGGAAAATTTTTCAGAAGATCGGCATCAAAAATACAATCATTCAAATCAACAGTATCGGCTGCGGCGAGTGCCGCCCGACTTATAAAAAGCTTCTGACCGATTACTACGAAATGAAAATAAATAAATTATGCATAGATTGCAAAAGAAGACTGAATGACAATCCACTCAGGCTTCTGGATTGCAAAGAAGAAAAGTGCGCGCAGGTTGCGGCGGGAGCTCCGCAAATCATTGACCACCTTTGCGAGTCTTGCCACGACCACTTTAAAAATGTTTTGGAATTTTTGGATGAGCTTGAGATTTCCTATGTTTTGAATTCCAGCCTTGTCCGCGGCCTTGATTATTATACAAAAACCGTTTTTGAAATTTGGGAAGCCGGCAAAGAAGGTCCTCAAGCTTCTTTGGGCGGAGGGGGAAGATATGACGATCTCGTGAAAATTCTGGGAGGAGAAAGCGCTCCCGCCGTTGGATTTTCGTTCGGGGTTGAAAGAGCGGTTGAGCTGTTGCTGCAAAGCGGATTTCACTTGGATCAAAAAATAGAAAAAGATGTTTTTCTTGTGCAACTGGGAAATCTGGCGCGAAAAAAGATTTTAAGTCTTTTCAACAGCTTGATAGACGCTCATATCTCAGTCGGTGAGTCGCTCGGGCGGGGAAGCATAAAATCGCAGTTGCGGATGGCAAACAGATTTAATTCAAAACTCGCTTTGATTATCGGACAAAAGGAAGCGCTTGACGGCACTATTATCATCCGCGATATGGAAAGTGGAATGCAAGAAGTCGTCACCATGGAAAGCATTATTACGGAAGTGAAGAAGAGATTGAAAGGATAAATTTTACATCTGTTAAAATGTTAGTATGTTAAAATGTTAAAATGATTTATGGACTGCATTTTTTGTAAAATTATAAACAAAGAAATTCCGGCGGGTGTTGTTTTTGAGGATGAAGATGTAATTGCGTTTAAAGACAGAAACCCGATTGCGCCTGTTCATATTCTCGTGATTCCCAAGAAACACATTTCTTCCGTGGCTGATGCCAAAGAAAAGGATTCGCCGTTAATGGGAAAATTGATTATGACCGCCAAAAAAATCGCCGAGGATTTTTCAATCTCGGACAAAGGATACAAGCTTTTGATTCGAGTGGGCAGAGGAGGCGGACAAGAAGTTGATCACATCCATCTGCACCTTTTAGGCGGAGCAAAACTCGCGGAAAATATCCATCCGATTTCTTCTTGCTAAATTTCATCTTTGTGTTATACTGTTTTTAGTTAGTTTTTTTTAATTTTAATCTAAATTTAATAGAAAGTCAGAGGTGACGAAAATGATAGAAGTAAAGAAAAAAGACAATGAAAGCATAGGGAGTCTTTTAAGGCGTTTTACCAAGAAAGTCCAGCAAAGCGGGCTGCTTTTGCAAGCGCGAAATTCAAGATTTAAAAATAAATATTTAAGCAGAACGGAAAGAAGAAAAAACGCGCTGAAAAGAAACGAGATCAGGACTGAGAAAGAAAAGCTTAAAAAGCTTGGCAAGCTGGAAGATGAATTTAAGTTTAACTAGAGATAAGTTGAGTTTGTCAATATGTACGCAAAGAGCGGATGGGAGTCCTTACGAAAGTAAGGATGAAATTTCGCAAGATTATTTAATTTCAAAAGAATTATAATATTTCTTCCTGACTTTTGTCAGGATTCCGCGATATTGAAATTACTTAACAACAAATCAAGCATACACATTTAATTTAAAAGTGTTATGAACTTAAAGAAAAAAATCATCAGCGACATTAAAGATTCTATGAAAGCCGGAGATCAAATCACTCGCGGCGTTTTAAGGTTGTTGAACTCCGATATCAAAAACGCAGAAATAGAAAAAGGCGGCGAGGCGGGCGACAGTGAAGTTATCGAACTTATCAAAAGAAGCGTCAAAAGGCGCAAAGATTCAATTGAGCAATTCGCAAAAGGCGGCAGAGCTGATTTGGTGAGCAAGGAAAAAGAAGAGCTGGCGGTTTTGGAAAAATATATGCCGGAGCAGATGAGCGAAGAAGAAATCAGAAAAATAGTTGTTAATATTATTGAAAAATCAGGAGCGCCAAGCGCTTCTGATTTTGGAAAGATAATGGGCGCGGTCATGAAAGAAACCGCCGGCAACGCGGACGGGAATGTTGTGAACGGGATTGTGAAGGAGGAGTTGGGAAAAGTTTAAAAATAAAAAATCAAAATGGAAAATGACAATGGAAAATTTAAAATTAGACAAAGAAGAGCCTGAATTTATTTTTGATATTTACATTTTAATTTAGTTTAATATTATGGCGATTAAAGCAAAAAGCAGATTATCAAGTGAATTAGAAAATCTTATTAAAATCAATTTTAATAATGAAAAAATTAGCAGGAAATTTTTAAATAGGCTTAAAGAAGAAAACTTAACTAAAGATGAGAATCCCGAAAGTCATTTTTGCGTCTATTTTGCCGCTTATGATCCAAGGGCAAAACAAGTTTTTATTGGTCATCATAAAAAATCAGGCTTATGGCTTTTTAACGGCGGACATATTGACAAAGACGAAATTCTAAAAGAGGCGTTGGAAAGAGAGATAAAAGAAGAATGGGATTTTAAAATGCAAGCAAAAGACATCGGCAATCCATCTTTGCTTACTATAACCAAAATCAACAATCCTGCCAAACAACTTTGTAAAACGCATTATGATGTTTGGTATTTTGTTTCTGTAGATAAGAAAAAGTTTGATCCGTCGTTAAAAAGTCTTGCTGAAGAATTTTATAAAAATGAATGGATGACTGCGGATAAAGCAATACAAATTATTACTGAGATAAATACTTTAAAAGCTATAAAATTTCTTGAAAAAAGTTTTTAGCTTCTTTTATAAAAAATGATTCTAATTAAAAATTTCACTCGCAATAAACTTGACTGGAAATACTTGGATAAAGTTGCCGAGAGAACTTTGCGGGTTATTGGAATAAAAAAATCGGTTGAAATAAGCTTGGTGATAGCGGGGGAGAAAAGGATTAGATTGCTGAATAAGAAATTCAGGGGAATAGATAAAATTACGGATGTGCTGTCGTTTGGGAATGAAGAGGCGGAAAATAAGAAGACAAAGAATAAGTCTATAAAGTTTATAAATCCTCCCGGCGATGTTTTATATTTAGGCGAGATTTTTATTTGTTATCCGCAAGCCGAAAAACAGGCGAGGCGGAAAAAACATTCTGCGGAGCAAGAAATAATGATTTTATTAATTCACGGAATTCTGCATTTAGCTGGATTCGACCACAAAAAAGAATACGAAAAATCGGAAATGAAAATTATAGAAACAAAAGTTTTAAAGAATTTATAATTCCAAACCAACAATGCCAATTTTCAAAGTTAAAAAATTTATCAGGAGCGTGTCGCGCGCGGGGAGGGGATTTGGGTGTATTTTCAAGGAACAAAATTTCAAAATTCAAATTTTGTTTTCGGTTGTTGTAATATTTTTCATACTTATTTTCAATCTTAAAATCTGGGAAACGGCCGCTCTGCTGATGATGATCGTTCTCGTTCTGGTGCTAGAAATCATTAATTCAATATTTGAAAGAATTATGGACATACTTCAGCCAAGAGTTCATCCTTACGCGAAAACAATAAAAGATATGATGGCCTCGGCAGTCCTTGTCGCGTCGCTCGGAGCTTTCTTCGTCGGCCTGTTGATTTTCTGGCCTTATTTCAAAAATATTATATGATTTTCAGGGAGGGCTTTTTTATTTTCCAAAAATGTATTATAATGGAATCATCATATTAACATATAAATTTTATGTCAAAAGGAGACATCTTAATAGGAATTGATATTGGGACCAGCGCCGTGAGAACGATTATTTCTCAAAAGCAACCCGACAGTTCAAGGCCTTTGATTTTGGGAGTCGGAGTGGCTGATTCATTAGGAATTAATAATGGAGTCATTGTTGATATTGAAGAAACTGTCAACGCTATAAATGAATCAAAAGAACAGGCGGAAAGAATGTCTGGAGTTCCTGTTGAGCACGCCTATATTAGCATAAATGGAAATCACATATCTTCCCAATTCTCCAAAGGCGTTGTCGCTGTTTCAAGAGCCGACGGGGAAATCAGCGAAGAAGATGTGGGCAGGGTCATCACCGCTTCGCAAGCGATATCAATGCCCAGCAATAAAGAAATAATTGACGTGATCCCATGCAGCTATACGATTGACGGGCAAGAGCAAATAAAAGATCCGATTGGAATGAACGGCGTGCGGCTGGAAGTAAGCTCTCTGGTGGTTCAGGGATCGGCTCCTTTTATAAAAAATTTATACAAATGCATCCAGCGTTGCGGGATTGATGTTGATGATTTGGTATTTTCTCCTCTCGCTGTCGCCAAGGCGGTTCTTTCGAAGCGCCAGAAAGAGCTGGGAGTGGTTGCTATTGATATCGGGAAAGGAACGACTGGAATTTCCGTTTTTGAAGATGGAAATATTTTGTGTTCAGCTGTAATCCCAATCGGAGCGGGACACATTACAAATGACATTGCCATCGGACTGCGCACTTCAATTGATGTTGCGGAAAAAATAAAGCTTGAATATGGAGTCGCTTTTTCCGCGGAGGTAAATAAAAAAGACAAAATTGATCTTACTTCCATTGATAAAAACGAAGAAGGGTCTTTTACCAGAAAATATGTCGCCGAAATCATTGAAGCGAGAGTTGAAGAAATATTCGTAATGGTGGATAAAGAGCTTAAAAAAATTGACAAAAGCGGCATGCTTCCGGCCGGAGCCGTCATTACCGGAGGAGGAGCCAAGATGTCGGGAATTGTCACGATGGCAAAAGAGATCTTGCGATTGCCGGCGCAAATCGGCTTTCCTATTGAATTAAATGGAATAGTTGACAGGGTTGACGATCCTTCATTCGCTACGGCAATAGGACTTATTATGTGGGAAGCCGACGAAAACGGAAATTTTTCTTCATCCGGCGGCAGCAGATTCAAACTGCCCTCCTTCGGCGGAATCGGGCAAAAAGTGCGGAAAATTTTCAAGACTTTTTTGCCGTAAGAATAAAGTATTTAGTATCAAGTATTAAGTATCAAGCGTTTTTAAAAATTAGTTTTTTTATATTAAAGATGAAAATGAGGCTAGTTTATAAATTAATCAAGCAAAAACTGTATTGTTGCGTTCCTGCCTGTATTTCTATGGTTTTAGACAGAAGAAAAATTGAACATAGTTTGCAAGAAGAAATTGGTTATGAGTTAGGATTGATTGTTCCTAAAAAAGACGCGCATTTTTTTACAAAAATTAGAAGCGGTAAAAAGCCAATTGCCGGCTATGGAACGCGAGTTAATAAAAATAAATATTCAATTAATAATTATTTTTCAAAACATTCTATAGATTTAGTAGAAACTTATTATCCTATTGATAAAATTGAAAATGTTCAGAATTTCATTATCAGAAATCTTGGTGAAGATAAAGACATAATTGCTTGTTTTAATTTTAGAAGACTATATGGCAAAGGTGGAAATTTTGGACATGTTTCTTTAATTCAAAATATAAGCCACAACACGGTTACATTGATTGATCCTGAAACGGATGCGCCAGAAAAAAGAAAAATAAAATTGCAAAAATTAATAGGAGCAATGAAATATCACAAGAAAAAAAGAGGTGGATTATGGATAATTTCTAAGAAATAATTTTGATTTTCCATCCTTGCTCAAATTTTCAAAAAAAGCTATTATAATAATATAACAATTTAACAATCTAAATTTAATATATGAAAGAAATAAAACCGGAGTTTGAGACATTTGCCAGAATTAAAGTCGTGGGCGTGGGGGGAAGCGGCAACCATGTGATCAGCAGAATGATTGAGGCGGGCTTGACCGGGATTGAGTTTATCGGCATCAACACCGATTCCCAAGACCTTCATCATTGCAAAGCGGCAGAAAAAATTCATATCGGGAAAAATTTGACCAGAGGGCTGGGCGCCGGGATGAATCCCGATGTCGGGAGACAGGCAGCGGAAGAAAATCGGGATGAAATCCAGGATGTTTTGAAAAACACGGACATGGTTTTTATAACTTGCGGACTGGGAGGAGGAACGGGAACGGGAGCCGCGCCGGTTATCGCGGAAGCCGCCAAGGAAGTCGGGGCGCTTACCGTCGCGGTCGTGACTAAGCCGTTTGCGTTTGAAGGAGCTCAAAGAAGAAAAATAGCCGAGGAAGGGCTGGAAAATTTAATGGATCAGGTTGATACGATTATCACTATTCCCAACGACAAGATTCTCCAGATCATAGACAAAAAAACATTGCTGCTAGATTCGTTCAAAATCGCGGATGATATTCTAAGACAAGGCGTTCAGGGAATCTCGGATTTAATAACCATTCCCGGAATCGTGAATGTGGATTTTGCCGATGTAAAAGCCATTATGCAAAATACGGGGTCTTCGCTGATGGGCATCGGAATCGCGTCCGGCGAGAATAGAGCGATTCAAGCGGCCAAGCAAGCCATAAACAGCCCTCTTCTGGAATTATCCATTGACGGCGCAAAGGGCGTTCTCTTTAATGTCAGCGGCGGATCCGATTTGACAATGACGGAAGTCAACGAAGCGGCGAAGGTCATTACGGAATTTATTGACGATAATGCAAAAGTTATTTTTGGCGCGGTGACGGACGAAAACTTGAAAAAAGGAGACATAAAAGTCACGGTGATCGCGACCGGTTTCGGAGATCAGCCCAGTAAAAAAAGAATTGCCGCAAATGATATCAGGAAAATAAATGATTTGGAAAATATTCTGAGGAAAGAAGAAAATAAAAATGAAAAAGACGGCGGGAAAGACATTAATCCCAAAGAAATGAATAAAGACGATTTCAAAGACATTGATCTTGAAACTAGGCGCGATAATGGCAATTTCTCGTCAAAAATAAATTTTATAGAATCCGATAATGAATACGATGTCCCGGCGTTTATCAGGAAAAAAATAAAAAAAGAAGAATAAAAATAAAAATCATACTTATTTAAAAAACAAAAATTGTCCTTGAGTAAATGAAGATATATTGTCGCATCGTTTTATTAAGGGCGGTTTTTTGACTGAAATTATTTTGGCGAGAATTATTTTCGCCTAACCCGAAAGAATCATTAAAATTCATAATTATTTTCCGTTTTAACTTCCGCAAAATGTTTTGACTGCCAAGATCAATGTTTGCGGCATTTTCTTTTTAAATAAAACTAATAAAAAAGCATAATGGATTCAAAAAAAATAAAAGTGAAACAAATAAGAAAAAGGGATGGCAGAGTCGTGAAATTTGAAAAAGCCAAGCTTATTAACGCGATTTATAAAGCGCTGACCGCCACGGAGGAAGGCACGAAGCAGAACGCTTTGGATTTGGCCAAGAAAGTTGAGTGCGAGATAAACAAAAGATTTACCGTCAGAAACGGAGGCGGCAGCTTGAAAGTTGAAATTCCCACCGTTGAAGAAATCCAAGACATAGTGGAAGGACTTTTGATTAGAGAAAATTATATAGAAACCGCGAAAGCTTATATTTTATACAGAGAACAGCATCGGCTTCTTCGGGAAAGCCAGGACATTCTGAAAAAATCAGTCGATCTTGTTGACGACTATCTGAAAGAAATTGACTGGCAGGTGAAAGAAAACAGCAATATGTCCTATTCTTTGCAAGGCTTGAATAATTATATAGCAAATGTAATAACTTCAAAATATTGGATTGAGAAAATTTATCCGCCGGAAATAAGGGAAGCGTACAACCAAGGCGATTTTCATATTCACGATCTCGGACTTTTGGCCGTTTATTGCTGCGGATGGGATTTGAAAGACTTGATTTCCCATGGGTTTGGAGGAGTCAGTGGAAAAAGTGAAAGCAAAGCCCCGAAACATTTCAGGTCCGCGCTGGGACAAGTCGTAAATTTTTTCTATACTCTTCAAGGCGAGGCCGCTGGAGCGCAGGCCTTTTCCAACTTTGACACGCTTCTCGCGCCTTTTATAAAATACGACCAGCTTACTTATCGCGACATAAAGCAAGCCATCCAGGAATTCGTGTTTAATATGAATGTCCCGACGAGAGTAGGGTTCCAATGTATGTCGGAAGACACTGAGATTCTCGGCAAAGACGGATGGAAAAAATATGATCAAGTCAAAGAAGGGGATAACATCGCCACTTTCAATATTGAAAAAGGATTTATAGAATATTTGCCGGTCAAACATATTTTCGCCAAGAAATACAAAGGGGAAATGTATAATTTGAAAAACAGAATAAGCGACCAACTGATTTCTCCGGAGCATAGAGTCGTTCGAAAAAAATTCTACGCGGAAAGCTATGTATTGGAGAAAATTGAAAAAGTTTTAGAATTAAAATCGCCCTTCATCGTTCCAGTGGGCAGCGGCGGATATTTGAATGGAGATGAAAATACAGAAGATGATGTGATAAAATTAATAGCGTGGGTCGTTGCCGAAGGAACTTTGGACAAAGGAGAAAGAGGAAGCGGCAGAATCAGCATTTATCAATCAAAAGAAAAGAATAAAGAAAGCTACGAAGAGATAATTTCTATCTGTAATAATTTAGGATTAAAGTGGACGGAAAGAATACAGCAGGGATTGGGCGCGGATTGCAATGTGATCAGGTTTGACGCGAATAGCGCGAGAAAAATTTTGCGATATTTCAAATCCGGCAAGGACAAGGGCATAAAGTTTATCCCGGAGATTATAAAAAACGCGGATGTGGAAATGGCAAGATTATTCTTGGAAACTTATCTCAAAGGCGACGGCCATGACGGATGCAAAATCACGACCGCTTCGGAAATTATCAAAGACGGGCTGATGCAAGTTATAGTGAACGCGGGATTCGGCGCCACGGTTTTAGTCCGCAAGCCGGATAATTCTTTGTCAAAAAAAGACAGATATATTATCAGAATTATCAAGCACAAAGATACCTATATAAATACTGTTAAAAAAATCGCTTATGATGGAATTATTTGGTGTCCGAATACTGGCAACGAAACGGTGATCGCCAGAAGAAACGGGAAAATTTTTATAACGGGAAATACACCATTTACAAACATCACGATGGATTTGACGATTCCTTCAACTCTTGCGGATGAAGCTGTTATAATCGGCGGAGTTCCTCAAAAAGAGCAGTATAAAGATTTTTCAAATGAAGTGAGCCTTCTAAATAAAGCTTTTGCGGAAATTATGCTGGAAGGCGACGCTTCGGGAAGGGTTTTTACATTCCCGATTCCGACCTATAACATCACCAAAGATTTTAATTGGGACGATCCGAACCTTGAGCCGATTTGGGAGATGACCGCAAAATACGGCATTCCTTATTTCGCGAATTATGTGAATAGCGATATGAAGCCGGAAGACGCCCGATCAATGTGCTGCCGATTGCGCCTTGATAATCGCGAACTTTACAAGCGCGGCGGCGGGCTGTTCGGCGCGTATCCGCTCACAGGCTCGGTCGGCGTGGTAACGATTAATTTGCCGAGAATCGGGTATCTGGCAAAGGGCAAGAGCGATTTTTACAAGCGGCTGGGAAAAATTATGGATCTTGCCAAAGAAAGCTTGGAGATTAAAAGAAAAACTTTGGAAAGCTTTACGGAAAAAGGGCTATATCCGTATTCAAAGCATTTTCTCGCCAACATAAAACTCCAGCGAGGGGAATATTGGAGCAACCATTTCTCAACAATCGGCATTATCGGAATGAATGAAGCTCTGCAAAATTTTTTCGGC
Organism: uncultured Candidatus Saccharibacteria bacterium; assembly: GCA_964412905.1. Lineage (GTDB taxonomy): Bacteria > Patescibacteriota > Minisyncoccia > JAHIHE01 > JAGLIN01 > CAYPQL01. The sequence goes on from CAYPQL010000030.1 coordinate 11,987, forward strand.
AGAAAATATGACATAACCACCAAGAAAGGCAACGAGTTCGCGCAGGAAGTTTTGGAATTTATGCGCGGCAGAATTCTCAAATACCAGGAAGAAACCGGCGGGCTCTATAACCTTGAAGCAACCCCGGGAGAAGGAACGTCGTATAGATTAGCCAAAAAAGATCTCCAAAAATATCC
>CAYPQL010000030.1:12172-19273 GCA_964412905.1 uncultured Candidatus Saccharibacteria bacterium
AAATATCCGGATATTATTACGGGAGCGACGGTGTAAGCGGAGAATTAAAAATGTAAATATCAAAAATCAAAATGACAATGTTAAAAAATTAATAAAAACTATGCTTACCAAAAATTCAATTAAGCAATTTTTAAAACCGGACCGGAGAAAAGTTATACTTATAATAGTATTTTTCTTTTTAGCAACAGGTATATCTGGAGTATATAATAAAGAAGTTGATAATAATAGTCTTTATGGTCCTCTAGGCTTTTTTATAATGAATAGTGTTATTTTTAAAGAGTACGGGTTTCCTTTAAAGTGGCTAAAAGTGGGAGCAGGAGAAAAAATAACAAGTTATTCAAGTTTAGCCGTAGATTTAATCTTCTGGTATCTCATTTCTTGCCTTTTAATTTTCATTTATGATAAAATTAAGGCCAAAAAACCTGTTGTTTAAAAGGTAAATTTGTAAAAATTAACCAAAGATAAAACTGGCATTTTTGAGATTTTTGTGGTATAATGGATATATGAAAACACTTCAAAAAAAATCGTTGCCGGAATTTTTAAAGAAATATTTTTGGGATGCGGATTTTGCTGATCTGGATGCGGTAGCGTATCCTTATTTTATTATTGAAAGAATTCTAGAATATGGCGATGAGCGAGCGGTAAAATGGATGATTGAAAATTTTAAAAAATCAGAAATCAAGCGCTCGCTTATGGAAAGCCGAGGCCTTTCATCCAAAAGCGTTAATTATTGGGCGCTGATATTTAATGTCCATAAAGATAAAATCTTATGTTTGAAGAAGTCTTATCAAAAAATGAAAGCGCGTCACTGGCCGTATTAGGCAAGAGCGGTCTTTTGGCAGATGTTTATATGGCTGGCGGAACCGCTTTAGCTTTGCAGATCGACCATCGTTTTTCTTATGATTTTGATTTTTTTACTCCGAAAAAATTTGATGAAAATATGATGTTACAGAGAATTAAAGAATTAATTCCGGAATTCAAACTGGAAAGAGTTGAATGGCGAACTGTTTTGGGCTATATCAAAGAAAGCCGCTTTAGTTTGTTTTTCTATTCCTATCCTTTGCTTTTCAAAGCGCATAAATTTTTGGACGCGGATATTGCTGATATAAGAGATATTGCCGCGATGAAAATTGCCGCTATTTCGGACAGAAACACAAAAAAAGATTTTATTGATTTATATTTTATAATAGAAGAGGAAAAAATTTTATCGCTAAAAGACGCCTTAAAATTATATGATAAGAAATTTAAAGCCCTTAAGCAAAATCAGGTGCATATTTTGAAAAGTCTGCAATATTTTGATGACGCTGAAAAAGAAGCAATGCCAAAAATGATCAAATCCGTTTCTTGGCAGAATGTCAAAAACTTTTTTCAAAAAGAAGTTAAAAATTTAAGCAAAGAGCTGTTGTAAGTTTTTAATTCGCCATTTTTCATTTTGATTTTTAAACTTTGATTTTTTTATGACCATTCACGATTTTATAAAAAAAAGAAAACATTTGATTTGGTGGGTAAAGGATTATGACAAGCTTAATGCCGAATCAATCGTGGAAGCGACTCTTAATTATGGCGATTGGGATGATGTGCAGGCGCTCATTAAAATTATGGGCATCAAGAAAGTGGCGAAAATTTTCCGCGCCAAATCCAAGCCGTCTCCGATAGGCCGGCAGAATTACGATGTCAGAGTGAAACATTATTTTACGCTTTATTTTAATAAGCACGCATAATATGCATAAAGAAATATTAACCGAAGAACAGATTAAACTGTTGCCGTTAGTTGAAAAATTTAGCAAAGATTTCGGCTTAGTCGGCGGAACTGCTATCGCCTTGCAAATCGGACACAGACGGAGCATTGATTTTGATTTATTCAGTTTGGAAGAATTCAGTAATGCAAAGATTAGAAAGAAAATTGTAAAAGATAGCTGGAAAATAGGCAAAGTATATAAAGACGAAGACGGACAATTCACTTTTTTTGTGAATAATGTTCAATTCACTTTTTTTCATTATCCGTTTAAAATTAAATTTTCCAAGTCTTTTGAAGATATCTTAAAAATGCCGGATTTACTTACTTTGGCGGCAATGAAAGCTTACGCTTTGGGGCGCCGAGCAAAATGGAAGGATTATGTGGATTTGTATTTTATTATCAACAAATATCACTCCATAGAAAAAATAGTCAAAAAAAGCAAAGAAATTTTCAAAGAGGAATTTAATGAAAAAATTTTCCGCGAGGCACTTTCTTATTTCAACGATATAAATTATACCGAACCTATAGAATTTCTTCCGGGGTTTGAAGTAAACGATGGAAAGATTAAAAAAGCGCTGGTTGAGTTTAGCTTGGGTTAAGATAAATTTAATAGAATTAGAAAAAAAATATGAACAATATGGATTTATCAAAAATAAAACTCAATAGACCTGTTAATGGATACATTTTTCTATTATTGATATTTTCTTTTTTGGTTTACATAATAATCTTTTTTAGTTTGCCAATATTAGCTTTACAAAAAATTGGCCCATATTATATCAGCTTGCAGACAGATTTTGTTTATCAATATTATTATACTTTGCCTAATTATTTGGATGAATTGCAATTAGTGTTTTTTGGAATTGTATATTTGATTTTTTGTCTGATTTCAGCTTCTATTATATTTATGTGGCTTACTATTCGTTTAAAAGACAAAATTAAATGGACGCATCCTGAAGAATTTTCTTCATATGAGAAAAATTTGAAAACAATGAGAAAGTTTATTTTTCCTGTCTTGCTAGGTTTTATTTTTTTGTTATATTTTGCTTTAAATACTTATCTTTTGATAGGCAATGATCGCATGATTTATAATTCATTATGGTCGTTTAATGAAAAAAATTATCAGTTCCAAGACATAAAATCTATAATCACTTTATATTCTAAAAAACAAAAATCTTCAAGCTATCATATTTTGTTTAAAGACGGCACTAAATTGATGATAGATTTGGATGGCGCAAAGTTTTTGTCTCAAAAAACTAATTTGCCAATACAAAAACAATAATAATTTTAAAAATTTAAATTATTATGACCAAGCAAGAACTTCTCAAATAAAAAAAGATATATTCTTTATCAATTTCTTGATAACTTTACAAACTTTCTAACTTTCAACTTTCTAACTCATCCCTATGTTCATCGGCGGATTGCAGAAATTTACGATGCTGGATTATCCGGGGAAAATCGCCGCGGTTGTTTTTACGATGGGGTGCAATTTTCGCTGTCCGTTCTGCCATAATCCGGAAATTGTTGATCCAAGATTGATTAATTATGATGATCAAATAAGTGAAGAAGAAATCTTGAAATTTTTGAAATCAAGAAAAGGCAATCTGGAAGGAGTTTGCATTACCGGAGGAGAGCCTACTTTGCAGCTTGGATTGAAAGAGTTTATAAGGAAGATAAAGGAAATGGGATTTTCTATAAAACTTGATACGAACGCTTCTCATTTCAGCATTATCAATGACTTAGTAAAAAATAATTTAATAGACTATTGGGCGATAGACATAAAAACTTCTCCGAAAAAATATAAGATTATGACGAAAAAGAATAATATTATAGAGAGTTTGGAAAAAAGCATAGATTTGATTACAAACAGCAAAAGCGAATTGGAATTGCGGACGACGGTTGTTCCTGGCTATGTGAATCAAAAAGATTTTGACGATATAATAAATTGGATAAACAGTATAAATAAAAATATTTTTCCAAAATTAAGCAGATATTCAATCCAGAATTTCAGACCGGAAAAAACGCTGAGGGGGGATTTTAAAAATATTAAGCCTTATTCTAAGTTAGAATTAAATAAGATGGCGGAAAAAATGAGAAAGTATTGCAGGAATGTTGCGGTGGTGGATTAAATTAAGAATAAAGAATTATTGGTTAAGCTTCACGCATTTCAGGAGCCCAGCTCCGAAGCTTCGGAGCTGGGCTCCTGAAATGCTATATTGAAATTACTTAACAATGAATTATGAATCAAACACTCTAATATTATGAAATTCAAATGCAAGGTCATTACAAGATCTTCAAGAAATGAAATTTTAGGAATTGAGAATTTAAATCAATTGGATTTTGGCTCTGAAAGCGACAATAATGAATTTCCGGAATTGAGAATTTATCTGACTGCCGTTCCAGTGGACGGAAAAGCGAACAAAGAATTGATTAAATTATTATCCGAAAAATTGAATGTCGGCAAAAACAAAATAAGCATTATCAAAGGCGAAAAAAGCAAAGAAAAAATAATTGAAGTTGATGACTAAATCAAAATATTTCTTATTATTTTGTATCGCGTTTATCCTTGGAGTTTTTTTAGGTTCGTATGTTTCAATTCAAATTTGGATTTTATTCTTGCTTGCGGGATTCTGCATCTCGCTTGTTTTTTTGTTTGGAATAAATAAAACTAATCGCCCCCTTGATAAGGAAGGCAATGGAGTCGATAGCGAATCTTGCAATAAAAAATTGCCGATATTAGTATCGATATTGATAGTATTTCTTCTGGCAGGTTTTATAAGAATGGAAAGCGTTAAGCTGGAAGAGAAAGATATTTTTGAGATAGAAGTCTTGAATGGCCAGAAATTATCGTTGGAAGGCGATGTTTCTTCTATGCCTGAAATTAAAAACGGGAGGCAGAAACTTGTTCTTGAAAATATAAATAAAGCGGAAAATAATCAAAAGATTGAAGGCGAAATTATCGTTTATGCCGGCCAGTATCCGGAATATGATTTTGGAGATAGAATCAAATTTGAAGGCAAAATAAATTTACCGGAAGATTTTGACGGATTTGAATATAGGAATTATCTTTTTACGAGAGGAATTTATTATATCGCGTATTATCCAAAAATAGAAATAGCGAAGAAAAACAATAAAGGACTGAATTTTCAAATTCTGCAATTTAGAAAATACGCCGATGGCTTGATTCAAAAAACATTTCCCCAGCCTCACGCGGGAATTATAAGCGCGATGACTTTGGGCATAAAGTCAAACATAAGCGATGAAGTTTTGGAAAATTTTAACAAAACCGGCACGAGGCACATTATCGCCATCTCCGGGCTTCATATGACGATCGTGGCGGTCGTTCTGATGTTTTTGCTCTTGGCAATCGGACTAAAAAGAAATTATGCGTTTTATTTTGCGATTTTGGGAATTGTTTTCTTTGTCGCGCTGGTCGGCTTTCCGCCTTCCGCCGTCCGCGCGGCCGTGATGGGAGGAATGGTTTTGTTCGCGGTAAAAGTCGGGCGGCTTGCAAACGCCGGCAACGCGATTGTTTTTGCGGGGGTGTTGATGCTTTTATATAATCCAAATTTATTAAGATATGACACAGGATTCCAGCTTTCATTTTCGGCGATTTTGGGTATAATTTATATATTTCCGCAGCTTGATAAAATCTTTGAAAAATATCCCGATCATCTGAATATAAAATCTATGCTCCTCATAACCATTTCCGCGCAACTTGCGACTTTGCCAATTATAATAAATAGCTTTGGAAGTTTTTCCTTGCTTTCAGTTTTTGCCAATGTCCTTATTTTGCCCTTCGTCCCGGCCGTTATGCTCGGAGGATTTCTGGCGATCATACTCGGCTCCGCGAATTTATTTCTCGCTCAAATCATTTCCTATCCGATCTGGCTCGTTCTTTCCTACCAAATTGAAATCATAAAATTCTTCGCAAGTTTTGATTTTGCGCATTTCAACTTTGAAAAAACAGGAAGTTTATTTGTGGCGGTTTATTATGGGGTTTTGGTTTTGGGGGTAAGGCATGTTAGCGCAAAAAAAGAAGCAATAGCAAGACAATAAATTTTATATTGACTTATTAATTGCTTTTTGCATAAATATTATACATTGTTGTCAGCTTCGATTAACAAATGTTTTTGAGGATTCAGGTCTTTAATTTTAGAATAAAGAGTTCTGCTATCGTTAATAGAGTGCTTAGCTCCACCGATGTGCACTATTGTTTTATCAGGGTTTTCTTCTAAGATTTCTCTTAGTCGAGTCTCCATAAATTTATCCCTTCTACCGACATCAGTATCACCATTACCTATCCGTTGTACAAACAACATAAATTGTCTGTATCTGGAATCAATTTCTTCTCCCAAATTTTCCAGATTGAAAGCATCTGCAATACCATGTATAGAACTATTTTTGGCACTCTTAATTCCAGTCATTTCATAGTTTATTATTTCTTGTTCATCCCAAAGATCAATGAGATAAAAAGGAATAATATCCTTGCAATATTCTTGTGTTGCTTGCACCTCAAAGATAACAGCAATAGATTTAGTTCTTGAATCAAAAAGAAGTAGCTCTTTTTCGCTCAAACCTCTTGTTTCAAGAATATTTCTGATCTGACGATTAAACATTTTAAATCTTTCTGATTTAAAATATTCACTCATCTCTGCACTGTTTTCCACGGTAATTATATTAGGCTTGAATCTTTTAAGCATTTTCAGAAGCCTTTTTTTACCTTTTGGGTCATCGTGAAATACTGACAACATAATTAGTTTTCCCATTTTTAATATACCTCCTAAATTTTGCCTTATTGGCTGATAGAAGCTTATCAGATTAATAATATATGTCAAGATATTATGTCTATGCCTAAAAAACACCTAATCACAATCCTAATCCTTCTCATCCTCAATGCTCTTTTTGGGCTTGCTTTTTATAATGAAAATTATGTCCAAAGGCCGAGGGTGATTTTTTTTGACGCGGGGCAGGGAGACGCGGCGATAGTGGATGTTGGAAATAACACGCAGATTTTGATTGACGGGGGAAGCGGGAATGCCGTTTTGGAAAAAATCGGGAAATATATGCCGTTTTACGATCGCAAAATTGAGCTGGTGATTATGACTCATCCAGATAAAGATCATATGGGCGGGCTGGTGGAGGTTTTGAAATATTACCAGGTCGGACAGATTCTGGAATCGGGAATTTTCTGTGAAACGGAGATTTGCAAGGAATGGGATAAGCTAATTTCAGAAAAAAATATCCCCGTAAAATACGCCGATTTCGGGCAGAAAATAAGCATCGGAAATGTGAACATAGACATTCTATATCCTTTTGAAAATTTGAAAGGCGAGAAAGTGAAAGATGATAATGAAACATCTATA
>CAYPQL010000031.1:0-18398 GCA_964412905.1 uncultured Candidatus Saccharibacteria bacterium
ATTGGGTTCCGTTGACTAAAACAGAAGTTGAGGAAGGTGAAACGCTGATGGAAGTGAAAGTCACCGCGCAATCAGGCACGCAGATATTGTATGTTGCTGTGGCTATGGCGCTTGCCTTGCTATCCTTCCAGGCTTTAGCCTTAAAAGCGGTGGTAACAGAGACATTGATCGGTGCAGTATATTTTGTAGAAGTTTCAAGAGGATCAGCAGGAACAAGAGGAGCGACATCGTCTTTGGTGTAACGGATGGTATCGCCTTCAGTTGAAGTGGAGATTGAAATGTTAGGAATAATAGTATAGGTAATATCTGGAGAGGGAGAAAAGGTAGGGGTAGAGATAGCACTATCACAACTTCCAAGGATAGGAGAGCTTTCTCGAATACGGACAGGAATATATTTCCTGGGGTTAGCGGGACAGTTTTGTTTCAGCCAGTCGCTTATCTTATACGATGCGCCTTTATATGTCGCATAGCGATCTACCGATCCATAACGAAAGAAGGCTTCATTGGTCGCACCCCATGATGTCATTTTCGAGATATCGTCAAGAAAATTCGTATTGCCTCCTGTTATATAAACTATCTCTGCGTGTAATATCTCGGGAGCACCTTGAGCGTTATCCAGAGTGCAGGCTTCTAGGACGTGTTCTGAAGACGCTTCATCGCATACTTCTGTCAAAAATAGATCAATATAATGGTTTTTTGATAATTCGGTCATATCAATATTTCTCATCATGCCATTATGGCCTAATATATTGGTATATTTTGTTTCAGCGCTTGTGGAGCTTACGGAACCGGTATTCAAGCCTGTTGCTATTATAAAATCCGGATAGATATAGTTTGGTCCTAAAGCGGTGACTCTTTCCCTGAGTTCTTTAAAACCCTGCGTAAATGATTTTCGCTGTTCATGCATCATATCGGCTATTTGCGTTTTTAGTAATTTGTTGCCGTTTGCAATATATGCCTGGCGCGGGTCATAGCCATGCTCGGCTTTTACTCCGGTTTCATTTACTCCGTTCCAATTTACCAGCGCATTTTCCGCAGCCAAATCGCCTTCGTATGAAATGCTCCACCATGCATGCGGCTCTTCCAGCCATATCCCATCATAAGCATGATTCGTTACCATGAATATATACATATCCTGCAGCATTTTTCTTGCATCCGGAATGCCCCAATCCAGTTTCCAGCTTCCGGTCCAGCCGCCGTTAAAATTTTTTTGCAAGAACTTTCCCGGCGTTACATCCATGCCGTAATATTCTTTTGCGCAAGCGTAGTTTGTTTGTGTCACCTGAGTTGAAAATAGCACCTGAATGCCGTATTTATGCGCTGATTTTAAGGCAATATCAATGCGATGATTATTAACCACATTATTCATCTCGCCATAATCATCATATGATGGCTTGAATGGTATGGCGCCGGCTCTGGACATTTCTAACAGAATATAGCAGTAATCGCCAAGGCCTAGCGTGATCGTATCAACATGCATATCTGACAGCTGCTTCATCAAAATATCGGCGGTTGCCTCATTGTCCATTATTCCGACATACATTCCCGGAACTCCTATCACTCTATCACTTGCCAAGACAGAAGCAAATCTGCCGATCGGGCGCACATTCTCATCAAGTACATGCGCTTCCGCAGTATACGATTCCGCCATAAAAATAGATAGCATGAATGCTGCCATTCCCAACAAGACTATTATTTTTTTTCCGTAATTAGAGATCGTTTTTAAAACTTTCATTTTAAACATATATTTTAAAGTTTAAATTAAAATAAAATCCTCTACTCAAACACAATCTCATTCAATGTAGTCACGATGGAATAAGAAATCAGAATAATGGCCAGTCCGATGACGGCATAGGTAATGATTTTTTTGGATTGGCGAATTCTCTCTTCATCGCCGGAAGCGCTTGTATACATTATATCTTCATTCTACTCTATTTTTCCAAAACTTTCCAGCCCAAAATCAAGGCGCCCGCGCAAATTGCCAGATCGGAAAAGTTGAAAGAAAATAATTCCGGCAAAGTGATATAATCTATTATATATCCGTAGAAAAACATATCGGCGGAATTGCTGATAATTCCTCCGACCGATAAAGCGCAAGCGAATTTCACGGCGCCATCGCTTTTTTGAAGATTATTTTTTTTAAGATATACGAACGCCGCCAGAAAAAACAAAAGCGCCAAATATAAATTCGCGTCAAGCCCCAGCCATGAATTGTAATTTCTATTTAATTGCAGACCGCCGAAATTTCTTAAAGCGGCGAATTTAAAAGCTTGATCCAAAAATAAAACAGCCGAAGCGATTATAAAAAAATTTCCGCCCCGCTGTTTTTTATTTATTTTAAAATCCATTGGATTGGGTTAATACATTGATTGATAGAAGCCAAACATATCTTAAGCCTCTGACATTATTCGCATCAATAACTTTCAAATAGTTCTTGAAGCTCAGCTCTGTATTTTTCAAAAATCTTTTCCGAGCGGTCTTTGCCTATTTTTAAAGAAAGAGCGTCCGCTTTTTCTTTTAATCTCCGCCTGGAGCTTTCGCGCCTTTTGTTAACCGCGTCATCTTCCGATTCAGCGACGGGCAAGTCCAGCCAATATTTATAGTATAAAAATTCTCGCTCGTCGGCATTATCAGCTCCGAATACCGCGGCTTTTTCAAACCTTAAATTATAGCGCTCATTATCGCGCTCCAGCGGCTCTTCCGATTTTTCAGACTCGCTATCCAATTCTTTTAATCTCTCGCTGATTTGCTCAAGAAATTCTTCTTTATTCAACCCGCGAAAAAATTCCGCTTCCGACTTTTCAAAAAGCGCGTCTTTCGCGTCTTCAACATCACAAGCCTCGCCACTTTCTATCAGCCGTTTTATTTCTTTAGTTTTTTCATTTTCTTCAAAACTTTCAAAAGATGACATAATTTTGATATATTGTAAATAAAAAAGCGCCTTTATCAAGCGCGAATTTATAGCTATCTCCTCTTCCCGCTGCACTTGACGCACAGCGTCGCTTCGGGCATAACTTCCAATCTTTTGGGATTTATTTTTTCTCCGCAAATTGAACAGACTCCGTAAGTATTTTCCGAGGTTTTTTTCAAAGCGCCCTCAATGTTTTTGAGCTCGCTTTCCAAATCGCGCTCCACGGAAAGTTTGCTTTCATAATCAGAAACTTCAATCGCATTCTCGTCCTGATGATCCCCCAGATTCGGAAAATCCGCCTTAAAACTGTCTTTCGCTTTTGTATTTCTTTTCGCGAATTTTTGCAGCTGGGAAATTATCATTTTTTTCTTAGAAACCAATTGCTCTTTGATTTTCTTTATCTTTTCGTTGTTTTTAATATTCATTTTCTTTTTATTAACAAGTAAATTCAAGCAAAAACACCCGATTGCCATATTCACATAATAGCATCGTTTGGCTTTTGAGGCAAGAACATAAGTTGAAAGTTCGTAAAGTTATAAAGTCAAAAGTATCAAAACAGAACTGACAAAAAATTTTTGATTTAGGGATAAATAGGCAAAAAGAAAAGAGCGTTAATTTTGTTTTATTTTAGCCCGCTCTTCTGATTTACGTAATATTTTATCTATTTTTGACCATATGAAACATATATAAATATATTTCACTTCTTCAAAAATAAATTTTATTATTGATATAATACTTATGCTCCTCATGCATATAGATTAGTATAACTATTTAATATTGTCAAAAAACACCCGTTTAAGTTCGAGTGTTTTCCTTGTTTAAATCGTTTATACTATTGAAAACAAGCGCTTTAGATGAGCCCGTTAAGCGATTCCATATATGTTTTCATAAACATAGGGATTACGATTATAAGCCCGATTAAAGGAATAACGAACATTAAAATCGTAATAACCGCCGAATAGAGAAAATATTTTCTCGTTTTCTCGGCGGATTTGTATGTCGCCTTCAATATCTCTTGATTTTCTTTCAGAATAGCTAGAATTTGCTCTTCATTGGCCATAGAATTAAATGTTAAAAGTAAAATGTTAAAAGTAAAAACAAAAAATAAAAATTCTCAATTCCAAATTCATCATTCCAAATTCAAATAACGCTGTTCCTCGGCCTATATTGCAAAGCTTCTGCCACATGCGAGCTTTCAATATTGCTTCTATCTTCCAGATCCGCGATGGTGCGCGCCAGTTTGAGAATTTTATAAAACGATCTGGCGCTCATTTGGAATTGATTAACGGCGGTTTTGAGAAGCTCAATAGTCTGCTCATCGGTTTTGCAAAATTCTTTCACATCCTGCGAGCTCATCTCCGAATTTGTTAGAATTTTCTTGTCCGCGAATCTTTCCCGTTGAATCTTTCTCGCTTTTTCCACGCGCTCTCTTATTGATTTTGAAGATTCGGACAAGTTTTCATCGGAAAGCTTTTCAAATTTGATCCGCGGAACTTCAATGTGCAAATCAATCCTGTCCAGAAGCGGACCGGAAATTTTCTTTTGATATTTTATTATTTGAGTCGGCGAACAGCTGCAATCGCGGTCCGGATCGCTCGCGTATCCGCACGGGCAGGGATTCATACTGGCAACGAGAGAAAACTTAGCGGGAAAAGAAAGCGTGCCTTGAGCTCTGCCTATTGTTACAACCCCGTCTTCTAATGGCTGGCGGAGATTTTCCAAAATAGCGCGCGGGAATTCCGGCAGCTCGTCTAAAAATAAAACGCCTCTGTGAGCCAGGCTTATCTCTCCCGGCTTGGGAAACTGCCCTCCTCCGACTAAAGACGGCGCTGTGGCGCTGTGGTGCGGAGTTCTAAACGGCCTAGTTCTTATCAAAGGCTTGTCAGACGGAAGCAGTCCGGCAATGCTATATATTTTCGTGACTTCCAAGGCTTCTTCTTTGGTCATTTTGGGCAAAATCGTCGGAACGGCTCGCGCTAAAAGAGTTTTACCCGTTCCCGGAGGTCCGCTCATCAAAACATTATGCCCTCCGCTGGCCGCGATTTCCAGCGCTCTTTTGATGTGTTCCTGTCCTTTGATATAAGCAAAGTCAACCGAGAGATTTTCAATTTCTTCAACATCGTCCAGATCGTGGACTTTTGCCGGCTCAATAATTTTTATCCCGCCAAGATGCTCAAAAAGCTGCAGCAGATTTTCAACGGGAATGATTTTTACGCCATCGACAAGGCTTGCTTCGTATTCATTTATTTTCGGAATATATAAATTTTTATAGCCCTTTTGCTTGGCATAAATCGCAATGGGCAAGATTCCATTCGTATGCCGGAGTTTGCCGTCCAAAGAAAGCTCTCCTACAAAAAGACTTTCGTTAATATCTGCTTCTATTTGCTTGGAAGCTTTAAGCAATCCGATCGCAATCGGTAAATCATAAGCTGGTCCCGCTTTTTTAATGTCCGCTGGCGCAAGGTTTATAGTTATTCTTGTTGTCGGATATTTAAACCCAGAATTTTTAATCGCCGCGCGAACTCTTTCTTTCGATTCCTGAACAGCCGTATCGGGAAGCCCCACCACAGTTATATTTCCAAGCCCCGGACTTATATCCATCTCAACTTCCACCAACTCGCAATCCAGCCCGATCACCGCGCAAGAATTTATTTTGGAAAGCATGGGATGTAAAATTAGAATTTAGAATTTAGAATATTGAATTTGGCCTTCTTTATTTTTCTGTGAATTTAAAAGTGGAGAGAATTTGATCAAATAAAAAGTCATTTGTTTTGTCGAAAGTAAAAATAACTTCTCCTTTGTTTAAACCTAATATATAATCAACCGAATCAGGATTGCTATATTTTATCACATAATTACTGTCAACTTGATATATTACGCAATTTATCTGACTCAAGTCGTAGTCGGTGACCGGAGCGATATCGTCAGGACTAATGCATAAATCTCCCTTTGTATAATTAACTCTGTGAACCATTCTATTTTTCCATCTATTTTGACCTGCTTTATAATAAAATTCTCCCGGACTGGTCACACTGTCTTTTGTCCAATCATGCAAGATTAAATTTGTATCTAAATTAAAGGTTTCCGGATATTTAAATTCAAACCCATATTCCTCATTTCTATAAATTTGCCAATCCGCTGTTTCGTCTTTTTCTTCCCCAACTTCAAAAGTTGAAATCATCTTTTGATATAAATCAAAATTTTCTGTATTATAAATTCCCCTGTATTCAATTTGATAGATATGAGTCTTGGAATATAAATAAGTTTCAAGGGAATAAATAGCTGTTGGATCTTTATTTTCATTAACAGCATTAGAGTCTTGTTTGCTTTGCCAGCCATAGTTGCCGCCAATAGACACCTCATTATATTTTTCTTTTGCTTCTGCAAGATCATTTCCTTCTGACGCTTCCATATTCCAAACATAGATTGAGATTCTAGAATCATCATTTATGTTGAAGTTTATTTCTTTTTGCAATTCCTTTTTTCCGGCATTTTCTTTTTCGCTTATAGCAGGATCAGAAATGTTTATTGGATATTTAACTTGAAAATTATACTTTTCATCGCCATAAGCCTGCCAGCTGTCAATCTCATTTCTAACGATTTTTTTAAATTCTTTATTTTCCGTCATGCAACTACAAGGAATTTTCGATATTAAATGCCCGATCGTTCCGAAAAGAGTTCCAATCATCATAATTATGGTTATTATCATAATAAACTTAGCCGTTGACGAACATTGCCACTTATTTTCATTTTTCATATTTTTGATCTTAATATTAAACACTTATATTGTAGCCTATTTTTAAAATATAGGCTAGACGGCGTAAGTTAAAAGTCTATAAAGTTCGTAAAGTTGAAAGTTATTCGCTAATCTTCACATCCAGCACATTCATCTGCAATTCCCTGTTTCCGTTCCATTCGTTTATTTCCAGCTGGAAAACGACATCAACGATATCGCCCCAGCGGAGAGCGGGCTTTCCATCCGGCATTTCTTCCGCCAGTTTTCCGAGTCGAAAAGCGATGGCCGGAAAATATTTGACGGTTTTATTTTCTAGAATTGTTTTAAAACAAAGCTTGAGATGCGCGCTGTCATTTCCAACCGCTCTAATTTCGTGCACTTCCAACTTTCTCGCCAAAAAAACCGGCCTTTTGTTCCCCTGCCCGAACGGCTTGAATTTTTCAATCTCGTCAAACAGCTGCCAGTTTATTTGTTCGTGGTCTATTTCGTAATCTATCTCTATTGAAGGAATGAGATCTTCGTCTTTTAAAATTTCATCCGCGATTTCTTCAATCCTTTTTTTAAACTTTTTGAAGTTTTTATTTTCAATTTTCAGCCCCGCCGCCTGCGAATGTCCGCCGAAACTGATCAATAAATCTTGGCATTTTTCAATCGCTTCAATTAAATTAAATTCCGGAATGCTTCTTCCCGATCCCGCGCTTAATTCTTGTTTTTCCTGCAAGACCAAAATCGGCCTTGAATATTCATCGGCTAATTTTCCGGCAACCAATCCGACGATTCCGATTCTCCATTCCGGATCCGATTCAATAATAATTTTGGGCAATTTTTTATACTTTTCAATTCTTTGTTTTATTTCCGCCATAGCTTTTTCGGTGATCCTCTGCCGCGTCTGATTGTTTTTTTCAAGCTTGGAAGAAAGCTCTTCCGCTTCAATTTCATCGTCGGAAATCAAAAGTTCATACGAGGTATTGGCGTGGTCCATTCTGCCGGCGGCGTTAAGCCTCGGCGCAAGCATAAAACTTATGGAAGCCGTGTCAATCGTTTTCGTTTCCGTAACATTTCCATTTTCTCTTATTCTCGTCCCCGCTTTTTGGATTAACTTTTTCAATCCCGTTCTTTTTGTTTTGTTAATTACTAAAAGTCCGTATTTTACCAAAGTCCTGTTTTCGCCCGTAAGATTCACGCAATCCGCCACCGTCCCCAGAGCGACCAAATCCAAAAGCCACTTTTCAAATCCAACAGGTAGATTAGTGGGTAGTTGGTAGTTGGTAGTTGGTAGTTTTTTAATCAGCGCTTGCGCCAGCTTGAACGCCACGCCCACTCCCGCCAATTCTTTGAAGGGATAATTACAATCTTTTTGTCTGGGATTTAAAATCGCCAGCGCCTCGGGAACTCTTTCCGGAATGTGGTGGTGATCAGTGATAATTATGTCTATGTTTATTTTTTTTATCAATTCTACATTTTCAAAACTGGAAATTCCGCAGTCAACGGTGATGATCAAATTGGTTTTTCTCTCTTTGATTTCATCTATCGCTTTCTCGCTGATTCCATATCCTTCAAGCTCTCTATCCGGAATATAAATGTCTATAAATTTTTTCGCTTCATCTTTTCCAATCTGGCTGATGGCTGATTTTATTTCCAAAAGCGTGTTGACCATAACAACGGAAGAAGTCACTCCGTCCGCGTCATAATCCCCATAAACCGTTATTCTTTCATTATTTTCCAGCGCGCGAAATATCCTTTTCACGGCTTTGTCCATATCTTTAAGCAAATACGGATCGTGAATATCCTGCTCGTAATCAGGATTAAAAAACTCGTCAATCAAAGTTTGGCTGTTTATTTCCCTGTCCCACAGCAATTGCAAAACAATCGGCGACAGCTCCGGAAATTCCCTCGCGAATTTCTCCGGATATTTTTTGTTCACAAGATGGCGTTTTTGCATAAAATAATTTGCTTCGTTAGATTTAGTAAGTATTAGCTTGCTGCGCGTTTAGTTTTTACTTTTTCATTATACCACTTATAAAGGCTTATGCGAAATTCTACAGGGCTTGTCCACAGAACTTGTCATCTCGAAATGAGCCTCAGCGATTGAGAGATCTATAAATTATATTTAAATTAATCGTTCTTTCTGTCCGCTATTGTTTATAGATTTCTCACGAGGCGTTCGAAATGACATTTTTTATTTTTTGGTTTTTTTCTCATCTCCCCGGACATTTTTCAAAATTTTGGACAAAAAAAGAGAAGGAGCTTATCGTCCTTCATTAATCCCACTCCATATCATAAGCGCTTCTTGGTATTGTTGGCTCAACTTTTTTTCTTTTTTTATAGAAATAAAAAAGCACCAATAACACCACCGCAATGGCAAAAGCAATTATTAAATCATTAAGACCAAAATTGCTATTGCTTTTATGCGCAGCGACAATTGCCGGCAACGCTCCCATTATTTCTCACCTCTTCTTCCTTTTTTAGCTCATCAAGCAATTCTTGCGCTTTTGCGAGATTTTTAATCGATGCATGACTTAAAATATTATTGCGCCATTCATCATTACCAACTCCCGCCAAAGCATTGCGAATCTCTTCAACAGTTGGTTTCTTTTTCGACATTTTATTACCTCCTCCTACCCCAAATCCTAAACCACAATCAGCCGAAAGTCAAGATGTAAAATAATAAAAATGCATTTCAGGAGCCCAGCTCCTGAAATGCATTAAATTTATTTCACCCAAAACTTCTTCTTATCTTTTAAATCCTCCTCTTCCTTTTTCTCTTTTATTACTTTCTCGCTTTTTTGAATTTCTTCCGCGGATAATTTATTTAATTCTTTTGTTCTTTTTTCAAGATATTCTTTGGTGTTTTTTTCCGGGTCTTCTATGACTTCGGATAAAAGAACTTTCAGAATCGCGCCGATTTTCGGGCCGGGGGAAACATTTAAAATTTTCATAATATCCTGCCCGTTTATTTTGAGCATCTTGGCGGAAATCGGATCTTTGCTTACTTTTTCAATCAGGTATTCAAGGTGGCGCAATTTATACGGCTTGGCTTTTGGAACTCCGCTTCCGAGGCGATCCGCGATTCGCAAGTCCATTAGATCTTTCAAATTTTCCTTGCCCGTTCTTTTGATAAGTCTTCGCACTCCCGCTTCCGAAACTTCGTCAACGCTATAAAAGAACATATGATTTTTCACAAGAAGCGAAACTTTTTCAATTGTCTTGTTTGGAAATTTCAAGCGTGCCAGAATTTTCTTGGCGAATTTGGCGCCGAGATAATCGTGATTATAAAAAGTGCTGTCTTGCCCAGTTCCCGCTTTCGTTTGAGGTTTGGCGATATCGTGGAATAAAGACGCCAGCCTAACTTCCAATTTTTTGCTTGGGCAATGCTTCAACGATAAAACGGAATGTTCATAAATCGTATAAGTATGATGGCGATTTTGCCCAACGCCAATTCCGCTTTCCAATTCTGGAATTATATGTTTTAGCAGTCCCGATTCTCGCAAAAGCTCAACTCCTTCGTAAGCTTTGTCTGATAAAATAATTTTTTCAAATTCATCCCTGATTCTTTCGCCAGAAACGAACTTCATTAAATCTTTATTTTTCTGAATCGCCTTAAAAGTATCTTTTTCAATTTCAAAATCAAGCTGGCACGCAAAACGAACTGCGCGCAACATCCGAAGCGCGTCCTCTTTAAATCTTTCATCAGGATTTCCAACCGCTCTAATGATTTTATTTTTCAAGTCCTCTTGGCCATTAAATAAATCTATGATTTCATAATTATCTTTTGATTTTAAATGTTTTTCAGACTTCATAGACTTTATGGATTTTACAGACTTTCGATTTTTGACTTCCAACGCCATCGCGTTCACTGTGAAATCTCGTCTTGCCAGATCATCTTTTAGATTCGGCGTAAATTTAACTTCATCCGGATGCCGCTTGTCGCTATAACCGACATCAACTCTATAGGTTGTAATTTCAACATTTCTCAATTTTTCATCCTCTGTTTCTTTATTTACGACCGTCACCGTTCCAAATTTATTATTATAAAAACTTTCCGGAAATATTTTCTGAATTTCTTCCGGCTTGGCATTCGTCGTTATATCCCAATCTTTGGGAATTTTGCCAAGCAAAAAATCGCGAACTGGTCCGCCCACGACATAAGCCTCAACCCCGCCTTTTTCAAGCCTGCTAATAATAGATTTTATTTCTTGTGAAATATCCATAATTCCAGTTTAGCATAAAAAATGGCAAATGGTAAAGGAGATATATCGAAAGTCAAAAGTTTGTAAAGCCCTTTGCCTAAAGAATTTATTCATAAACACCAGATGTTCTAATTTCTTAAAACTGGGTTTTGGGAAATAAAAAATTATTTCGGCAGATTCTTCCCTTCCAGCTCCTTCCACAGCGAATCAAACATAAATTTGAAAACCTTAAAAAGCTCCTCGTTTTCAATAATTAGTCCATTGAGCGGATCTCTAAGAAAAATAATTGAGATTTTGTTGGCGTAAAGATGAAAAACGGCATTCATTTCGATTTCTTTGGGCATAAAGCGATAATCTCGAAAGCTTTCATTTGTTTTCCATGCCTTAATGATTTCAGGATTATGATCAGTTATTATATTCACTTTAGCGCCCGTTCGCTTTCGTTCCATGGTAACTTTTTTTAAAAAACGATTTAATTCAAAAAATTCATATATTTTTCCTGGGGCTATAATCCACGCTTCCTGTTCGCTTTTTGCCAAGTCCTCGGGAATATTCCAAACATTTTCTTTTCCTTCATAATATCTGATAATCGGCACGGCAGTGTCTTTTTTAGTCAGAGCTTTTAGCTTCGGCAAGGCATTTTTTAGCTCCTCTTCCTTTTTAACAAATAATTCTTTTTCTTCCTCTAGCAATCTGAGTAATTTTTCAGGGTCTTCCGCCACAAAAATCTGCTTGCCCTTTTTACTGCTCAAAGAAATAAGCCCTCTTTCTTTGAGTTTTTCCAAAACAGCATAAGTTGTCGGTCTTTTTATGCCCGCCAGTTTTGAAAGTTCCGTGAAGGAAGCACTGCCAAGTTTCAAGGCGGCAAGATAGATATCAATTTCTTTATCGGAGAAATTAAGTTGTTTGAGAATTTGTCTCATAAAGGAATAGTTATAAAGTTATTTGAATTACGAAGTACTCTCTTTTTGTCATTGCGAGGATCCGCCAGCTGGCGGAGACGAAGCAATCTATAACCGAAACCGAGATTGCTTCGCCCTGAGTACAGGGCTCGCAATGACAGTGAGAAATTGATTATATCTATATTATAATCTATGGTTGTTATATTGTCAATACTATCCGACAACAAAGTATATATAAATAATGGCTGATATTAAAGTAATTATCATTTAATCTAAAAACTGTGCTTTATTCAGTCCAAGACTATTGACGATATGGTTTTTCTGTGCTATACTGATTAGTCAAGAATAAGAAAGCAATTGTTTTCAAATTCTTAACCCCTGAAGAAATTCGGAGCTGTACATTTACAAATATTTTTTCGGAGATGGAAAATTGATTGTCTAAATTTTAACAATCAATTTTCCATCTCTGAGGAGTCAAAAAATTCTGGCAGGAGAACCTTGTTAGAATAGAGTGGAAAGGAGGAAAAATTATGAGAAGAAGTACGAGAATATTGACATTGCTGATAATATTCATATTGGCAATACCGGCAGGAGCAGTGGATCTTACTAGTTCTGAAAGTTTCAAGAACTATAACTTTGCCATTATAAAAACAATGTTTAATGGCACAGTTGGAACATCAAAGGCGCTTGATTTT
This sequence comes from uncultured Candidatus Saccharibacteria bacterium, assembly GCA_964412905.1. Taxonomy (GTDB): domain Bacteria; phylum Patescibacteriota; class Minisyncoccia; order JAHIHE01; family JAGLIN01; genus CAYPQL01. Next base: position 12,435 of record CAYPQL010000031.1, read on the forward strand.
GCTAGCATGGAAGAACCTTTAGTGATTACTAATGCCGGCAATCAGACAATAGCGATCAATATTAGAGAATGGGGTATAGATACTTCCAGAGCAGGGGCCATCTTCAGTGTCAGTAATGGCACTGGTCCAGGTTCAATGGAATATCTTATTCCACTTCAGCGCTTTGGCTGGGGTAGTCAGATTAATGAAGTGTCATTCAAGAATATTAAGGTTCAAGTAGGAATGACGGAGATATTCAGAGGCAGAACAAAGGAGTTTGTGAAACTTTGCGTTGTGGTAAGAAAACCACCCGCAAAATAGGTTTCAAATTTGGAGAGAAATTAGGCACACTGATTTTTCTCCGCTTTTTTTCAGCTCGCAATAAATAAGTTGCGGTCTGAAAGGAGGAAAAATAATGAAAGCGTTAGAATTTGTTTTGAGTAATAAGAGAGAAAATATTGAAACCCATGATATAGAAAATAATAATCACCGGATGAGTTCTGGGCCAGCTGACGGTATTAGTATAGCAAACGACGGCGATAATATGGAAATTATCTATATTATCAGAGAGTCTCATCCAGGATTACGAGAGCCACACAATATAATCCTTGGTTATTTCGTAAAAGCCGAAGAAGGAAAAATATATATTCGAAGAATTCCTTTTAGAGAAAGGAAAAGGATAGAGGCATTAATAAGAAAAATAAACAATTTTATTATTTTGTTTGCGAGAGATCCTTAATAGGGCGACGATTGAAAAATAATTCAATCCGAGCCCTTCTTTTTTTTGCGCAAAAAATTGTTAAACAAAAACACTATGATAATTCATATTATCATAGTGTATTTAATTTCTATACCGCTATTCTAAAAAAAATGTTTTTACTATTTCAAAATCTCATCTTATTTCCCATCTTCCAACAGCCATTTATAAATCGGCAGAACAGTTATTGTGGCGCCACTGTCTTTAATTAAATCTTCCTCATCTTCTGTAAGTATCAACCCATTTTTTATTTTTAATTCTTCCATAGCCGCGACTAAACTTTTTATCTCTCTTTCTTTTGTTTTAAAATCGCCCAAGCTTTTCGTCACTTGAATTAAATTTTCTATTTTGTTTTCTTTTCTTATCAAAAAATCAACTTCCAAACCATTTTTTGTTTTATAATAATAAATTTCTTTTTTTCGTCTTTTAAGCTCCAGAAAAACTAAATTTTCCAAAAATTTCCCATAGTCTTTTGAAAATCTAAAGGAAATGCTGTTTGCCAAGCCATTGTCAATGCAATAGACTTTTTTGGGCGCGACAAACTGCTGTTTCAGAGAATAAGAAAACAAATTAACAGTAAAAATCAAAAAGCTATTTTCCAAATATTCCACATAGCTTTTGACAGTATTCACACTGCCCAATTTTAGAAAATTTTTCAGGCTATTATATGAAAACAGCTCAGACAAATTGCTCAAAAGATAGAGAGCTAGTTCTCGCAAGGCCTTAACTTGTTTTATATCATAACGAGTCGCAATGTCGCGATATAAAATATCTTCGTAGCTTCTTATCAGAATTTCTTTTTCTTTATATTTTAAATATTCCGGCATTCCGCCATCTTTTAAATAATTATTGAAGCTTTTTTTCAACTTTGCTCTTTCCTCGGTTTGAAAAAATGAATTCTTGTCAAAGGAAACATTTTTAAAAAACAAATATTCCTTAAAAGAAAACGGCAAGAGCTCAACATATACATATCTACCGGTAAGTTTTGTCCCTAACTCTTTACTAAGGAGAGAAGCGTTGGAACCGGTAATAAAAAATTTATTTTTTTGATCTTGCATTCTACGGACAAAATTTTCCCAACCGCTTATATTTTGAATTTCATCAAAAAAGAAAGTTTTTTTCTTTCCTTTTATTTCCAAGAATAATTCATAAAGCATGTTAAAATCTTCAACTTCAAAATTCAAAAGCCGCTCATCCTCAAAATTAAAATAATAACAATTATCTTTATAAAAATTTTCCATAATTTGGAGAAGCAGAGTCGATTTTCCCGCTCGACGAATTCCCGCAATAATTATGGTGTGAGGGAGTTTGAGATATTTATTCAGTTGAGACAATTCAGTTCTTTCCGTTCCTCCATTTATTTTTTGCTCAATTTCTTTCTGTTGCTCTAAAATTATTTCTTTTAATAAAGCTTTTTCCATATTAGTTATTTTTATAGTTCTCATTTATAATGACAGTATATCATAGATAGTTCTCATTGTCAATGATTATGTATAATTTAGCACAGTATCTTATGTGTTTCCAGCTGATATTATTAGAACTATCATTTTTTGTATTGTTGTGATAAAATTACATTAAAGACAATAAATAATCCCTTATTCCAATGAAATTATTCAAAAAAATAAATCTAAATAACATACATCTTTATTTTTTCTATTTATTTTTGCTTTCAATCCCCTTTCAGACAAGGAAGGTTTTTTTGACGGAATATTCGTTTTATAGCGGAGAATTTACAGAGTGGACAGCTTTTTTTATTTACGCTTCGGACATTTTTCTGATCCTCGCCCTTGTTTTTTGGCTTATTTCTATATTAAGATCAAAAAATTATCAATTTAAAAATATAGTATTTCCACCTTTTGTCATTCCCGCGAAGCTTGTCCTCGACTCCGATCGGGGAGCGGGAATCCAGGATTTAACTCAAAAAGTGAGTTTTAAAAATATAATTTTAGCAGTTTTTCAAAACCTCCTTCATAATAAAAATACACTTTCAGCCTTTTTGAAAAATAAATGGCTATTTTTGTTTCTATTTCTTATATGGCTAGTTCTAAATTTGGCTATAAACAAGGAATATTTTGAAATAAGCGCTTTCCAAGTCGCAAAATTCATTGAATTATCACTGCTGATGATTTTTGTTTATTTTAATTTACAAAATAGCAAAGTATTGATCAATAGCCTCTTTATTCTCGCTTTTTCCGGTTTTTTGCAAAGTGTTATCGCAATTTATCAATTTATCGCGCAACATTCAGCCTTTTCTTCTCCAATATTGGCTAAAATTACAGGAGAATCAATTATCGGTCCGCAAATTCCGGGAGTGGCGAAAATTCTTGTTGACGGAGACAAAATTATCAGAGCTTATGGAACTTTCCCGCATCCTAATGTTCTTGGCGGATTTTTAGTTTTTACAATATTGATTACGATTTATTTATATTTAGAACATAAAGGGGACACTTTGTCAAGCACAAAACCTAATCTAATAACTGGAAATTCAAATGTTTTTATTAAGGAACCTCTGAAAAACTCCGTTTTTGTCATTCCCGCGAAGGCGGGAATCCATGATTTAACTCAAAGAATGAATTTTAAAAGTATAATTTCAGCAGTTTTTCAGACCATCCTTAAGATAAAGCAATATTTGCGAATATTGTTTTCGGATGCGCCTTATGTGAATATCATTAAGCCCAACTCTTTTTATAACACAAAAGACGCCGAAAGTCAAGTATATATAACTTCTCTATTCTGGACATTCTTTATATTTATTCAACTCGCAGGACTATTTTTTACATTTTCCAGATCAGCGTGGCTAGGATTTTTATTATCTTTGTTTATAATAAGCATATTTTATTTCTGCAACCATAAAATTGTTTCACGTGAAACAATTTCTGACAAAACTACTAAGGAACTTCAGAAAAACGGAGCTTTTGTCATTTCCGCTAAAACTGAAATTCTTAATTTGTATAAAAACACCATAAAAGTATTTTTTAAATTTATAAATGTTTCACGTGAAACAATTTTCTCAATTTTTGTCTTTTCTGCGAAGGCAGGAATCTATTGTTATCATCGACTTAAATTATTATTACAACCTTTAATTCCATCCCTTCATAAACCCTATTTTGAAGACTATGACAAAAAAACTCCTAATTCATTAAAATTATTTTCCAAAAAACTTACTCATGAAAAAAGCAGGGAAACTTTAAATATGGCAAGCGAACAAGGTATAGCTCATAAAAATACTCTTTTCAACAAGTTATTAACAGTTTTTCAACATAACTTTTATATAAAACCAATTATTAGATATAAGGAGTTGTTTATTGCGTTGATGATTATAATTTTTGTAATTGGCATTAATTTACCGCTTGTCTCAAGTAGGCTTGACATAGATTTATATAATGGAAACTCTGCATCTGATAATTCTGCAATAAACGAAAGGATTTTTTACAATAATGTTTCACGTGAAACAATTTCGAATAATCTTATATTCGGATCTGGCGTTGGAACTTCTATTTTTAAAATTGATAATTATATTAAGTCAAGTAACATAAGCCAGAAATTACAACCATGGCAATATCAACCGGAGCATAATATTTATTTTCTAATCGCTTCTGAAATAGGGATTATAGGATTAGTTTTGTTTTTATTATTTATCGTAAGTGTTATATATAATTCATTACTAAGAAATTTTAATAATCCTGCTAAAAGTAAACGACATTTTATAATGTCATTTACAAAAAAGTTTTTATCTGTGCTCCAAAGACTTAAACTATTAATGATTGGCAAAAACAATATTTTGTCTATATACCGGACAGACAAGCGTAAGGCCTTATTAGAAAATGACTCTTCTCTTAACGAGGGAAGATTAGTAGAGGGTTATATTGTTTCACGTGAAACAATTTTAAAAGATTGCGCCTCATCCGACAAGGGGCGATTAGGAGAGATTTATAATGTTTCACGTGAAACATTTAATAGTAATTTAAATACTTATTTAATTGCTATCTTAATCGCATTCATATTTATAGGACTTTTTGATCACTATTTCTGGACTCTGCAACAGGGAAGATTGATGTTTTGGCTTGTTTTAGGATTTATTTTAGTATTGTCAGATCGTAAAGAATAAATAAGTTTATTTTTATAACATTGACTATTAGTTCAGTTTATTGTATAATATATTTTTATAGAATAAAAAAACAACTGGAAAGTATCTTTATTGATTATTTTCTGCGCAAAAAAAAGAAGGGCTTGGATTGAATTGTCTTTTTTTAGACTTTTCAATCCTTGCCCTTTTAAATTTGATTGGAGAAAAGATGTGCGGTCTTTTCTCGCTTTTAGCTTATATTTCCTCCAAGATTTTTTCTATTTCTCTGGTTGTTTTTTGGTATCTAGCCCTGGCGCCTTCACATCCCAATTTTCCCAAAACTGTTTTTAAAAATTCTCTATCTTTTTTGGGCATTTTTTTAATTACAAGCATGTTTAGGGTTATCAGATGTGCTCCGTCGCATTCTCTTATATCTCCTTGACTGGCAAACCGTTCTTCTTTAAAACTAAATGTTGCGATTTTATCATTCCAAGCATCACTACTATCTTCTAGGGTAGCCGTTATGTCAGGATTAAATCTAGATTTAAAAACAACCTTTGTTTTTATTGATCCGCTATAACGATATGGCTCTATAAGGAATGTTGAAACAACTTCAAAATCATTTAGTAGCTCAAGGGTATCCACAGCTTGTATATTACCAATTATCTCATAGGCTTCACTCATAATTATTTTCCTCCTTTTCCACCCTATCCTAACAAGGTTCTCCTGCCAGAATTTTTTGACTCCTCAGAGATGGAAAATTAACTGTCAGAATTTGGTAATCAGTTCTCCATCTCCGAAAAAGTATTTGTAAATGTGCAGTCTCCGAATTTATTCAGAGATCAAGAATTTGAGAACATTTACCCCGTCACTTACACACATAATACTAACAGCTTGTTTGATTATCGTATTTAAGTGTGGGGTTTGCTTTCTCACTCTTGAACTAACCAGTCTAGCATAGAAAACAGAAGATGTCAATCGTTGCGGTATAAATATTGTATGTTTTATGATGACAAATAAGATAACAGCTTAATATAGCTGTTATATTATAACAGTTTGTTGTCAGGAAGGTGTTGACAGATAATATAATATAGCCTATAATGTCTATAAAGTCCGTAAAGTATTTTGAATTACAAAATAAATATTTGTCATTTCGAACCCT
>CAYPQL010000032.1:0-16625 GCA_964412905.1 uncultured Candidatus Saccharibacteria bacterium
TTATCATTAGCTAAATTTCAAGGAGCGAAATGTGGGTTAACGCGACACTGGTGGTGTAAATGATATAAACTAACATTACAACTACTATAATATAATCAAATATTGATAGCGTTGATAACGATTTCATTGTAGTATTAATCAAAACTACAAAAATAGTCCAAACAGCAATTGCAGCCAAAGCAGACATAATCCTTCTTCGTTTTGCTTCATATTTTCCCTTGAGTATTATTGTTGCAATTAATTTTATTACTATTAATAGCAACAAAAATATCTCAACAAATCTAACTAATGTTTCTAACAAGACATTACCTCCTTTAACTTTCCTTTAATATAACATAATCTTAGAATTTATGTCAAGCCAAAATTCAAATTTAGATTCAAATTTAGAGCAAGATAAAGATGAAGGTATTCAAAACGCGGAAGAAATAAAAGATGAAAATATAAATGAGCGGAAGGATAAGGAAATAGAAATTAACAATATAACGCAGGAAGAAAGCGAGCTGGAAAAGCGCAAGAAACAGGCGGAGGAAAATCTGGCGGGGTGGCAGAGGGCGAAGGCGGATTTTTTGAATTATAAGAAAGATCAGGAAAAGTTTTTGGGGGAGTTTCGGAAATACGCCAATGAAGATGTGATTATAAAACTTCTGCCGACGATAGACAGTTTCAATTTAGCCGCAGAGCATTTGCCAGAAGATTTGAAAAACACCGATTGGGCGAAAGGGATAATGTGCATTAAAAGCCAATTTGATAATTTTCTCAAAGATACCGGCGTGGAAGAAATAAAATCAGTCGGAGAAAAATTTGATCCGAGCTCATTTGAATCAGTAAGCGAAGAAGAATCGGATAAGGAAGAAGGAATAATTATTGCCGAAGTTCAGAAAGGATATAAGATGTTTGGAAAAGTAATCAGGGCGGGGAAAGTGAAGGTGGGGAAGAAGAAAGAAAAAAAATAAGAGCATATCATTTGCTCTTTGGCGTACAAATATTTGAAACTAAATTACTTGTCATATGTTATCATAAAGAATACTGACAACATAGAAAGCAAAACTATTCCCATAGCCATTATTGTGTAAGGCGGGGTGATTATGACGCTAGTTAAATATAAAATTAACATCATAACAATAATAACTACAAAAAGTTTAGCTATTTCTGATTTTTTTACTATTACCATTTTCTCTCACCTCCTCAAATTTTGTTTTTATTAACCACATAATAAAACTATTTTTGCGGGTTGTCAATGGAGATGGTAATTTGTAAGTTGTAATTAGTAATTTGGATTTGGAACAAAACAATTTAACAATTTAACAATAAAATTTTATGTCAAAATTATACAAATGCGTCAAAGAATGTGGGAGCGTGGAGGAGAATGATAGCGATAAAAAACCGCTCTGTTGCGGAGTTGAGATGATTGAAGTGAATGAAGAGGAGTTATTCAGTTGTCCCGGATGCGCCGGATGCCATGTGGGATGCGGAGGAAAAGAAGAATAGAAATTAGAATATTGAATCTAGAATTTAGAAAAATTGTCATTCTGAACTTGTTTCAGAATCTGTCCTGTTGACGGGTTTTAATTTTATATATTTCACAGAATTATATTACAGATCTTTGTGTAAATACAATATATAATTCTTTGCGCCAAATCATAACTTAAAAGCGTAGTAATTATACAGATGCTGAAACAAGTTCAGCATGACAAAATATTATTTTTGTAGAGAGTGAGTAGTCGCGGATTTTATAACAATATAATAACTTAACAATTAATAATAAACAATATGAGTAAAATTTTGGGGATTGATCTTGGAACGACAAATTCCGCGATGGCGATCGTGGAGGCGGGAGAGCCGAGAATTTTAGAGAATAAAGAAGGAAACAGAACGACTCCTTCCGTCGTCGCTATGAGCAAAACAGGCGAAAGGCTTGTGGGAGTAATCGCGAAAAGACAAGCCGTCACTAATCCGGCAAACACAATTTTCTCAATCAAAAGATTGATTGGAAGAAGTTTTGAAGACGAGGAAACTCAGAGAGATTTGAAGCTTTTGCCGTATAAAATTATCAAAGCGAACGGCGGAGTTAAAGTGAAAATGGGAAACAAGGAATGGACTCCGCAAGAAATTTCCGCGATGATTTTGCAAAAACTCAAAGCTGACGCGGAAGAAAAACTGGGAGAGAAAATCACCGAAGCGGTAATCACTGTTCCGGCGTATTTCAACGACTCGCAAAGGCAGGCGACAAAAGACGCAGGAAAAATCGCGGGGCTGGAAGTGAAAAGAATCATCAACGAGCCGACGGCCGCGGCTTTGGCGTACGGATTTAATAAGAAAAAAGATGAGAAAATCGTCGTCTATGATTTGGGCGGAGGAACATTTGATGTTTCGGTTTTGGAAGTCGGAGGCGACACGGTTGAAGTGCGGGCGACTAACGGCGACACCCATTTGGGCGGAGACGATTTTGACCAAAGAATAATCAATTGGATAGTTGAAGAATTTAAAAAAGACCAGGGAGTTGATTTAAGCAAAGATCAAATGGCGCTTCAAAGACTGAAAGAAGCCGGAGAAAAAGCGAAGCACGAACTTTCCACTTCCGTTGAAACGGAAATAAACCAGCCGTTTATCACAGTTGACGCTTCGGGTCCGAAACACTTGAATTTAAAATTGACAAGAGCGAAATTGGAGGAGCTTGTTGATGATTTAATTCAGAAAACTCTCGCACCGTGCAAAAACGCTTTGAAAGACGCAAAACTTAGCGTGGGCGATATAAACGAAGTTGTCCTGGTCGGCGGAATGACCAGAATGCCGGCCGTGCAGGAATTAGTAAAAAAGTTTTTCGGAAAAGAACCGCATAAAGGAATTAATCCCGATGAAGTGGTTGCCCTCGGCGCCGCCATTCAGGGAGGGGTTTTGCGGGGAGATGTGAAAGATGTTTTACTTTTAGACGTGACTCCCCTTTCGCTAGGAATTGAAACAATGGGCGGAATTTCCACAAAACTTATTGAAAAGAACACGACTATTCCTGCCGCTAAAAGCCAAGTTTTTTCAACCGCGGCTGATAATCAGCCTTCAGTGGAAATTAATATTTTACAAGGAGAAAGAGAAATGGCGGCGGACAACAAATCTCTCGGCAGATTTATTCTGGACGGCATCCCGCCATCTCCAAGAGGAGTTCCGCAAGTTGAAGTTACTTTTGACATTGACGCTAATGGAATTCTAAACGTCAAAGCAAAAGACAAAGCGACAAACAAAGAGCAGTCCATCAGAATTGAAGCGTCAAGCGGGCTTTCCAAAGAGGAAATTGACAAGATGCAAAAAGACGCAGCTGTCCACGCCGAAGAGGATAAGAAAAAAAGAGAAAAGATTGAAATTAAAAATAACGCCGACACGCTTATTTACACGACGGAAAAACTTCTGCGGGATTCCGGAGATAAAATCAAGCCGGAAGATAAAAAAACTATTGAAGAAAAAGTCGAAGCTCTTAAAAAAGTAAAAGACGGCGATGACTCTGAAGCGATTAAAAAAGCGTCGGAAGAATTGTCTCTGGAAGCCCAAAAAATCGGCACCGCAATGTACCAGCAAGCCCAACAAACAGCGGAAGGTGAAAAGAAAAAAGAGGAAGAAAACAAAGGTCCGGTTGAAGGAGAATATGAAGAAGTGAAGGATGAGAAAAAGAAAGACGGGGAAGATAAAAAATAAATATAAAAAGGGGGATAAGCCAAAAGCCACCCCCCCCCTTTTTTTTTATTTTTATCCCCGTTGCATTTAATTCAATTTGACAATCTCTGCGAATTGTAATAGTATTTAATCATCAATCTGTTAATTCGTAATTCATTAATCCATTAATTCCATCCCAATTTATGCCAAATTCAAAATCAGCGAAGAAATCTTTGAAACAAAGCAAAAAGAAAAGAGATATAAACACAAGGTCAAAAGTTAGAATGAAAAAGGTCATAAAAAGCTTGAATGATCTTGTAAATGCTTTGAATAAAAAAACCGAGACGATCACCGCCGATAAGTTGAAAGAAATCGAAGAGACTCTCAGAAACGCTTACAAGCAAATAGATAAAACCGCTAAAAACGGAATTATCAAGAAAAGGACGGCTTCTCGAAAAAAATCCGCGCTGGCAAGAAAAGTAAATTCTCTGCGGCAAAAATCATTAAAAAAGTAAGAAGAATATTTAAATATTCAAAAAGAAGATAAAAGGATAAAACAAAAACGGGGAATAGACCAGAACAAACCATTTTTAAAAAGAGTGGTTTGTTTTTTATACGGACACAACAAGCAAATCCAAAACCAATCTGGCGTCCATTTTTCCCGTTTTAATCGCCAAGTCCGCGTCAAAAAGCTTTTGGTATATTTTTTTCAAAGCTTCCATTTCAAATTTTTGGCACTGCTGAACGGTTTTCTGGACGACGAAAGGATGCATTTTTGTCCGCGCGACAATTTGCGGATTGGCGAATCCCTGATCAAGCAAGCTTTTTATTTTTATCAAATTGCGGAACTGGTAGACAAACATCGTCAGAATATAATTCTCATTCAACCCTTCTTCTATCTGCTTATTCAAAAGAAGAGCCGCCTTGTTTTTATTTTTTGAACTTATGCTGTCTATAAGATTGAATATATTCATATCCACCTTTGACTTCACCAGCAATTCCACATCCTCTTTTTCGATTTCTTCTCCCTCTCGATAATTTACCAGCTTTTCAATTTCATTGCCGGCTTCCCATAAATTATACGACTGATTCATTTTCCCGCTTCTGTCTTTTTGCGCCAGACCTTTTCCCAGAGAAATTATAAGAGCGCCGAGAGCGTCTCTGCTGATTTTCCCGCCAAACTTTTCTATTCTGTTTTTTATCCAGCTTTCAAATTTGAAGTCAGCTGGCATTGAAAATTCTTTCATTTCCGCCGCGCCCGATTTTTCAAGCTTAAGCAATTCCTTGTATATTTTTTTTCTTTTATCCAAACTCTTTTCAACAAAAAATATCTTGATTTCCTTTTGCGGATTGGCCAGATATTTCAGAATTATCTTTTCTTTCTCATCATTGTTTTCCAGATCATCGCCGGAAACCGCTTCCTGCGTTTCTTCTTTTGAAACGGTGGAATTTTTAGCCTTGGAATTTGAATAAAACAAACTGTTTTTTATCACTAATAATTTTTCCGAACTAAAAAGCGACCCAGACATCAATCCGTTTTGAAGCTTGCCCAGCTTTTCGTCTTTGCTTAAATTTTGGTTATTCCAATCAATCTCGTGTGTATTTATTCCGCCATTTTTTTTCTCAAAAGCTTCTTTTTCTTTTCTGATATTTTCCGCGATCGTAAAATCATCATCGCCGAAATAGAGGTAAATGTTTTTTTTGTTATTTGTCATACGATTAGTATTTAGTATGCGGTATTAAGTATTAAGTATTAAGTATTAAGTATTAAGCTTTCTATTAAAATAGCTTAATTCATAATTCATAATTCATAATTCATAATTCCAATTCCCACTCCACTTCCTGATTCGGCTGGACGACTTGGATCCAGATTTGGCCGGGGACAAATTTGATTTCTTCTCCCGACTCGTTATAAAAATATAATTTTGATTTCATATCCGTTTTGTCTTTTTTCCATTTCCCTTTGATTTCCCGGCCGTTTTGATAGACAATCGCGCCGCCCTCGCCTTCAATGTCCATATCGTTATACTGCCCTTCAATCTGCCTTGACGCGGCAAACATTATCGCCACATTTTTCGCGGAAATTTGACTTGAAGTAAGCCTGTCTTTGTCTTCTTTGCCGCCCTTTGTTCTTAAATAAGAATTTGTGTCTTTGCTATATTCATACTCAACTTCATAAACCGAAAGATAGCCGATGGATAATTTTCCATTTTTATCAATCGGGCTTTCGTCGTCATAAAATTTATATCCTTCAAATTGGCTTTCCATTCTATACCCAATTCTTTCGGAATATTCTTCCATCCTTTGTATATTTGTAAATCCGTCATGCGGCTTTAAAAATCCGGGCTTGCGATAGAAAACGGTTCCGTCTAAATATAAAGCGTTGACATTGTCCATAATTTTGTTATTCAATTTGTCCAGCGCGAAATGCGATCCGCCCCAATGCGCGAAAATCGCGTCAAACCCCATCGCCAGCGGAATGAAATCATGCCGCGCGCTTCTAACACTTCCGATGTCTTCCGGCTCGTTGCAAACATAAACCGCCATATATCGCGTGATTCCGCCTGTCACCACCGGCATTTCAATAACCAAATCCGCTTGTGAGATCCCGCTCAAAGGCCAAGCCTCCAAATCCCCCGCCAGCATCACCGCAAACGGCCTATTCTTCGCGTTATCGCACGGAACTCCGTTTATCAAACTTCTCTCTTTTTCTTCTTCTATAATTTTTTCGCCATTGTTTTCTTCATTGTCGTTGTTTATAACTTCATTATTCGCTGAATTATTTTTAATAATTATCGTCCTGCCTTTTAATACGCTTCCTAAATTATTAATATTACTGCCAATAAAAAACGCGGCGACCAACAAAACCGCCCCCGCCGCAATATAAGATTTTTGTTTTTTATTTATTTTATCCATGATCATATTTATATTTGTTAATTTATTGCTAGTGAATTTAATATTCAGGAGTCCTGACGAAAGTCAGGAAAAAATATCGCAATTCTTCTGAAATGCGCCAAGCTCGCGAAACCTCATCCTTACTTTCGCAAGGACTCCAATTCGCGCTTGGCGTCTGAATTAAAAACTTAATTTATCAACCCGCCTTCATTATATAATATTACTTCAATAAAAACAAAGACAGAGAATTATTTTAATATACAAACATGTTAACATTTTAACATGTTTGTATTCCAAAATTTTGTTAAAATGTTAGTATGCTTAAATGCTTATATGCTTTCCATCTCCTCCCAATTATCCCCCGCCTTAATATCTACAACTATCGGCACGGGAAAGTCTATTTTTTTGCCGTTCAGTTCAAGGTGGCTGCTTTCCATAATTCTTTTTATCTCTCTCGCCGCTTCGGAAACATTTTCTTCTTTTATGGAAAAAACCAATTCATCGTGGACTTGAAGAAGAAGTTGGACGGCATTATTATTTTTAGCGTCTTCCTCGCCACGTCGCAGTCTCGCCTCGGACTGCGGCGAACTAATTTTAGCATTATACTCCTCAATCCACTTGTCAATCTTAAGCATTGCGATTTTGATGACATCGGCCGCCGCTCCTTGAATCGGCATATTGATCGCCATTCTTTCGGCGCCGCTTCTGATAATTCCGTTAGAAGAATTAAGCCCCGGCAAATATCTCCTGCGCCCCCAAATCGTCTCGGCGTATCCGATTTTTCTGGCGTCTTCTTTTGACTTTTCTATATACGCGGCGACGCCAGAAAATTTCTTCATATAATTTTCTATAAATTCCTTCGCCTTCTCTCTTTCAATCCCAGCCGACTGCGCGAATCCGAAAACTCCCATTCCATAAATCACGCCGAAATTCAAAGCCTTGGCGGCTCTTCTCATTTGCGCCGTGACTTTTTCCAGCGGAACTTGATTGACTTCCGCCGCCGTCGCCGCGTGAATATCCAAGCCATTGTTGAATATTTCTTTCATTTTCTCGTCGCCGGAAACCATAGCGATTATTCTCAATTCTATCTGAGAATAATCCGCAGAAACAAGTTTTCTGCCCGGCTCCGCGGCAAAAGCTTTTCTGATTTTCCTTCCCACTTCGGTTCTGATTGGAATATTCTGCAAATTAGGGTTAGACGACGAAAGCCTTCCGGTCGCCGTCACCGTCTGATTGAATGTAGTGTGAAGCTTGTTTGTTTTCTTGCTGATCAATTTTGGCAAAGCGTCAACATAGGTGTTTTTAAGCTTAACCAGCTCTTTGTATTCGGAAATAAAACTTACAATAATATGTTCTTTTTTTAACTTCTCCATTTCCGGCGCCGCGATTGAATATCCGGTCTGCGTTTTTTTGATGCCCTCCGTCGGCAGTTTCATTTTTTCAAACAAAACTTGCGAGAGCTGCTGGGAGGAATTTATGTTGAAACTTTTATCGCCCGAAAGATTATGAATTTTTTCTTCCAATTCAAAAATTTTTTCCGCCAATTCGCCCGAAAGAATTTTCAAAAGCTTTGTGTCCAAGCTAACGCCATTCATTTCCATTTTTACCAATATTTTTATAAGCGGCATTTCAATTTTATAAAACAAATTTTCCATCCCCGACTCTTTCAATTTATCTCCTAAAATTTCGTAAAGCTCAAAAAGATGGCTGAGCTTTGCGATCTCATTGGCGCTTTTTATTTTCTCCTCTAAATCGTTGGCGCCATTGGCTTCAACCTCCCGACCGGAGCCTATCTGCGCTTTATCATTATTAGTTTCATTTTTTACAAGAGCATCTTTATCTTCCTTTGAAATAGAATTAAGATTATGCTTTCCCAAATAATCAAAAATAATTTTGTCTTTGCTATAATCCCTTTTTCCGGGATCAAGCAAATACGCCGCCAGCATAATGTCAAAATCAAGCCCTTTGATATTTATGTCATGATTATGCAAAGCTTCAACATCGCGTTTGAAAAAATAGCCGATCTTTTTGTAATTCTCATCTTCCAAAATCGGTTTTAGCTTGGCGAGAGTATCGGCTGGCTCCATAGTTCCCGCCTCGGGACTGTAGAGCCAGCTATTTAAATTAGAAGAGTTAAATAAATTCGGCTTATTATCCGCAAAAACCAGCGGCGCATAATAGATGGGGCTTTTTTCCCACGCGAAAATCATTCCCGTCAAATCCCTCCGGCTTATATTATCGTCACTGCTCCTCGTCTGAAAAACAAACCTCTTTTGTTTTTTTAAATCTGCCAAAAAATTATTTATCTTCTCGTCCGTATCCAAAATTATATATCTCACATATTTTTTATTGCCACCCCGAAATGGAGACTCGGTCTCCGGATTGGAGACCGAGTCTCCATTTCGTCCCGCTTCATCCACTCTATTCATCAAGCTATAAAATTCCAAATCCCTGAATAAATTGTTCAATTCCGCTTTATCATAATCTCCCCAAACACAATCTTCCAGATTTAATTTTATGTCCATATCACGCTTTATCGTCGCCAATTCTTTGCTCATCAGCGCTTCTTTTTTTTGCGCGATTAGTTTCTCTTTTATTTTCGGCTTGATCAAATCGCCCGTTTTATTCCGCTCAATCGCTTCATAAAGTTTCTCTATTGAGCCGAATTTCAATAATAAATCAATCGCCCCTTTTTCGCCGATGCCTTTTACTCCCGGAATATTGTCCGACGGATCGCCGCGCAAGCCTTTGAAATCAACAATCTGCTCCGGCTTTAAATTATATCTTTCCCAAACAGCCTTCTCGTCATAAATCACCGTGTCTTTAATTCCTTTCCGCAAAGTAAAAACTTCCGTATTCTCATTTACCAACTGCAACACATCCAAATCGCCCGTCACAATTGTTGTTTTCCAGTTTCCAGTTTCTCCGCTTTTAGCGGATCCGCCATAGGCGGACATTTTCCATTTTCCATTTGATAGCGTTCCGATTATATCGTCCGCTTCAAAACCCTGCTTCTCTATAATCGGAATATTCAAAACTTTCACCACCTTTTTTATAATCGGAATTTGGTTGTAAAATTCCTGCCCCGGCTTTACCCTGCCTGCTTTGTAATCTTTGTAAATCTTATCCCGAAAAGTCCCGCCCGCCACATCAAACGCGCAGATCATATAATCCGGCTTCAAATCTTTGATAACTTTCAAAAGCACGGAAGTAAATCCATAGACCGCGTTCACCATCTCCCCTTTTTTAGTAGTTAACGGCGGCAAAGCATGATACGCCCTGTGCATCAGAGCGTTCGCGTCAATCAGAATTAATTTTTTGGTTTTTTTGTCCATAGCGTTAATAAGTTTATTTTGCCCCTTAATACCATTATACCTTTTTTCCAATTTTGAGCAAAAAAAGAATGAGGACTTATTATTTATGCCTCATTATATTCTTCAAATGTTCAATGATTTCTCCCTTCTTTTCTTTCTCCATAGCGTCCCGCCCTTTTCTCGTAAGAGCGGCAAATCTTTTTTCTGCAACACCTAACTTATAATGTCCATCAACTATTAGTCCTCTGTCTTTAAGCCAAGAGAATACCGTGTCATAATTATAGAAAATTGTTAAATATTTTAAATCTATAATTCCTTCTTGGCTGATAGTTATAAGCATAGCTTCAGCAGAATTCAATTCCTTTTCATCTAAATTCATTTTATTTTTCCTCCTTGCGCTTAAAGATCAAAATCTTCAAGCACTTGAAAAATAGCAGAATATTCGGGATGTGTCAATGGCATCGCACAACTGCCCGCTTGCTTTAGTTCAAATATCCGAAGTAATCGCATCATTGTCATCGTTACTCTTATTATTCTCTTCCGCATTTCCAGCTTCCTGAAAATTCTCAACCGGCTGTTTCAATTCCTCTGAATTATTATCAGCAGCGCCGTTGCGCTCTTTCAAATAATTTTCCAATATATCCCTATTTTCCGCGACTTTTTCATCCAGCAGTTTAACGGCATTTCGCAGTTCTTTAATCTCCGCGCTTAATTCTTCCGTCTGCCTATTATCTTTAACATCAATCGTTCTTTTTATTTTCTCTTCCAACTGGTTTAATTTTCCATCAAGATATGTTTTGGTGATCATAAGATTAAATTGTTAAATTTGTTAAATTATAAAATAATTTTGTCATCCTGAATTTATTTCAGGATCTTTCTATTTGCAATCTATAGTTTTTTGAAATACATAAAAACAAAATCTTGCAGCGAGACAGATTCTGAACTAAATTCAGAATGACAGTTTGAAACATTTCATAATTCAAAACATATTGCTACATTATTAAAATAACAATACAACAATAAAGCAATACGATACAATCTATTTCACTTCCGCAAACCTTTTATTGCTCTCAAAAAAATTCCCGCCGTTGTCTTCCATCACCGCGAAGATTTTATATTTTCCGGAAATGAAATATTGTTTGTCCTCTTCCCAAAGAATCTGATATAGATTGGTTTCGCCCGGGACGGGGAAAGTTGCCGAGCCGATTTCTTGTTTTAGTCCGGGCTTGCTGATCAAATTCAGGTCAGCGTCATAAATACTGTCCAGCTGGTAATAGAAAATGACATTTTTTGTCTCCGTTCCGCTTGTCGCAATATTAATGATAAACGGAAAGTCAGTGTCCAAAATAGGCTTTAAATATAAAGATGTATTATCATTGCTCGCAATCACTTGTATTTCCTTTGCCGTGGAATTTTCAACTTGATCATAAACTTTGATTGTAACCGTGTGCATTCCTTCTGTGGTTCCCGCCGGCAGCTTATAGGAAACTTCATAAGGAGACTCTTTGCCGACGCCTATTAAAATATCGTCAAAATAGAAATCCATTTGCTTCAAGCCGAAAACGGTGAACGCTTCCGCTTTTATGGCCAGCTTATTGTCCTTTATAATCTGGTCGTTTTGAGGAGACGAGACTTTCAAAATCGGCATTTTATCGTCCTCCCTCACCGAACAGACTTCCGTCGGAGGATCAATGTTCACTTCTTCCGCGCTTTCTTTCGCCCAGGCCAGAACCGATTCTTCCCAATTGTTAAACAACGGGTCGTCTTGCGGGCTTGCCGGATAGTCTCCTTGCGGATCGTCCTTTTTGACATAATATAAAATATTATGGACTTCAGTATATTTTTTCTCTTCAATCTGATTCTCCGGCGTAAGTTCGCCGGCCAGCTTGTCGCCGCAAGCCTTGTCAATTTTCACGATCAATTCATTTTTATAGCTGCCGTTCAGGACGGCTTTTATTGTTTCAATTTTTTCCGGCTCAATAAAATTTTCTATTTCATCAAGCGCCAGAACGCGAGACATAAAATCATTCCAGATCGGCGCGGCAATGACGCTTCCGTCCGCTCCTCTTTTCATCTCCGTTCCGTTGTTATTTCCATTCCAAACTCCCGCGGACAAGCTCGGCGTATAGCCGATTGTCCACGCATCTTTGAAACTGCTCGTCGTGCCGGACTTTGCCGCCACAGGCCTGTTCTGCAAATATAATTTGCTGCTTGCTCCAAAAGTCGCGGACCTCGCGCCGTTGTCCGACAAAATGCTGTTTATATTCCGCGCGATTTGCTCGTTCAAAACCGCTTTGGGATTTTCTTCAAACTCTTTTAGAACCTCGCCCTTAGAATCTTCTATTTTCAAAATACTCACCGCTGAATTTCTTTTCCCATCATTGGCAAAAACTCCGTAAGCCGAAACCATATCCAGCAATTTGACTTCCCCCGTCCCAAGGACTAACGAAAGTCCGTATTCTTCCGGTTTATTCAAAGTGGTGATGCCAAGATCGTGAGCCGTCTGAACGCTGTCTTTTATCCCGGCCAAATATAAAGTTTTGACGGCGGGAACATTAAGAGATCTCGCCAGCGCCTGCCTTATCGTTACCGGCCCGGAAAATTTCATATTATAATTATTGGGAATATAATCCCTTCCGCTTCCGTCTTTGCCGAAATTCGTCCGGACATCAAAAAGGATCGTGTCGGGAGTATAACCCTTTTTGAAAGCCGTCGCGTAGACAAACGGCTTGAACGAAGATCCCGGCTGCAATTTATCCGAAATGGCGGCATTCACATTGCCTTGATCTTCTATATTGAAATAATCTTTGCTTCCCACCATAGAAAGAATCTGTCCGTCTTTGGGATTCACCGCAACCAGCGCCGCGTCTTTCGCGTTATATTTCGCCAAATTTTCTCCAACCGCTTTATTTACCGCGTCTTCGGCGATCAATTGCATATCATAATTCAAAGTCGTCCAAACTTTCAATCCGCCCTTCTCAACTTTCTCCTCGCCGAATTCATCTACTAGCTGCTGCTTGACAAACATTACAAAATGGGGGGCTTTTATGCTTTCCTCAAACGGCTTGATTTTTACTAAGATATTTTCTTCCAGCGCGCTTTTCTTTTCTTCTTCGCTTATATATCCTTCTTCAAACATTTGAACGATTACATTTTTATAGCGGGCTTCCAACGCTTCCGGATGCGCGCCGTAGGGAGAATAATAAGTCGTGGCTTTGGGAAGACCTGCAAGCAAAGCCGCTTCCGGAATGTCCAGATCTTTGGCGGATTTTCCGAAAAATGTTTGCGCCGCCGCTTCAATGCCGTAGGCGTTGGACCCGTAAGGAATTTGATTCAGATACATTTCCAAAATCTCATCTTTGCTGAATTTCTGCTCCGTTTCAACCGCCAAAATCACTTCTTTTATTTTTCTCGTTAAAGTTTTTTCCGTGGTTAAAATTGAATTTTTTACCAATTGCTGAGTAATGGTTGACGCGCCTTGAAGTCTTTCTCCGCTCATTATATCTTTATAAACCGCTCTTATTATGCCTTTGAAATCAATTCCATAATGCTTATAAAAACCCTGATCTTCCGTCGCAATCGTCGCGTTTATGAGATGCTGCGAAACTTGGTCAAGCTTCACGACCGTCCTTTTCTCTTCGCCGTGTATTTCGTAAAGCAAATACTTGCCGGTTCTATCGTAAATTTTCGTGGACTCCGCCACGCTTCTGTCAGCGATTTTATTCGGGTCGGGAATGTCTTTGGAAAAATATATAAACGCCCCCGCCATTCCTGCCAGCCCGATTATAAATAAAATTATCGCCAGCTTAAAAACAGTTTTATAGACTCTCTTCAATCCTTTGTTCCTTTTTTTATTTCCCGAGCTTAAGCTTATAGAGCGAAATATTTTCCTAAACAGCGACGGCGCCGCGCTTTTCTTGATCAGTCTTTTTTTATTTCCTGATTTAAACTTGAGAAATCCAAAACTTAGCTTGGGAAAACCAAAACTATTTTTATTCCGCCCAAAACCGGCCCCTCTTTTCCCGGCGGCTCTTTTCCTTTGAACATTTAACCTTATCACCCTATATTTTTTTCTTACGGGCATATTAGTATTTAGTATATAGTATTAAGCATCAAGCCAGATTTTATTTTGCTTAATACTTAATACTAAATACTTGATACTGCTATATTATAACCATAATTTGAAAATTTGGAAAGTTATTTATTATTGCTTTTAATAAATTTCTATGGTAAGCTATTATCAATAAAAAGGAGAGGATAAAATGGAACAAATACCGACGAAAGAAGAACTGCAACAGGCAGTGATAAATAAAATTGAAAAAACAACTGGGAAAAAACTTACTGTGGAGGAATATGAAAAATTAGATTCTATAAAAATAGGATGGATGCTAGGAATTTACAAAATGAGTGCTAAAATAGGAAGAAAAGGTCCGTATCAAATTGTTTATTTAGGATCAATTCGATATGAAAAAGCGTTAACAACTACGCTAATAAATAAAAATAAATAAGCTGAATATCAGCTTTTTTTCTTGTCTTTGTTTGATAATTATGATAAATTGGAATTACTGGCAATGTGAAACTACCGGCGTCTATTTCAATCAATTTAATCTTAGCAAAAAATATTATGAACAAAACAAACATCGATTCTGAAAAAATTAAAAAGCTTCTAGAACATAATGTGGAAGAAGTCATTGTTAAAAAAGATTTGGAGAGAAAACTGAAGTCTGGAAAAAAACTGAGAATAAAGCTTGGGTGCGATCCGTCTCGGCCGGATTTGCATTTGGGACATTCAATAGTTCTCAGAAAATTAAAAGAATTTCAAGACATAGGGCATCAAGTTGTTTTTATAATTGGCGACTACACCGGAATGATCGGAGATCCTTCCGGAAAATCAAAAACGAGGCCGGCTCTTTCAAGCGAAGAAGTAAAAGAAAACGCCAAAAGTTATTTTGCGCAAGTGGGAAAAATTCTTGATATTAAAAAAACGGAAATCAGATATAACAGCGAGTGGTTTTCCAAAATGAATTTTGAGGAAATTTTGAAGCTTCAAAGCAAATTCACCGTCGCCAGAATTCTGGAAAGAGATGATTTCTCCAAAAGGCTTAAAGGAGGAATTGACATTAGCGTTAATGAAATTATGTACCCGATTATGCAGGCCTATGATTCAATTATGATTGACGCTGATGTTGAAATCGGCGGAACTGATCAAAAATTCAATATGCTCGCGGGACGAGGCTTGCAGAAAAAAATGGAAAGGCTGGAACAAAATGTTCTCACTTGCCCCCTCCTTGTCGGACTTGACGGCAAAGAAAAAATGAGCAAAAGTTTGGATAATTATATCGGAATAACCGAAAACCCAAATTCAATGTTTGGAAAAATTATGTCTATTTCAGATGATATGATATTCTATTATTTCAAACTGCTCACGGAAGTTTCCGATTTAAAACTTAAACAGATTAAATTGGATTTAGAAGATCCTTCAAAAAATCCTAGGGGCTTGAAAGCAAGACTTGCTAGAGAAATAGTAGATATTTACCATCCCTCGCCATTATCTTCTATTTCACCCTCATCCTCACTCTCGCTTTCCGCCTCACCTTCGCCTTCAGAAAAAGCGGAGGAAGAATTTAATAAAATTTTCAGAGACAAGCAAAAGCCGACGGAAATGCCAAATTACAAATTACAAATTACAAATTATAAGCTCGTTGATTTATTAGTTGAAATAAAACTAGCCAGCAGCAAAGGAAACGCCCGCCGACTTGTCCAGCAGGGCGGCGTCCGAATTGACGATGTCGTTCAAAAAGATTTTGAAAAAAATATTGAAGTAAAAAACGGAATGGTTGTGCAGGTTGGGAAAAGGAAGTTTGTGAAAATAAATTGTTAGATTGTTACATTGCTACATTGTTGTATTGATTCGTTATTACCATGTTAACTTTAAGGCGCAAAAAAGTTATTTGGAAAAACAAAGCCCTCTCTCTCCCTTTTGATAAAGGGCGAGGGAGTAAAATTTTTATAGCTTGAAATCTAACCTCTAATTTATGAACATTTCTTTCGGCATTATTTTCGGCTTGATCTCTATGATAAGTTGGGGAATGTCGGATTTTTTTGTGACAAAATCAGCGAGGGGCTGCGCCACGATAAGAGCGTTTTTCTGGAGCCAGATTGTCGCTTTGATGATTATGCTCCCGATATTTTTACTATTTTTCACACTGCCAAAATTTTCTTTTCAGATTTCCGCAATGCTTTTTTTCGCCGGCATTTCCGCTTTAGTTTCAAATTTTGCTTTTTACAAAAGCCTTGAAACTGGAAAAGTTTCAATTGTGATGCCTATCGCTTCCTGCTGGGCGATTGTCACCATATTTATAAGCATTGTTTTTCTTGGCGAATTATTGACAAGAACCAACGCCCTCGGAGCAATTTTCGCCATCATCGGCGTAATTTTAGTTTTGTTTAGAAAACATAACTCCGCAAAAAGCAAAAATAATTCAAAAGGAATATTTTATGCCATAATCGCCGCTTTTGCTTATGGTATTGATTTTGTTATTATTGATTTATTAGCTAACGAAATCGGCTGGTTTTTGCCGATATTTTTTATTGGAATTATCAATGCTTCGTTGCTGATTATTTACGCAGGCTTCCGAAAAAGCAATCTTTCTTTTCCTCGCCATATATCTTCGTTTGTAATTCTCGTGGGGGTTTTAGACACAATCGCCTATCTTTTTTGGTTCTTCCGACATTTCTATGGGTATAAATTAAGTTTGCCGCAGTGGAATAAGA
>CAYPQL010000033.1:0-16364 GCA_964412905.1 uncultured Candidatus Saccharibacteria bacterium
AATATTTTCTTAATTTCATATCTCTTACCCATAGAAATGTCGGAAGAACCTAATTAAACATTATGACAAATTTACTGACCTAAAAAAGATGCGAGATGAAATAAAAAGGACAACGTCTGCAGAGATATACGTAAAAAATGAAGTATACTATATTAGATTAAAGTACTATGATAAAACTGAAAAATTATATAAAACTTTAGACGACAGATTGTCTTCGGTGGTGTTCGCACAAAGCGCTTTTTTATGTATTCTAGCAATAAACTTAAAAAAATTTATAATAAAAAATAATTCATAAAAGATTAGCTTGACTTGTTTAATTCTATGTCCTTCAACTTAATAAAAAAATCAAAAAAATCCAAGGCCAGGCTAGGGGAAATAATGACTAGACATGGGGTTATTCAGACTCCGTGTTTTATGCCGATCGCGACTTGCGGGAGCGTGAAGTCGGTGGATAGCGCGGAGATGGAAAAACTTGGGGCGCAGATAATTTTGGGCAACACTTATCATTTGTATTTAAGGCCGACCGACAAACTAATAAAAAAACTTGGCGGATTGCACAAGTTTATGAATTGGGACGGTCCCATTCTAACGGACAGCGGAGGGTATCAGGTTTTCTCTCTGGCGAAAATGAGGAAAATATCCGAGAAAGGAGCGGAGTTCAAATCGCATATTGATGGATCGCATCATATCCTTACTCCCGAAAAATCAATTGAAATCCAACGGAATTTGGGAAGCGATATTATGATGGTTCTGGACGAGTGTGCGCCATATCCGGCGGACAAGGAATATATTAAAAAATCATTGGAACTCACGACAAGATGGGCGGGTCGTTGCAAAGAATATTTTGAAAAAACCCAAGGCCCAAAGCCCAAAGTCCAAACAAATCTCAAATCTCAAATCTCAAATTTTGAACAGCTTCCAACTTCCAAATTCCCAGCCCAAGGCTGGTCCGCCTCGGGCGGAAAAATTCCAAATTCACTACTCTTCGGTATCGTGCAGGGCGGGACATACAAAGATTTAAGAGAAGAATCCGCCAAGCAGTTATTAAACATCGGTTTTGACGGTTATGCGATCGGCGGAGTTTCGGTGGGGGAGCCGAGCGAGAAAATGTTCAAAGCCGTGGATTGGACAATCCCATTTTTGCCGGAAGATAAGCCCAGATATTTGATGGGAGTCGGGAAGCCGGAAGAAATTCTCGGGGCTGTGGCAATGGGAATTGATATGTTTGATTGCGTGATCCCAACCAGAAACGCAAGGCATGGAACATTGTATAAATTTAAAAATCAAAAATCAAAAATCAAAATTATAGACAAAAAAATAAAAATAGAAAATAACAACGCGGGATTTTATGAAATTTTGCATATTACGAACGAGAAATTTAAGGCCGACAGAAAACCTATTGACAAAAATTGCGGATGTTTTACCTGTCAAAATTATTCTCGCGCCTATCTCAGGCATCTTTTTATGGCCAAAGAACTTCTCTCTTTGCGTCTGGCAAGCATTCATAATATTTATTTTTATTTGGAATTGATGAGAAGGATCAGAAACTCGGTTTGAAGTTTGATTTATCGTTGGGAATTTTAATATTTATATCAAGCGAAGGCGACATTCGCGAATGTCGCCTTCAGGAAGCGCTTTGCGTATGTGTTGAAAACCTAATTTATAAACCACTAACAAAAAAAAATTATGAAAATATTTTTTGCGTCTCCGATAAGAGGGGATAGAAGCAATTTAGAAACTAATAAATTTATTGTTAAGCTAATTAAAGAGCTTGGACACAAAGTTTTGACGGAACATACCGTAAAAGAAAAAGAAAAGCTGGTGGAAATTGAAAATAATTTCGGGCATGCGAATGTATACCAAAGAGATATGAGCTGGCTCAAAGAATGCGATCTTATGATTGCGGAGGCTAGCGCTCCGAGTTTTGGAGTCGGTTATGAAACCGGATATCTGCTGGGAAGCGCTGATTCTTCTGATAGAAAAAACAGAAAGGTTATAATTCTATATGATAAAAATGTTGAAAATTCAGTTTCCGCTTTGGCAGTCGGCAATACTGATCCAAACGCAATCGTGTTCGGTTATGAGAGCGAAGAAGACATCAGGCAATTTTTGAAAAAATATTTATAAAAAATGTTAAAATATTTGTATGCTTAAATGTTCAAATGATTCCGAGCTTCTTGCTCCGGCGGGAAGTTTTGAGAAAGCAAAATGCGCTTTGGAATTCGGAGCGGACGCGATTTACGCGGGATTGCCTGATTTTTCTTTGCGCGCCCGAATCAATAAATTTGACGAGAAACAAATCATAGAAGCGATAGAATACGCTCATAATAAAAATAAAAAAATTTACATAACAACCAATATTTTCGCGCATAATCATCATTTGGATATTCTTAAAAAACATTTGCGGATTTTCAGGAATAATTTGCCGGACGCTTTTGTCGCTTCCGATGCCGGCGTAATCCGGATAATAAAAAAGATTCTGCCCAAAGCAAGCATTCATCTTTCCACGCAGGCGAACACTACGAATTGGCAAGCGGCGAAATTTTGGCGCGAGCAAGGCATAAAAAGAATAGTTCTGGCGAGAGAATTAACCCTTGAAGAAATAAAAGAAATTCACGAGAAAGTTCCAAAATTGGAATTGGAGTATTTTGTTCATGGCGCGATGTGCATGGCATATTCCGGAAGATGTTTATTGAGTTCGTGGCAAGTAGGCAGAAGTTCAAATCTCGGAGATTGCGCGCAAAATTGCCGGTGGAAATATAAATTAGTTGAGGAAAAAAGACCGGACGAATATATTCCGGTAGAACAAGATAAGCAGGGATCATACTTATTAAATTCTAAAGATTTATGTTTAATTGAATATTTAGATGATTTGAAAAGCGCCGGCATAATTTCTTTCAAAATTGAAGGTCGGGCAAAAAGCGTTTATTATTTATCGCAAGCCGTGAAAGCGTATAGAACGGCAATTGATATAAATTTCAACAAAAATAGTAATAATAAAAAAATAGGCACTTTCTCCACGGCCGTGGGAAAAGTTCATATAAGCAAAAAGAAAAAAAATAAAATAAAAAAGCTGAAAAGCGATTTAATGAAGTTGTCTAACAGAACTTTTACGACAGGATTCTTGTTTGGCGAGTGTAAATTCAAGGGGCAGGAAACGAGATTTTCGCATACTGAAGAAGAGTATGAGTTTGTAGGAGAAGTGGTTGAACTAAAAACTAAAAACGAAAAACTAAAAATGAAAAACTAAAAATGAAAAACATAGAAACAAAAAATAGAAATTCAAAAAGTAACAAAGATAATAATAACAAAAATAATTTAGATTATAATCAAAGCTATAGTTTTGTTAAAATCAAGGTTCACAACGCGCTTTTTGCCGGGGACAGAGTTGAGTTTATCCAGCCCAAGGGAGATAATATTTTTTGCAAGATTAAAAATATCTATGACGACAAAACTTTGGAAAAAATAAAGTCCGCCCACGGCGGACAAGAGAAAATGGCTTATATTGAGATTGGCAAAATGCCGGAAGTTTTCAGCGTGATGAGGAAGAAATTAAATTGTTAAATTGTTAATAAAATATTTAGATGTTTAAATGCTTTCATTTTTGATTGCATGGACGATCAAAGCACTGAATTACCACCTAAATCCGCCTAAGCCTTGATAAAATATTTTATTTGTGTTAGAGTGAAGTGTAAATTGGAGGATTCATCAAATTTATGTATTTTAATCCCTAACTTATTATTTATGTCACAAGACAACCTGATTAAATTGCGATGCAAGGAATGTAAAGAGATTAACTATCATTCTTCAAGAAACAAAAAAACCGTAAAAGAGAAGATTGAACTGCCAAAGCATTGTCCTTTTTGCAGAAAGCACACCGATCATGTGGAAGTAAAAGGAAAATAGGGTCAGAAATTTTTTATTTTTGTAAAAAATATCAAGGTGCAAGGACACAAGAAACAAGGAATAAACAAATTACAAAAACCGAATTACAAGTTACAAACGATTTAAAGTTTGGTTGTTGCGACTTGAAGTTTGTTTGGTTATTGTATCTTGTGTCCTTGTGTCTTGTCATTTTGGGAGCTTGGTTTAGTGGCAGAACTTCGGTCTCCAAAACCGACGGCGGGGGTTCGATTCCCTCAGCTCCTGCGAGATTATATCAGAAATTTTTATTTGAATAGAGTTTATATTAAATGATATTTTTGATATACTATCTATAACAAAAACAAAACTGAACATTAACAACGGAGGAAAACATGAAAAGAAAAATAAAAGTATTGATTATAGGACGCGGAGGGAGAGAGCATGCGTTAGTACGGAAACTTTCTCAATCGCCAAGGGTAGGAGAAATATTTATCGCTCCCGGGAACGGAGGAACGCGCAAGTTGGCGATAAATGTTCCAATAAATGAAGATGAAATAGATCGCCTGGTTGATTTTGCGAAAGAAAATAAAATTGATCTTACGATCGTAGGGCCGGACAAAGTTTTTGCCGATGGAATTGTAGATGAATTTCAAAAAAATGGATTAAAAATATTTGGTCCAAGCAAATACGCGGCTCAAATTGAATCTTCAAAATCATTTGCCAAAAAAATGATGATGGAAGAAAACATACCAACCGCGCGGTTTGAAATTTTCAGCGATTACAACGAAGCATTGAAATATGTCATTGAACAAGGGTTGCCGATTGTAATTAAAGCGAGCGGATTGGCTTTGGGAAAGGGCGTATATATCTGCAAAACAATTGAGGAAGCGGAAACAGCTCTCAAAGAAATTATGCTTGATCGAAAATTTGGAGACGCTGGAGATGAAGTGGTTATTGAAGAATATTTGGAAGGGCAAGAAGTGTCAGTCCATGCTTTTTCAGATGGAATTACCGCAAAATTATTTCCAACAACGCAGGATCACAAGCCAATCTTTGCGGGCGGTCCTAATACAGGAGGAATGGGAGTAGTCCCAATATTACTTAGTCCCGAAATGATGGCTGAAATAAAAGAACGAGTCGTTGATCCGATAATAAGCGCTTTTCAGAAAAAAGGAAAACCATTTATAGGAGTTCTATATCCCGGATTGATAATTACTTCCAAGGGAATTGAGGTATTGGAATTTAACGCCAGGTTCGGAGATCCGGAAACGCAATATTATATGCGCGTGTTAAAAACCGATTTAATCGATATTATTGAAGCTTGTCTTGAAGGCAGGCTCTCTGAAATTGAGATTGAATGGGATTCTACGCCTTGCGTATGCGTTGTCGTTTCCTCCGGCGGATATCCCGGCGAATATGAAAAAGGTTTCCCCATACGCGGAATTGATCAAGCGGAAAAAATTCCCGGAGTCGTAATATTCCACGCGGGAACAACTTATGAAGATGGAAAAACAAAAACATCAGGAGGCCGAGTTTTAGGAGTAACGGCGACAGGCAAGACCATTGAAATAGCTTTAGGTAAAGCGTATAAGGCAATAAGTCTTATAAGTTTTGATGGCATGTATTGTCGCAAAGACATTGGATTTCAAATCGTAAAAAGAGGGCCCTAATAAATATTTAGTCAGCTCTCATTTTTTTGCAAACATTACTTTCTTAAAAGAATTGCGGCTGATATTTTTAATAAAATAATCTTGACTTCATAAAAATTATTTGCTACTCTGATAATGCCAAACAATAATCAATAATTTTATAAAAATATGCTAAAAATGCCGGAAATTACCGCTAAAAATACCAAAGCGGAATTATTTAAAGCTTATCAGGAAATGAAAGAGACATTTGAACAGACGCAAAAAGATCAACTGCCTTTGCCGCAATTGGATTCTTTGAAGCGGGAGGAAGCCAAGATTTTGGAAAAAACAAAAAATATTCTGCCGGAAAAGTTGGAGGATGACATTGTTTCTTTGAATAAGAAAGTTCAGGCGAATTTAGCAGAAATGAGAAACGAGCTGATTGAAGAAAGCAAAAAGCTTTCTGAAATCAGAAAAGCCATTGAGATTGAATCGAAAAGATTGGAAGAAGTTTATAGCATAAAATTAACCGAAAATACCCTTCAAACATTGATAGCCGATTTTGAAGCGAAAAAAGAGGAAATGGAAAAGAAAAGAAAACTTGAGGAAAATTCGCTTGAAGAAGAAATGGTTTTGAGCAAAAAAATCCGCGAAAGAGACGAGGAAGAATATGCGTATCAGCTGAAAACGGAGCGCAAAAAAGAGCAGTATGAATACGAATCGGCGCAAGCGAAAAAGCGCGCCGAAGCTACAGAGAAAATCAATGAGAAAACGGCAGAACTTGATGAGCGCGAACAATCTATAAATAATAGATTGGAAGATATTGAAAATATGAAAAAGGAAATTGAAAACTTTCCCAAAAAACTGGAAGCCGCCATTAAAGAAGCAAGGCAAGAAGCGCAAAAAGAACTTGAAAAAGATTTTGCGGTTCAAAAGAAAATAACCGAAAGCCAGTGGTCCACCGAAAAGAAAATATTTGAAAATGGGATTATCGGCCTGCAGGAAACAGCCAAAAATCAAGCGTTCGAAATCTCCAGCCTTAAAAAATCGCTTGTTGAAGCAAATCAACGCGCGCAAAATCTGGCCATCGCCATCGTTCAAAATACTACCGGTTTGAAAATGCCGAAAAGCGAAACAGACGAACAGCCGCAATCAAAACAGGCGAGACTGGATCTTAGCGGAAAAGCATAATCAAAAATAAAAATATCAGAACGATGAGTTTAGAAAAATCAGCTTGCGGAAATTACGCGCGTTGAATTAAAAAATTCGGCGAAGTTTTAATTTCCCGGTCAGCTAAGACATATTTTATCCGCGCTGGCGCATAAAATAAAAGAATCAAGCGAAAACGAGCCGATTGAAATAGATTTTTTCGGAATTGAAGTTTTGGCTCTTTTAATGCAATAATGCGACAATATGACAATTTAATCAAAATGCTTAAATGAATTTCAATGCTTATAAATAAAACAAAAAGAATCATAATTTCCGCGCTGAAGGATTTGTCCAGAAATTTGTGGCTGAATATGGCGACGGTTATCATAATCGTGATTTCTCTTTTCACCATAACCACGATGCTGGCGATTGACGCGGTGGGCAGCCACGCTCTTCTGGCGTTGCAGGAAAAAATAGATATTTCAATCCAATTCAAAGACAATGCCGACGAGGCTAAAATTTTGGAGCTCAAAAAAGATTTGGAAGATTTAGAGGATGTGAAAACCGTGGAGTATATATCCAAGGAGCAGGCCTTGATAGATTTTCAGGAAACTCACAAAGACAGCGAATACATAAACCAATCACTGGAAGAGCTTGGAGAAAATCCGCTGTTTGCCGTTTTGAATGTGAAAGCGAGCGATATAAGCAAGTATAATTCCATCAATAAATATATAATCGGCAACGATAATTATAAAGATGATATTGAAAAAGTTAATTATAAAGAGAACGAAAGAGCGATAGACAACCTTTCCAAAATCCTGGCGGCCGTGAAAGACGGCATCGCGGGAATAACCATTCTTTTTGTTTTTATCAGCATTTTGGTTTCGTTCAATACAATCCGCTTGGCTATGTATTCGCACAAGATTGAAATTGAAATTATGCGCTTGGTTGGGGCGAGCAATTGGTATATAAGGATGCCATTCATCATAGAAGGCGCTATTTTCGGCGCGGCGGGAGCCGTTTTAACTCTTCTTATCATATCGCCATCCGCAGCCTATATTTCCCCCAGAATCACGCAATTTCTTCCGGATTTTAATCTTTATGTTTATTTTACGGACAACCTTTTCAACATCGCTACCATCCTGACTCTGATCGGAATCGGCGTGGGGGTTTTCAGCAGTTTCATCGCAATCAGGAGATATTTGAAAGTTTGATAATCGTAATTTGTAATTTGTAATTGGTAGACAATCCGTGTTTGTGGCGGTTTGTTTTTTTATACTAACTTTATAAACTTTATAAACTTGCAACTTGTGGCTTATTGATTAATTATTTTTTTTATGTTATAAGTTATATGTTGTGAGTTATGAGTTTTTTCGGGGATCGTCTAATGGTAGGACGGCTGCCTCTGGAGCAGCTAATCGGGGTTCGAATCCCTGTCCCCGAGCAGACAATTCTTGTGAAAGCGGTCGGATATGCGCCGCTGGATCAGATAGAATTTTATACAGGAATTACTTCGCCAAAGGTGATTTTTAGGTTGGTTTTTCTTTACTTTTTGCTTAAAAATAGTAAGATAAAATAAAGTATGCTTTTTTGAACGACATGGCTGGTGGCAGTTTAATTTTATTAAACTGGAATTAAGGCGCAGAGGTTTGTTTAATTTTTATATACAAAAACTATGTGCGGAATTGCGGGATACATTGGGAATAATAATGCGCGGGATTTTTTGCTGGACGCGCTGAAGAGATTGGAATACAGGGGATATGATTCCGCGGGGATGGCGGTTTTGGGCGATGGGAATAAAGTGAAATGTGTGAAAGTGGTTGGCAGGATCAGTTCGCTGGAAGAAAAGCTTAAAGGAGAAAAGATGGACGGAACCGTTGGAATCGCCCACACAAGATGGGCGACGCACGGACATCCTTCGGAAAATAACGCCCACCCGCAGAGCGATTGCGGCGGGAATATTTTTGTCGCGCATAACGGCATTATTGAGAATTATAAAATTCTGAAAGAAAAACTTATCAAGGCGGGGCATAAATTCAAGTCCGAAACTGACACGGAAGTCATCGCGCATTTGATTGAAGCTCACTATGAAGGAAATTTGGAAGAGGCGGTTTTGAAGGCGTTCAAGCATATCATCGGGGCTTACGCGATTGCCGTCATCTGCAAAAACGATCCGGAAAAAATCGTGGTGGCGAAAAAAAGCAGCCCGCTTATCATCGGCATCGGCAAGGGCGAATATTTTATCGCCTCCGATCCGTCGGCGGTGGCGGGCTGGACCGACAGAGTTATTTATCTTGACGATGAGGAGCTGGGCGTGATTACGAAAGACGGGCATAAAATCATTTCTATAATTAATAACAATGAAATTCAAAAAGACGATTGTAAAATAGACCTTGATGTTTCTGAAATGCAAAAAGGGGGATTTGATTATTTTATGTTAAAAGAAATATTTGAAAGTCCGGAGGTTATTAAAAATTCAACCAGAGGAAGAATGATTATTGAACAGGGACTTGTTAAATTGGGGGGATTGGAAGTTCTTGATTCTGAGAGATTGAGAAATATAAACAGAATAATTTTAATTGCCTGCGGAACAGCAAACTACGCTTGCATGGTTGGCGAATATATGCTGGAGGAATACGCGGGAATTCCAGTGGAAGTTGAGATTGGCAGCGAGTTTAGATATCGCAAGCCTGTCATAGATTCTAAAACGGCGGTTATAGCTGTGAGCCAGTCTGGAGAAACGGCGGATACTCTAGCCTCGCTTTTGGAAGCGAAAAGAAAAGGCGCTTTGGTTTTGGGAATTGTCAATACGGTTGGAAGCACAATTGCCAGAGAAACGGAAGCAGGAGTTTATAATCACGCCGGCCCGGAAATCGCCGTCGCCAGCACAAAAGCGTTTATTTCTCAAATAACGGTTCTCGCGCTTCTCACGGTCTATCTTGGAAGAAGCCGCGATATGTCGCTGGTGATGGGAAAGCGGATCATAGAAGAAATCAATAGACTGCCTGATTTAATAAAAAAAGCATTAGAAAGTGATAAGCAGATTAAAATCTTGGCGAAAAAATATTCTTATTACAAAAACTTTCTTTTTATGGGGAGAAAATATAATTATCCGATTGCAGAAGAAGGAGCTCATAAATTAAAAGAAGTCGCCTATTATATTCATGCCGAAGGATACCCAAGCGGAGAGCCAAAACATGGCGCTATCGCAATGATTGATGAAAACTTCCCTTCTGTTTTTATAATTCCCAAGGACAGTGTTTATGAAAAAAATCGTAGTAATATGGAAGAAATAAAAACTAGAAATGGAAAAATTATTGCCATTGCTACAGAGGGCGATGAAGATATAAAAAGCATAGCAGACGATGTGATTTATATTCCAAAAACTTTGGAAATGTTGACCCCGATTTTAACTGTTGTCCCGCTTCAGCTTTTTGCCGCTTATATGGGAATTGAACTCGGGCTTGATATAGACAAGCCGCGGAATCTGGCAAAAAGCGTGACGGTGGAGTAGATTAGTATTCAGTATGCAGTATGCAGTATTAAGTATTAAGCGGATATTTTTATAATGTTGGCTCCATTCTCCCGAATGGAGCCTTTTGTGAAGTTTAGAAAATCTATTTCTCAGCGCAAAGTATTAAGCGGATTTGTTGTTGTGAGAAATTTTGTCATTGCGAGGAGCTTATCAAAGCGACGCGGCAATCTCAGAATTATTAAAACAAACCAATATTATTTTTACATTTTATCGCTGGAATGGGAATAAGAGATTGTCCGCCCTAGGCGGATCTGCCTAGGGCATGACTTCGTCGCTGATGCTCGCAATGACAAGTTCTCACTAAAGGCAAATTTCGTAAATTATTTTTTTACAGGTTAAAACCTGAACTCCAAACTAAAAAAACAGGCAACGAGCCTGTTTTTTGTGTAAAGATATAAACAATACAACAATTAATTACAATGAGTTACAATAAAGTACAATTAATTTCCATCAATTTCAATCCTCTTTATATCCGCGCCCAGATTTTTGAGTCTTTCCTCAATCCTTTCATAACCCCTGTCAACTTGTTCAATTTTGTCAATTGTGCTTTTGCCGGTGGCGAGGAGGGCGGCGATAATTAAAGTGGCGCCGGCGCGGAGATCAAAGCTGGTGATGTCTTGCCCGTAAAGAGGAGTCGGTCCGGTAATTAGCGCCCGGTGCGGATCGCAGATAATCGCGTTGGCGCCCATTTTATTAAGTTCATTTATATATGCCAATCTGTTTTCATACATTGTGTCGTGAATAAGCGTCGTTCCTTCCGCCTGCGTCGCCAGAACCGCGAATGGCGCCTGCAGGTCCGTGGGAATTCCGGGATATGTTCTGGTTTCTATTTTTCTGATGGCGTTATATTTTGACGCCGGTTTTATCAGAAGCTTATTTTCCTTTATCTCAATATTCGCTCCGATTTCCTTCAACTTTTCAATCACCAAATCCAGTTCGTGGGGATTTACATTATTGATTTCCACATCTCCTTTCGTCGCGATGGCGGCGATGGCGAAAGTTCCCGCTTCAATCGGATCGGGGATGAGTTTATGTTCCGCTCCGTGAAGCATAGATGAAGAATCTTTCTTCCCTATTCCTTCAATCTGAATCGTATGCACGCCCAATCCTTTGACGCGCGCTCCCATTTTATTGAGAAATCTCGCCAAGTCCTGGACATGCGGCTCAATCGCGGCAATTTTAATAACAGTCGTTCCTTCCGCCAAAGTTGCGGCCATCATCAGATTTTCCGTCGCCGTAACGGAAAATTCTCGCAGGACTATTTTTTTCCCGATTAATCTGTCAGCCTCAAAACAATAAAATCCGTTTTCGGGAGTGATTTTCGCTCCCAGCGCTTCCAGCGCGTCAAAGTGAACTCCCACGGGCCTGGCGCCGATAATGCATCCGCCGGGCTGTTTTATTTTGAATTTTTTAAATCTCGCCAGCAAACTTCCCAGAAGCAAAATAGACGATCTCATATGCCCCACGATTGAGAAATCCATTTTTTCAGGATCAACATTGTCTCCGGCTTTCACTCTTAATTTTCTTTTTTCCAGCCATTCTATTTCCACTCCCATACTTTTCAAAAGCTCAATCATTTTCAAAACATCGTCAATCAGAGGAATATTATCTATCACGCAAGACTCTTTTGTCAAAAGGCACGCCGAAAGAATGGGAGTCGCGGCGTTTTTTGAGCCCATCACATCAATCTTCCCTCTTAGCGGTTTTCCGCCATTTATAACGAATTTTTGCATAAATATAATATTAAATTGTTAAATTGCTGAATTGTTAAAACTATTGTAACTGCTCACCTTCTTTAAGAAAGTGTCATTTCGAACGCCTCGTGAGAAATCTAAATATTGTAGAAATATCTAAAATTTATAGATTTCTCGCTAATCGCTCGAAATGACAGATTTTTAAGATAAGCGGTTTTTTAGAGTAGCTGAGTAGTTACAAACTATTTAACGCGCCTTGTTATTTGCGGTAATTTAATGATATAATAGATTTAGGTTAGTGGCAAGGAGAGATAAGTTAAAAGTTTATAAAGTTATAAAGTTCATAAAGTCTTGATGTAAACAATATAACAATTTAGTTCTATGAAAATCTTATTTACAGGCGGGGGGACGGGCGGGCATATCATGCCTGTTTTGGCGGTGGCGGAGGAATTAAAAAAAATAAAAAATTTTCGCATTAAGGCTCCACAGTCTTATATAGCTATGGAGCCAGCAAAAACGGCATGTGAAAAACCGGAATTTATGTTTATCTGTCCAGACAGCGATTTTAATAAGGCAATTTCCGACGCGGGAATAGAAGTCAAAACCATAAAAGCCGGGAAATTAAGGCGGTATTTTTCGCTGGAAAATTTTACGGATATTTTCAAGATAATTTTCGGCGCAATCCAGTCTTTATATTTTGTTTATAAATTCAAGCCGGATATAACTTTCAGCAAAGGCGGATTTGCCAGTGTTCCGCCGATTATTGCTTCATGGATTTTAAGAGTGCCGATTTTCAGCCACGAGTCGGATATTGTTCCAGGACTTGCCAATAAAATAATTTCCCGCTTCGCGGACAAAATATTTATTTCTTTTGAAGACACTGAAAAATATTTTCCCGGCAAAAAAACTGTTTGGACGGGCAGTCCGATAAGAGAAGATATTTTAGAAGGAGATAAAAATAAAGCCAGAGAGATTTTTAATTTAAAAGAAAATATTCCGACAGTTTTGGTTTTTGGCGGAAGCCAGGGCGCGCAAAAAATAAATGAGATTGTTTTAAAATCGCTTCCCGCGATTCTTGAAAAATATCAAGTTATCCATATCTGCGGGATGAAAAATTATGAAGAGCTAAGCTCCTTTTCGTCTCATTTAGCAAATAAAAGATATAAGCTCCATCCTTATTTAAGCGACAAACTGAAAGACGCTTTTGCGCTATGCGATGTTATTGTTTCCAGAGCCGGCGCGAACAGCCTTTTTGAGATAATAGCGCTGGAAAAACCGAGCATTATAATTCCGCTTCCGACTTCCGCTAATAATCACCAACATCAAAACGCAGAATTTTTTGCCAGGAAGGGAATGATAACTTCGTTTAAAGAAGAAAATTTGACAGAGGATATTTTGGCAGGAGAATTATTTAAATTATTGCAAGAAGGCGATTATAGAGATAATATAATAAAAAAGATGAAAGAATATAATTATGGTAAAAAAAATGCCGCTAAAATCATAGCGGAGGAGATTGTCATTTGCTAAGGAATTTAATTTTCGTAGAGGCTTAGCCTCCATTATGGAGGCTAGGTCTCTACGAAATGCTATTAAGCTTAATTCATATCAAACCAAACCAATGAAAAAAATTGTAACAATCGGCGGGGGGACGGGGACATTTAATCTTCTGCTGGGGCTTAAAAAATTCGACTTTGATATTTCAGCGATTGTTTCTATGGCGGACAGCGGAGGAAGCAATAAAGTCATCCGCGACGAATTCGGAATTCTGCCGACAAGCGATGTCCGGCAGTGCCTGGTCGCTTTGGCGGAAGAAGGAAGCGGCGGTTCGCAGAATTTGATGCGCAAACTTTTTATGTATAGATTTAATAACGGGAAGGGGATTAAGGGAATGACATTCGGAAATCTTTTTATGGCGGCGCTAACTGATATTTTGGGAAATCAAATGGAAGCGATAAAGAGGACGGGAAACATTTTAAAAATCAAAGGCAGAGTTATTCCGGTCACAAATTCCGATTCAAATTTGATCGCGGAATATGAGAACGGTTT
The DNA here is from genome assembly GCA_964412905.1 of uncultured Candidatus Saccharibacteria bacterium. GTDB lineage: Bacteria > Patescibacteriota > Minisyncoccia > JAHIHE01 > JAGLIN01 > CAYPQL01. The sequence continues at coordinate 13,917 of CAYPQL010000033.1, forward strand.
GATAGTCAAAGGCGAGCATAATATAGACGAGCCAAAGCATAATGGAAAATTGAAAATAAAAAAAATATATCTTGATCCGGCGTCAGTCGCCAATCCCGAAGCGATCAGCGCCATAAAAAACGCCGATTTCATTGTCATCGGCCCGGGAGATTTATATACCAGCCTTATGGTTAATCTTGCCGTTGACGGAATAGCGAAAGCGATTAAAAATACAAAAGCCAAAATTATTTATATCACGAACATTATGACCAGCTTTGGAGAAACCTATGGTCTTTCCGCGTCTCGTCATATAGAAATTGTTGAAAAATATATGCAAGGCAGGAAGCTGGATTATATTCTTTTAAATTCAAAAAAACTTCCCATGGACATTATCAAGAAGTATGAAAAAGGAAACGATTATCCCGTTAAAGATGACTTGGATAAAAGCGACAAGCGTGTGATTAGGGCGGATTTTCTCAGCGGCGAAAAACCAAAAAAAGACAAGGCGGATGTTCTGCAAAGAAGCTTGATCAGGCATAGCGGAGAAAAAATCGCTCAGGCGATAGAAAAGATAAACTTGAAAATTTCCTCCTAAAATCAGGCAAACAGAGAGGAGAGAGTTTTTCGCTATAAATTCAAACTCGCCAAAAAGCGAATTGAAATTCACCGCGATTCTGCCTGCCTGGCTTTAGAAGATAATTACATTAACATAAAAAATTGACACTGAATTTAAAAAGAATATAATAGAAATATAATTTGTCTGCTTTAAATATATGGCTAAAAAAATCGGAAGGGTTCTATCTTATTTTGCGGTATTTGATTCTGCCGAAGAAGGCGGCTACGATGTTTCATTTCTTGATTTTCCCGGATGCGTCACCTTTGGAAAAAATTTTGAAGATGCGCGAGAAAAAGCAGAAGAAGTTCTGGAGCTTTGGCTTGAAGAAATGGCTTCTCGGAAATGGAAAATTAAAATCAGGAAGAGAATGCCTATTATTGATGAAATCAGAGTGGCGTTGCCTGAAAAAATGTTTTAATTTTATTTTATGAAATCAGCTAATGCCAGGAAATTAATACAAATTTTGAAAGCTAGCGGTTTTGTTTTGTCTCGCCAAAAAAGAAGCCATATGATCTGGAAAAATCCCGCAAGCGGCATAATTGTTCCTGTTCCTCTCCATGGCAAATCAAAATCTCTTCCGCTCGGAACTTTCTTGGCAATTGTCAAGTAATCCAAAATTCCAAAAGAAAAATTCAAGTAGATTCTATATATTTTTTTCAAAGAGCTTTTTGTTGTCGGCTCCATACTCCGTGTGGAGCCTTTTGTAATTTTGCTTCTGCTGTTGGTTCAATGTCTCTGACTTGAACCATTTATTTCTCATTTCTCCAAAAACTAATTCTTAGTCGAGTCTCGGTGCGGAAAGGCTAAAATTTGTTTAGTCTCTTTGCGCCAAAAGTTGGCGGAGGATGGATGGGAGCGGTTTTTTATTTTTCAATGTGCAACCGGATTTTAGTCCGGCAAGGTGTTTAACATTTCGCGTTCAATGATAAACACTTTGCTAAATTTTTCCGAAGATAAAATTAGGAGAAAGGATGAAAACGCGGCTAACATTTAAACATCCTTCCTTCTTATAATAATTAGGCGATTAGCGCGCCAAGCCTCGCAGTTGAGGGGGCGCGCCTTATCGCACAACTTCTTGTTTGTTTTTTCTGCCGGCAGTTATCCCGGTTAGTATTCTTAAAAAATTAAGAACCAAGTCGGGAAGATCGCTAAGCAGATTTTACAAGAAGCGCAGAGCTTTCAAATTCTCTTGAACTCTATGCGCTTTTTATAAACTATTATTATCATTCCAAACTCGTTTCAGGATCTTCTGTCTATTTTCGTAAATCTGTATTAATTGTAAAATATAGAAGACGCTGAAATGAACTTGGAATGGCAATGGCTGTAGAATTATCATTTATTACTTTGAATGGAGAAACAAATATCTGTCATTTCAAGCGTGTCGCGAGAAATCTATGAATAATAGAGGACAGAAAGAATAATTGATTTAAATATAATTTATAGATCTCTCAATCGCTGATGCTCATTTCGAGATGACAAATTCAGTTAAAGTACGCAATTTGATGTAAATGAGTGGGGTCTGCGGGAATAAAATTGGTTTAACGGCATTAATTGTAATTTCTACCGTAACGAAATTTCTTCCCTGTAATTTAACTCTCTCCTCTTTTACATCAAGCTGGATGCTTTATAATTAACGAATTAAAGAATTAACGGATTAACGGATTATTAACAAAAAACAGCTAGAATTGTTTCTTTGAAAAGAGTTATTCCTAGCCGTTTTTTTATAAAAAAATACGGTTGGCTTTATACACTGAATCTATTTACAAAACAGATTCAATTAATTCTCTCCTCAAAGAATTATTTTATTTAGTTTTCAAATTACGGCAATCTTCCTAGATTCTACTCTGAATCCG
>CAYPQL010000034.1:0-15000 GCA_964412905.1 uncultured Candidatus Saccharibacteria bacterium
CGTCAGCGCGGGCAATAAAGGAAAAGACGGCGCAAAAACAAAAAATAAGGGTAAGCAAATAGTGAACAAATTAAAAGTATTTAAAAATGTAATTTATAGCATAGATTTTATCTTTAATAAAAAAGGAAATCCGTATGTTTTAGAAATCAATTCTCCGCCCAGCTTTCATCTTGAAGACGAAAAATTATTGAAGCTATATTATAAAGAAATTATTAAGCTTTTAAATAATATTTAGTATATGGGAAAATATGTCATTGAAAATATAGATATTGTGTTGATATTCGAAGAAGCAAAGAAAAGAGGAATAAAAGTGAAGCATATTAACAATTACCAAAATAAAGAAGCTTTTTTGGAATTGTCATATAAAAAACACTTTGAATATTTTGTTGGCGAAAAAAGTTCCAAGACTTCTTCCGTGGCAAGTTATGCCGTAGAAAATAAAGCGGTAGCAAGAAGTTTATTGTACAGAGAAAAAATAAGCGTTTCAAAAGGTAAACTTTTTGAAAAAGATAATATAAAGGCTGTATATAAATTTATAAAAAAAATAGGTTATCCTATAGTGGTCAAAAAAAATAATGGTGCTCACGGAGATTTAGTTTTTCTTGGTATAAAAAATAAAAAAACATGTGACAATGCCATTGAGAAGGTGCTAAAAAAAAACGATTATGTTTTAGTAGAAAAGGAATTTGACGGAAAAGAATATAGACTCATAGCGACCAGAAATAAACTAATTGCCGCAACCAACAGAATCCCTGCGAATATTGCAGGGGACGGTGTTCACAATATAAAAGAATTGATAGTTTTAAAAAATGAAGATCTGAGGAGAGGAGATGGGGGGCAAAAACCATTAACAAAAATAAAAATTGATGATGATATAAAACAAAATTTGCTTAAACAAAATATAGATTTAAATTTTGTTCCACTAAAAGGGAAAATTATATATTTGAGAAAAAATTCCAATCTTTCAACTGGCGGAGACAGCGTAGATATTACCGATCGAATCCATCCAGCTTTTAAAAAAATTGCAGTCAAAGCAATCAGAGCGATTCCAGGACTTGCTTATGCGGGAATTGATTTGATGACAAACAGAGACATTTCAAAAAAACCAACAAAGAGCAGTTATATAATAATTGAGTTAAATTCATCTCCCGGATTTCGTATGCACCATTTCCCTTACAAAGGAAAATCGCAGAATGTCGCCAAGGAAATAATGGATATTTTATTTCCGGAAACGAAGAATAAATATTTTAAGAAATAAGATATTAAATATTAGTTGAATAGATTTATGAATGAAAATATTAACAAAAGCATAAAACAGTTAAGCACTTTGCTTATTGCCAATGAAGCTTTGAAAAGAGGAGTAAAAATAAAATATATTAACGACTATCAAAAAAAGGAAGCTTTTTTGGAATTGTCATATAAAAATCATTATGAATATCTTGTTGGGCAGAAAAGTTCAAAAACTTCTTCTACGGCAGATTTTGCGGTTAACAATAAAGCTTTGACGAAAAGCCTTCTTTCTATAGTAAAAATAAATATTGCTAAAGGAAAATTGTTTAACAAAAATAATGATATCGCTGATATTTATAAGTATATGGAGAAAATAGGATATCCTGTTGTAATTAAGAAAAATAATGGAGCGCACGGAAATTTAGTTTTTATTGGAATGAATAATAAAAAAATGCGCGAGGAAGCGATAAAGAAAGTTTTTAAAGAAAACGAAGAAGTTTTGATCGAGAAAGAATTCAAAGGAAAGGAATATAGATTTACGGCTAGCGGGGAAAAAGTTCTAGCCGTGATGTATAGAGAGCCGGCGAATGTTGTCGGAGATGGAATTCATACTGTTGAAGAATTAATTAAAATAAAAAACAAAGATCCGAGGCGCGGAGATGGCTATGAAAAAGTTTTGTGTAAAATAAAAATTGATAAAACCATAAAGCATAATTTAGCGGAGCAAAAATTAGACTTAGATAGCGTGGTTCCAAAAGACCGAAAAGTTTATTTAAGAAAAAACTCAAATCTTTCAACGGGCGGAGACAGCATAGATCTTACGGACGAGACGCATATGGAGTTCAAAAAAATAGCCGTAAAAGCTGTAAACGCAATTCCCGGACTTGCCTATGGAGGAGTGGACTTAATGAGCAATATTGATATTTCAAAAAAGCCGAAAAAAAATAACTATATAATTTTAGAGATCAATTCATCTCCGGGCATATCTATGCACTATGATCCCATTGAAGGAAAGACCAGAGATGTGGCAAAAGATATAATTGACCTGCTTTTTCCAGAAACGAAGGGGAAATATGTTGAGAAATAATCGCAACCATACTTTACAAATAAATCTTATAAAAAACAATCTCAAAACATTTAAAATGTTTATCTTGACCAAATCGCACCGTTATGTTATCCTGTACATATGAGTACGGAAAAAAATATTGTAAAATTAAATAAAAACTTGCCAAAAGGGGATAGATTCGCGCAAATAGCGAGGATTGGAGAGGTGGTGTTTCATACTAAAGATTTGGCGAGTTTGTGGCAGGTAAAAGATCCAAATACGCTTTATACGGCGATTAAAAGATATATAAAAAGAGGATCTCTTTTTAGAATTTACAAAGGGTTTTATTCAATCAAGCCGATTGAACAAATTAATCCTTTGCTTTTGGGAGTGAAAGCTCTGCACCAATTTGCTTATGTAAGCGCGGAAACCGTATTATTTAATGCCGGCATAATCCAGCAGAATATCAGCGCAATCACTTTGATTAGTTCCATGTCAAAAAAGTTTTCAATCGGAGGCAGTCGGTATATTTCCAGAAAATTAAATGATAAATATTTATTCAATCCTGCCGGCGTTTTTGAAAAAGACGGAATAAAAACGGCAAGCGCGGAAAGAGCGATTGCCGATTTATTGTATTTTAATCCCAAAGCTCATTTTGACGCGGAGAAATTAATAAACTGGAAAAAAGTTAAAAAGTTGCAAAAGGAAATCGGCTATCCTTTGATAGCGGAGAGGTATAAATAAGCTTGAATCATAAAATAATTTTGTCATTCTGAATTTATTCTAGAATCTATTTCGTGATAGGCTTTATTATTGTTTATTTCACAAGTATAGATGTGGCAGATAAAAGATCCTGAAATAAATTCAGGATGACAGTTTTTAAATTTAACAAAAATGATTTTACCAAATCCAAAAGATGCAATTCACAAGGCGTGGCTCTACCGTCTTCTTTCGGCGATTTATGATAATCAAAAATTATCGAGCGTTCTGTATTTTAAAGGCGGAACTTGCGCGGCGATGCTTGGATTTTTAGATAGATTTTCTGTTGACCTTGATTTTGATTATCTTGGAAAAGAGGAAGAATTAAAGAATACAAGAAAAGAGTTGGAGGGCGTATTTTCAAAATTGGATTTATCCATCAAAGACAAAAGCAGCAAAGTCCCGCAATATTTCTTAAAATATAATTCCAACCAAGATCAGAGAAATACAATTAAAATAGACATAACTTTTCCACCGCCTAAAGCCAATATCTATCAAGCTTATAAATTTAATGAAATTGACAGGATTATTATGTCTCAAACAGTTGAGACTATGTTTGCCAACAAGTTAGTCGCCATGATTGAACGCTTTGAGAAAAATGGTTCTATCGCCGGAAGAGATTTATATGACATCCATTATTTTTTTATGCAAGGATTTAGATATAATGAAAAAGTGATTATTGAAAGGAGAAAAGTTTCTCTAGATTATTTTTTTAAAGAATTGATAAACTTTATTGAAGAAAAAGTTAATCAAACTATCATAAATCAAGATTTGAATTTTCTGCTTTCTCCCGATAAGTTTCAAAAAATCAGGAAGATATTAAAACGGGAAACATTGATTTTTTTGCGTGATGAATTAAAAAGGATTGAAAAGAGGGAGTTTAATTTGTAAATATGAAAACATTTTTTCACAATCTCAAAAAGCAATATCTTGTTGTTTTTTTGATGTCCGTGTGCGTTGTGTTTTCGGGAAGCCTGATCGCGCCGATTGAGCAGAGGTTTATTATATAAATATATTCTATGGACTCAAATCACAAGGAAATAAAACTTTTTTATACAAGTTTTAGCATATACAATTTTGCAACTTCAATGGTGCAGATTTTTATTCCGCTTTATTTTTTTAGCAGGGGATTTTCTCTGTCGCAGATTTTGATATTTTTTGCAATCTCGCAAGTGGGCAGAGCGCTTTTTCTTCCTTTGGGAGCGCATCTTTCCAGCGCTTTTGGGGCGAAAAAAATTATAAGCGTGTCTTTTATTCTGACTACGCTGTTTTTATATATTCTTATCCAGAGTTGAAGATTTTTCTTCCATGTTCTATCTTAGCGCAATAATTTTTGGCGCAATACAAGCTCTTTTGTGGCTTCCTTTTTTGATTCATCTCTCAAAAATTTCTCCAAATGAAAAGAAAGGAAGAATTTTTAGCAAATTAAATATGTATTCAGCGGTTGCCAATGCTTCTGGCCCTATTCTAGGAGGGTTTATTATTAGTTTTTATGGATTTGAATATGTTTTTTATCTGGTTATTGGAATAGTTCTTTTTGCTATTTATTTTCTTTCTTTGACTCCCGAAGTTTCCAAAATAAGAAAAGTTAATTTCAAGCTGATAAATATAAAAAAAGTTTATCCCGATCTTATCGCCAATGGAGCTTTTAATTTTCAGGTTTATTTGGCAAATACATTATGGCCTATTTTTATTTTCTTGATTCTTCCGCAGTATAATACCATAGGATTTATTCAGACAGTGTCAGTGTTTTTGTCGCTGATCGCTCTTCACTATTCTGGCAAATGGACAGATAAGTTTAATAGAAAAAAGTGTTGTTCTTCGGTAGCATATTAAATAGCTCCATGGGATTTTTGCGCATCTTTGCTAATTCTTTTTCAAGCATATTTTTCTTTAATGCCTCTTCAATTTTTTCTGGCACGCTTCAAGGAGTTTCATGGAATGTGAAACTGCAAGAGCATATGGAAAAAGAACCGCGCATAGAATACACAACAATTTTTGAAATAGGCGGAGCGCTCATCACTTTTGCCGGACTTTTGATATTCATGTTTGCCATACAATCTGTTCCGCTAAAAGACGCTTTGATTTATGGAATAATTATAAGTTCCGTGTCGGGACTTTTTGTGAATTTGATTAGGAAATAATTTTTAACTGTAAAAATATGTTTGAAGGAGAATATCCAATAATAATAAAACAGGAATCAGATTCTGTTGTAAAACCTGAAGAAAAAGAAAAAACAAGAGAAGAGCTTTTGGAAGTTTTTAAAAATTCTTTGAGGGAATATGGAGTTGAGGGCGCGGAAGTCAGATTAGAGGGAAATAAGCTTATTATAGAACAAAAATGCGGAGAGGGCATTCGCGGACTTGGCTATGATAAAGTTAAGAATAATTTTTGGCTGTGTCTTGATCAAAAAAATCCCGAAGAATCTGTTAAAGAAAACCAAAGACGGAATGCCAATACGATTTTAGATTTGGAAAAGAAATTTCCGGGAGTAAATTTGGAAAAAACCGAAGAAGGAAGAGTAAAAATAGAAATAGACGCTAGCCATTCCGTAGCTGCCCTAGCTGTTCTTATGAACAAAGAAAAAGATGTTTATCTTTCTGGTGGATTTAATGGTTGGAAAGTGGAAAATCCGCTTGAGCTCAATGAAGAAACAGGAAAATTGGAAGGAGAATTATCGTGGGACGGAAAGCCGGTTGATTGCAAGATTGCCATTGCTGATATTTATATCAACTGGGAAGACGGGGGATGGAAAAACGGAGCGGATCAAAAAATGGAAACGAGACTAAAATTAGAATCAAAATAATAAAATAATCTAAATAATAATCGGAGACGAGAAATTGGAATTTGATTATTGGATTTGGAATTTGTTTGGTTATTGTATCTTGTTATCTTTATTTCCGGCAAGATTTTATGACTTTTAACTTTACAAACTTTACAAACTTTACAAACTTTCAACTCATCCGCTGCTGTTTAACAATTTCGGTATTTAAGCTATAATGTAATCAGGCGGGAAATTCGTCTGATTATTTTTGTAATAATAAAACTTTTTATTATTAAGATTTGTGAGAATAATTTAATTTTATTGTAACAGTGGATTTCCGGCGGAGTTTATGCTGAATTTATTTCAGTGCGGGAATGACAAAGATAGGAATAGTAAGAATAAAAAATTTAAAAAATATCTATGCCAAAACCGCTTAAAATTCTTTTTGTGACAACAGACCTCGCTCCTTTTTCAAAAGCGGGCGGGCTTGGCGATGTGTCAAGATCTTTGCCTAAGGCTATTTCCAAAATGGGCAATGAAATCAGAATTATAATGCCGAGGCATGGAATTATAGATGAGCAAAAGTATAATATAGAACTTATCAAAGATAATCTAAAAGTGAAAATAAAAGATGACACTGAAATAAATTTCAGAATAAAAAAGGCGAATTTAACCGAAAATTTGTCGGTGTATTTTATAGACAAATATAAATATTTCGGAGGAAGGAATAAAATCTACGGCTATAAAGACGAGAATCAGCGGTTTATGTTTTTTTGCTTCGCGGTTTTTGAGGCGGTAAGAAATATGGACGGCTGGGTTCCCGATGTAATCCACTGCAATGACTGGCATAACGGGCTTATTCCGTATCTCTTAAAAACCGAGTTTTATAAAGAAGAAATTTTCAAAAACGCAAAAACGGTTTTCACGATTCACAATCTCGCTTTTCAGCTTGGAAGCGATTGGTGGACGATAGATAAACAAGAGCAAGATGACGGAACAAGCGAGCTTCCTGATTTTAAAGATATAAATAAAATAAATAAAGTGAATTTCACCAAGCGCGGAATTTTGAGCGCGGACATAATAAATACCGTGAGCGAGCAATACGCGACGGAGGTGATGCAGGAGAAATTCGGACAGAATTTGCACGATATACTTTCCGCGAAATATAAAGAGAAGAAATTTTTCGGGATCATAAACGGCATTGATTATAAAGAATACAATCCCAAAACGGATCCCGGGCTGGAGGCGAATTATGACGAGAACACGCTGGAAATGAAAAATATCAATAAGAAAAAATTGCAGGAAGATTTCGGGCTTGAGGTTGATGAAGACATTCCTTTAATCGCGATGGCGACAAGAATAACGGAGCAGAAAGGATTTGATTTGATCTTGGAAATCATAGGCGCCTTGATGAGGCTTGAGATGCAATTGATTTTGGTTGGAAACGCGGATTCGCGCTATAAAAAGATATTCAAAAAATTAAGCAAGAAAAATCCTAGAAAAGTCGCGGCGCATTTGAAATTTGAAGCCAAAAGAATAACGAGAGTCTATGCCGGCTCTGATATGTTTTTGATGCCGTCGCGGTTTGAGCCTTGCGGACTCGGACAGATGATCAGCTTGCGATACGGTTCCATTCCGATTGTTAGGGAAACGGGAGGGCTTTCCGACACGATCGTGAATTATAATCCGCGAACGAAAAAAGGGAACGGCTTCACTTTCAAAACTTATAACCCCAAAGATCTTTTGGTGGCGATCGTCAGGGCGCTGGAAACTTATAAATATAAAAATGACTGGAAAAATCTTGCCAAAAAGGGAATGCGGAAATCTTTTTCATGGGAAGTCCCCGCGAAAAAATATATCATACTTTATAAAAAAGCGATAAATTCCAAAAGAAAAAAATTTATGTATCAAACTATAAAAGATATAAATAAAAAAATCAAACAACTGGCAGAGAGAGAAAGTTTTGAAATTATCAAGCCGGTTAACAGTTTTATTAAAAAAGAAAAAAACTATTACGCGCACAGTGTTATGAAGGGAGATAAAAAAATATTTTTAAAAGCGAGAATTACGGCCAGTAAAGATTATGTTTTTGGAATTGAAAAAGGAATGGAAGTCTCCAGAATAATGACAGAAAATAAAAAAATATCCGGCAAGGTTAATTTTACGGGATTTTTAGGAGGATCATTAAAAGAGGTTCCGGAGTGGTATTCTTATAATTATATTGAAGGCGATATCTTGGGAGATTTTTATGAAATGCCTAAAAAACACGAAAAAGAAATATATATCAAAAACTCTGTTTCTAATTTGAGAAATTTGCAAAGCGTATCTGGCGAGTTTATAAAAGACGCGGAAAAAAACAGCGTTATAAAATATATCAAAAAGAGGGGATATGAGGATTATAAAAATACGATAGATTATTACGAGAAAGAAAAAATAGGGAACGGAAAAATTGATTTTAGCTCCGTCCATAAATTGCTTGAAGAAGCGAAAAGGGATTTGGAAAATAATTTAATTATCGCGCACGGCGATTTTACGCTCGCCAATCAAATTGTTTCTGTCAAAGACGGGAAAATTTATCTTTCCGACTGGGACTCGGCGCGCGTTGATAATATCGCGGCGGACATAACTCATCTCTGGGTCCAGATGTGGAGATATAAAGAATTGAGAAAAAAATTGCTAGAGATATTTTTAGAAAGCCTATCCATGGAAGATAAAGACAGATTCAAAAAAATATTCAGAATCACGGCGATTGAGCAAGCGATGGCGGAGATTAAATGGAATTCCGAGGCGTGCAAGAAAATTTATAAAAAACCCGTGATTGATATTTCCCTCAAAACAATCAAAACTGCGCTGGAAGGGTTTGAGGGATTGGGGGAGGTTTAGTTTTTCAGAACTTTATAAAGTTTTATAATTTTGACTAACTTTATAAAGTTTACCAAGAATCAAATCAAGAGCAACCACAGTCAAATAAAAAATAAAAAAATTAGGCGTAAAATGGGGAGTATAATGTCTAAACTACGGGAATTAAGGGACCGCTGTATTTTTTGACTTATTTCAAAAAACAATACAAAATGGAAATACTAATTCCATAATTACGGGAATAGTATATTAATAATCCAAAATAAGCATTCAAGCTTTGTCTATATAAATGTCTTTGAAAAATTTAAGAGAGTTCTTGTTGGGATCTTCTGACTTTATGTTATCTTAATTTTTTCGTTTTCAGAATAAATATCAAACACAATGTCAATTAGCAATCAACCCCGAAGAAATCTATTTAGTGATCCTTCTCTATGGTTTTTGCTATTATCGAATATAATAACGATATTTTTTGCAATAAATGAAAATTGGAGCTTATCAACTATTATATGGATCTATTGGTTTCAGAGCATAACCATTGGATTTTTTAATTTTATTAGGATACTTTGTCTAAAGGAATTTTCCACAGAAGGTTTCAAAATAAACGGCATATCGGCCAAGCCAACGCAAAGTACAAAAGTTTTTACTGCTTTTTTCTTTTTGTTCCATTATGGCTTTTTTCATGTCGTCTACGCTATATTTTTATTATTCGGAGCATTTTCCGCAATGTATGGAGAAAATTCAATACTTGGAACATTTTCCGCAATGCATGGAAACAGTCCAGATGCTACAGACCTAAAATATATCTTTTTGACTGCTATGCTCTTTTTTATAAATCACCTTTTTTCTTATATTTATAACAGGCCAAGAGATACCAAAAAACAAAACATTGGATCTTTGATGTTCTATCCGTATGTAAGAATTATTCCTATGCATATTATCATAATGATCAGTTTCTCTTCCGGTAGTTCTTTGTTCTTCTTTCTTATGCTCAAAACTTTTGCTGACATAGCAATGCATATCGTTGAACACGACATAATTCGAAAAGGGGAAATGCAACAAGTATAGGAACTTCTTAAAAATATCTTATGACTAAACTCAATCTAAAAAATTTTATTTTTGATATGGTCAGGCAATCGCGCGAGTTGAAAAATAAATATACGGATGAAACTGACGCGCGGGTAAATTATGCTTGTATTTTTTCGCAAAGCGATGATGAATTCAGCGAACTAAAGAAATCCGCTGAACAAATCGGCAAAGCCATAGAAGAAACGCCCTCCGGACCGCTGTTTTATATACAACCTCTTGATACAGTTTCTGGTCAACTAAAATTATTAAAAATTAGAAAACCAGACAAGACTAGGCCAGAACGCGGAGACGCGGATTTTACCGTGAATGATTATCGCGTTTTTAAAAACAAATATATTTTGCAAAATAATTTTAAATTAATTTTGCGTGAAAAGTTTGAGATGATTGAATTAATGGATCCTGATTTCAATGTAAGAGCATATTTCTCACATCCGCCGCTGGATAAACAGCTTGGCATTAGTTAATTTCAAGTTGTCGTATTTTTTTGAAACCGTTTTTTCTCTAAAGTTGGAATTTGACAATCGTCCAATATTCGTCTATTATATGTCTATAAGACTTATTTAACTTTTATGTTTACTCCAAAATATACCGTAACCAACAGGCTTTTAGGCAATATCAAACGCATTGCCGAAATTGTCACTGAATTGAACAGTCGCAGTTTTTCCAAAGTGGTATTGATGGAAATGCAAAAGCGCGCGCGGGAAATATCGGCGTTTTCTTCAACCAGCATCGAGGGCAATCCTTTGCCTTTGACCGATGTCAAGCGGATTCTAAAAAGCAGGCCGGAACATATCCGCGACAGTGAAAAAGAAGTGTTGAATTACAACAAGGCGCTAATTGAGCTGGATGAATTGATAAAGAAAGACAGCATCTTGTTTAATCTTGATTTATTACAGCAAATTCAAAAAACTATTACCGCCGGGCTTATTGCCGAACATCGCTGGGGAAAGATTCGCCAAGAGCCGGTTTTTGTCAGCAATCCAAAGACAAGGCAAACAGTTTATCTGCCCCCGAATCACGAGGAAGTAATTTTTTTATTAAAGGAATTGTTTGATTTTCTGGAAACAAACGCCAAAGTAATTGATCCGTTGATTTTAGCCGGCATTTTTCATAAACAATTTGTGATTATTCATCCATTTATTGACGGCAACGGCCGAACGGCGCGGCTGGCCGCAAAAGCTCTTTTGGCGAAAATGGGACTTGATACATTTTATCTGTTTAGCTTTGAAAATTATTATAATCAGAATGTCGCTAAATATTTTGAAGAAGTGGGGGAGCTCGGCAATTATTACGATCTCAAAGACCAGATTGATTTTACTTCTTGGCTGGAATATTTCACCGACGGCATCATTGACGAGCTTTTGCGGGTAAAAAAGGAACTGGAAAAAGAAGCTATCACTCCGGACACTGTTTTAAAAGATTATCACCAAATAATAATAGATCATATCAAGGAAAAAGGTTTTATTACGGATAGAGAGTATTCAAAACTAACCAAGCGGGCCAAGCCGACGAGAAATTTGGATTTTAGAAAATTGATTGAGCTCGAGCTTATTGTTAAAGTTGGAAAAGGCAAGGCTACTTATTATAAATTTAAATAGGGAGAATTTAATTTTGTGTTTGGAAATAAAAAGGAATACTGATTGAGTAAACTATAAAAATGTTGTCATTATCTAAACAGAAAATTTAAGACGATTTTGAAAAGGGAAATAAAGAGGTTTATAAAATAGAAGCATATAAAGTTGTATACTTGCATTAAAAAGTTGGATAATTTAAGGGGAAAATAAAAAAATCAGCGTGATTTAATAAAATAAATAAATTAGAATAAATAATATGCCATCAATAAATTTTAAAGGGAAAAATGCTGTCTGGAACCATCATTTGTCCGTCCCGTATCAAATACTGGAAAAAGATAAAAAGTTATCTCTAAATGGGAAGAACGAGGATGAAAATTTAATTATTGAAGCAGACAATTTACTTGCGCTTAAAAGTTTGCTTCCTAAATATCAAGGGCGAATTAGGTGTATTTATATTGATCCGCCATATAATACCGGCAATGAGGGCTGGGTTTATAATGACAAAGTAAATAGTCCATATATAAAAGAGTGGCTTGGAGAAACAGTCGGTCCCGATGATTTAACGAGACATGATAAGTGGCTTTGCATGATGACCCCGCGTTTAAAATTGCTATACGAACTATTAGACGAAAAGGGAATAATTTTTATAAGTATAGATGACAACGAAGTCCATTTTTTGAAGGAGTTAATGGAAGAAATTTTTGGCGAGGATAATGTTGATATTTGCGTTTGGAAAAAAGTTGATCCAAAATATGATAAAAATGTAAATGCCAAAATAATCACACGGACAAAAAGAATACACGAATTTATTATTATAGGATACAAAAATAAAAAAGACACAATTTTTGAGAAAATTAAAAAATTGCCGAATTGGTTAAATAAATATACAAATCCAGACAAAGATCCAAGAGGTTCTTATAAACAAGGCATAATATCTTTTCAGGAAGGACATGAAAAAGAAAATAAGAATTCGGAAAATTATTATTCAATAATAGCGCCGTCGGGAAGAAAAATAACAAGACATTTTTTCATTACCAAAGAAGAGTTTGATAGTTTGAATAGTGATAATAGGATATATTTCCCAAAAAGTGGTGATGGTGTTCCTGCTATTAAAATCTTTGAGAATGAAGAAAAAGATTTTTACTTCGAAACAATTCTTGAGGGAGTTGGCTCGTTAAATTCTGCAAAAAAAGAATTGGCGGAAATTTTTAGCATTGTGGAAGAGGATGTTTTTGATACTCCAAAACCTACAAAGCTTATTAAGGAAATTATTAGAGCTACTGCTCCAAAAGACGCGATAATACTTGACTCTTTTGCTGGAACAGGGACAACTGCCCATGCCGTTTTAGATTTAAACAAAGAAGATGGAAAATCCGGCAACAGGAAATTTATCTTGGTTCAGCTTCCGGAAAAAATTGAAAAAAATATGCCTGCCTATAAAGCAGGGTTCAGATTTGTCCATGAAATTATGCGAGAGCGTGTTGCAAAAGCAATTAAGATGAACAAATATGAAGCTGGTTTTTCTTATATGAAGCTTGGATCAAAAATTGACGCTGATTCTATTTTGTCAGGTGATTTGCCTAGCTATAAGGATTTTGCCAAATATGTTTTTTATCTCGCAACGGGCAAAATAATGGAAAATGAAAAATCTATCAATGAAAAAAATTATACTGTTGGAAAGATTAATGGCGAATCCATTTATCTTATATATATAAAAAATAATGAAAAATTAAGAGAATTAGCGATTACATTGGATTGGGCTGAGGCAATAAATAAAAAGGATAAAGGCAAAAAGATAGTTTATGCGCCAGCTTGCTTTTTAGATGAGGAATATTTGGATAAATTTAATATACATTTTGTCAGTATTCCTTATAATCTCTTTGAGAAAAAATAAATATGATTTTAAAAGATTACCAAGTAGAAGTTGTAGAAGCGCTTAAAAATTTTTACATTGAAGCTGAAAAACAAAAAAGCGCTGTTGAAAAACTAGATGAGAGCTTTAAAAGCTCTATCTCTTATGTTGATGCTATCTATAACAAGCTAGGGTTTTCGCATTTTACCGATAGACCGAAAAATGGATTAGGAGAATATTACCCTCGATTTTGTTTAAAAGTTCCTACTGCCGGTGGTAAAACTCTTATAGCTATTGAAGCTATACGCGAATATCAAAATTTGTTTGTTAAAAACAGAACGGGATTAGTCGTTTGGATCACCCACAGAGAAACAATTTACCGGCAAACAATAGAAAAATTAAAAGATAAAAGCCATGTTTATCGCCAAATGCTTGATCAGTGTAGTGGCAACAGAACTGTTATTTTAGAAAAAGGTCAGCCATTGCGTCGCCAAGACGTGGAGAATAATCTTGTCATTTTAATGTTGATGATTCAGTCGGCTGGCAGAAGCTCAAAAGAAAATATGAGGGTTTTTCAAGATAGTAGTAGCTATATTGATTTTTTTCCACCAGAAAACCAATGCGAAAAACACAAAAAATTATTAGAAGCTGTTCCAAATTTAGATTTTATCTCGGATAATTTATTGAATAAAAAAATTGTAAAAACAAGTTTGGGAAACGCAATAAGAATACTAAAACCATTAATCATTGTCGATGAATTTCATACAATGTTTTCAGATATTGCTAAAAATACACTTGATAGTCTAAATCCATTAATGCTTCTTGGATTATCTGCAACCCCGAAAGAGCGTAGGCAAATGAATATTTTGATTGAAATTACCGGCCGTCAGCTTGAAAAAGAAGATATGATAAAGCTTGATCTTCATTTGCACTCTCAGACTATCAGTGGGAATTGGCGTGAAATGATAAATGAAATAAAGAAAAAAAGAGAATTTCTTGAAAAAGAAGCGGTTTTATTAAATAGAAATAAAGGGGTTTATATACGTCCGATAGCATTAATACAAGTTGAAAGAACAGGCAAAGATCAACGTGATAGAGGATTTGTACATAGTGAAGATGTGCGCGAATATTTAGTTGAGCAAGGTATATCTGCTTACGAAATAGCAGTTAAATCAAGTGAAATAGATGAAATTAAAGAAGAAAAACTTTTATCGTCCTCAAGTGAAATAAGGTATATTATCACCAAAGAAGCATTAAAAGAGGGTTGGGATTGTTCATTCGCTTATATTTTAGGTGTAGTTCCTAGTGCTAGAAGTGAATCGTCTATGACGCAATTAGTTGGTAGGGTTTTGCGTCAGCCGTATGCTAAAAAAACAGGCGTAAAAGCGTTAGATGAAAGTTATATATACTTTACTAAAGGTGATACATTGGATGTTTTGAAAAATGTTCAACGAGGGTTTGAGCAAGAAGGTCTTGGCGATTTAGTACAAAACATAAGTAGAGAATCTGGCCCGACAGGATCGAAAAAGCTAAAAACAAAAATTAAAAAAGAAATTTTAAAAAAATACCCGGAATCTTTATATTTGCCGATATGGGTAGTAAAACATAGTCCAAAATACCGCAAATTTTCATATGATATTGATATAAAACCCAATATTAAATGGCAGAGTAAGAAATACGGACAATGGCTAAAAAAAGAAATTCTCCCATTACTTGATAGTAAAACTAATACTTATGAGGTTTTGATTGATTTAGATAGACACGAAAAAAGATTTTTAGAAGATGAGGAGTTTGGAATTTTTGAAATTAGTTATTTGGCGCGGCGAATAAC
>CAYPQL010000035.1:0-13837 GCA_964412905.1 uncultured Candidatus Saccharibacteria bacterium
AAACACTTATTGCGCGGCAAAAAAACTAACCGTGAAAACAATAAATTTAAAATGAAAATCCGGCAAAAAAACCGGATTTTTTGATATTCAGAGGAGAGAAAATGTTCGTTGAAAAATTAAGAGGGTTTTACATTTCCCGTTTCCGTAAGGATGCAAATGGATTATAATTTTATTTGTGTTCTTTGAGAGCGGGAAAACAACAAAATTAGAGGAGAATAAATGAGTATAAATCTTTTAGAAAATTTAGGTATTGATCCTGAACAAATAAAAACAATCGGGCAAGCAGGAATAAAAGTAATAACCGCAGAGAGTAATAGTAATAGATGTTCATTAGATGGATCAGCTGTCAAAAAGATAGAATTAGCAACAAATAATGGAACTATCAGAGACGAAGAGTCTTGCAGGCGAATGATTGAATACGCAATAAAAACAAACAGTCTTTAAACCCTCTTTTATTTTTTTAAGCATATTTGAATTATTCGTATGTTTGAAAAAGTAAAATATTCAATGGCTTTATAAACTTTCAACTTTATGGACTTTATAAACTTCTAGCTGATTGACTTTTGGCGATACAAAAGCTATTATGGTTATACGCTGTAATAGTTTTTTTTATTTTTAATAAATCTCAACAATGGAAGAAATAATAAACTTTATAAATCAAAATCAAGAAACGGTTATAATTTCAACGGGCGCTGTTTTATTTGTTTTTTTCGCGTGGAATATATATCTCAGTTATAATTTAAGCAGAATGAAAAAAAGAACGCGCAGTTTTTTTGCCAATAGCGAGGCTAAAGATTTGGAAGAAATTATCTATAAGCAGATTAAAAAGACAAACGAAGCGGATATTTGCTTGAAAAAGGTTTTAAAAGAAAATGAGGAGATAAGAGAAAATATGTCCAAATGCATTCAAAAAGCGGGAGTGGTGAGATTTAATCCTTTCGGCGATGTCGGCGGAAACCAGAGTTTTGCCATCGCTCTTCTTGACAAATGCCTTAACGGTGTTATGATACTTAGTCTTTATTCCCGAGACGGCGTCAAGGTTTATTCCAAGCAAATCACGGCAGGCAGGTCGGCGGAATATAAACTGAGCGAAGAAGAGGAGGAAGCGATAAGGATTGCGAATGGGAGACATACGAGCATATAAATATATTAGGACTTACGCGTATTTACCCGTTTTGTCATTCCCGCGAAGGCGGGAATCCAGACGCAATATCTTTAGTTTTCAGAATATCATTATAATAGTTGAAATATCATCTAATAATATTATCCGATAATTTGTTTGCAACAAGTTTATTTTAAAATAATAGCCGAAGAAACTTCACATGGATTCCCGCCTTCGCGGGAATGACAGCGCGCAAGCGCGTAAGTTCTACATATAAACATTTAAACAATTTAATGATGACCAATTTAGAAGAAGATAAAAAATCAGAAAAAGCCGTTCTTGAGATTTCCGAGAACATAGTCGTGAAAGACTTGGCAGAGAAAATGAATGTGAAAGTAACGGATCTTATTTCGGAGCTTATCAAGAACAAAATTTTTGCCAATATCAACGAGGCTCTTGATTTTGAAACTGCGTTTATTGTCGCGGATTTTTTTGGGTTTGAGCTTAAAAAATCGGAGTCAGTGGCCGAAAAGAGAAAGCAACATCTCAAAAAAGACTTGGGACCGGGAGCGAAAAAAAGGCCGCCGGTTGTCGTTATAATGGGGCATGTTGATCACGGGAAAACGACTCTGCTTGATAAAATTCTGGAAACCAATGTCGCCGAAGGAGAGCTGGGCGGGATTACTCAGAATGTGAGCGCTTATCAAGTCAAGAAAAAGGGCGAGGTGCTTACTTTTATAGACACTCCCGGACATGAAGCTTTTTATTCTATGCGAGAGAGAGGAGCTTATATCACCGATCTGGCGGTTATTGTTGTCGCGGCGGATGACGGCGTCAAGCCTCAAACCATAGAAGCCGTTTCATTCGCCAAAGAAGCCGGGGTTCCGATTTTGGTGGCAATCAATAAAATTGACAAGCCTGAAAAAAATATTGATAAAGTGAAAAAAGAGCTTGCCGGAATAGATTTAACTTGCGAAGATTGGGGAGGAAAAACGGTCTGCGTTAATATTTCCGCAAGGACCGGAGAAGGAATTGACGAACTTTTGGATATGATTATATTGGCTTCGGATATGGAAGAAATAAAAGCTAATCCGAATTGTCCCGCGGAAGGATTTGTTATTGAATCGCATATAGATCCTCAAATCGGCCCGGTGGCGGTGGTTCTGGTTCAAAATGGAACACTAAAAGAAAGAGATTTCGTTAGCGTTGGTTCAATTTGGGGCAGAGTGAAAAGAATGGAAAATTTTAAAGGAAAGCGAATTTCCAAGGCCGCGCCTTCAATGCCGGTAACTGTTATGGGGCTGAATGAAGTTCCGAAAGTTGGCGCTTTTTTGATCGGCGAGGCCAGCCGCCTGGTCGCGGAAGAAAGAGCGAAAGAGTTCGGCAAGATTCAAGACAAGGGAGAAACAGGGGGGAAATTAATCAGCACCGCCAAAATAAAAGAGCTTGTCAAGTCCCATAAAATGAAAAAATTTAATATAATTCTCAAAGCGGACACAAAAGGATCTTTGGAAGCCATAACTCAAATTCTGGAATCAATAGAATCAAAGGATGTCGCCATTCAGATATTAAAAATGGGAGTCGGAAATATAACGGAAACCGATGTGAAAATGGCGCGTTCTTCGGGAGCGGAAATTATCGGTTTTACCGTTAGCGCGGATTCCGCCATAGAAAAGTTCGCGGAAAAAGAAAAAGTCAAGATTAAGATATACAAAATTATCTACGAGCTGGTCAACGAAATCAAAGAAGACGCCGTTTCCATCCTTGAACCGGAAATCGTAAGAACGGATCTCGGAACTTTGAAAGTGATCGCGATTTTTAAGTCGGGAAAAAAATCCGCCAAAAAGATTGATATGATCGTGGGCGCGAAAGTTGAAAGCGGAAAAATTGAAAAAGGGTCTTTGCTTGAAATAATGAGGAGCGGGGAAAAGGTTGGCGAAGGAATAACCAAAGAGCTTCAAAGCAACAAAAAAGCCGCGGGCGAAGTGAAAAAAGGGAATGACGCCGGAATAACTTTTGAAGGCAATGTTATTATCAGAGAAGGAGATGTGCTTAAAGCTTATAAGAATGAAGTGGAGAAGAGGAAGATATAAATTTATTGTTTTAAATTAAAGAAACAAGGATACAAGAAACAATAACCAAATAATAATCAATCGCCAAATTTCAATAATCAAACAGAATTGAAATTTAATTATTGGTTATTGGAATTTGTTTGTGTCCTTGTATCTTGGTTATTGTATCTTAGAGATAACTCACAAAAATATAATTTATAATTTTATGAGTCAAAGAATATTAAGAGTTAATGAACTTATCAAACAGGAAGTCGGGAAGCTGATTTTGTCGGAGATGAATTTTCCCATTAATGTTTTGGTAACGGTCATAGAAGTAAAAACTTCCAAAGATCTCCGCTATGCGGATATTTTTATTAGTGTCTTCCCGTTTGAAGAAGCGACAGAAGTTATGGAGGCGCTAAAAGAGCATATTTATTTTTTGCAAAAAATCATTAATAAAAAACTCTCTATGAAGCCTTTGCCGAGAATTAGATTTGTAATAGACGCGGGAGGAGAGAGGATGGGAAGGATTGAGAAGTTGATCAAAGAAAGCAAGTGATAAATAGAAAATGAATTAAAAAATTAGAAAATTAACGGATTAACGGATTGATAAAATAATTCGTTAATTCGCAATTCGTTAATAAACAATTTTTCAACGATATGCAACAAGCTATAGATTTAATAAAATCCAGCAATGATATTTTAATCCTGACTCACAAAAATCCCGATGGGGATGCCGCGGGGTCTGTTTTGGGATTGGCGCAAGCGCTGGAAGATATGGGGAAAAAAGTTGTTTGTTTTTCAAAGGATTCCGTTCCCAAAGTTTTTGAATTTCTTCCGGAGTTTTCAATAATCAAGAATAACATAATTCCCGCGCGCTATGATTTGATAATTCTGCTGGACTGCGCTCTTTTTTCAAGAACGGGATTGGATAATATAAGCGAGGCGACGGATTCTTTTGATAATATCTTAATTATTGATCATCACCCTCAAAAAGAAACGGAACGCGACAAGAGAGAAAATTGCGTTTCAATAATTGATTCAAAGGCGTCTTCAACGGCGGTTTTGGTTTATGATCTTTTGAAAAAGATGAATATGAATATCACAAAAAATATCGCCAATTGCCTTTTAACCGGAATTTTTACGGACACTGGAGGCTTCCAGCATAGTAACACCGACTCGCAATCTTTGGCGGCTGCGGCGGAACTTATGAAAAAAGGATCTCGCGTGGACAAAATTGCCAAGAATATATTTAATAGCAAGAGCGTGTCAGCAATAAGGCTTTGGGGAATAGCTTTGAACAGAATTGAAACAAGCCCTCAAACAAATATGGCTATTTCTTATATAAGCAAAAAAGACATAGCGGATTTGGGCGCGAAAGAAGAAGATCTTGCCGGGCTTATAAATGTAATAAACACTATTAGCGACGCAAAATTTTCATTGCTTCTAACGGAAAGTGAAAACAACAAAATAAAAGGAAGCTTAAGAAGCGAAGAGTATAAAGGCATTGACGTTTCCAGAATTGCACGAAGCCTTGGAGGAGGAGGGCACAAGCTGGCTTCCGGATTTGAACTGGAAGGAGATTTGAAAAATAATGTCGCGAAAATAAACGAGATGATTTTGAAAGCGAGAGAGTAGAAAATTAAAAATGTAAATATCAAAAATCAAAATGACAGATTAAAATGTAAAATTATTCTAATTATTAGGAATTAGATTAATTATAAATTTTAGATTTTGCATTGTCATTTTTCATTTTGATTTTTCATTTTTAATTTATTCATGAACTTTGGCGCTCACATTTCAATTGCGGGAGGTATAGATAATGCTCCAGAAAGGGCTCACAAAATCGGCTGTGAGTGTTTTCAAATGTTTTCAAAATCTCCCCATGGCGGAAAGTCGCTGGAAATTACAAAAGAAATTGTAGATATTTTCAAAGAGCAGTATAAAAAATATAATCTGGAGAATTATTATATTCACACGCCATACTATATAAATTTAGCATCGGCGAACAACAGAATTTATTACGGTTCTATTTCGGCTATAAAAGAAGAATTGGTTAAAGCGGACTTGATCGGCGCCAGAGCGGTTGTCACTCACTTGGGAAGCGCGAAAGATTTAGGCAAAAAGGAGGCAGAGAAAAAATTGATTGAGGGATTGGTAAAAATATTTACCGAAAAAGAAGCTAAGCTTCCTATAGGAAGCTTAGCTTCTGATAAGAAAGAAACGGTTTTTAAATCTAGATTATTTCTAGAAATCACCGCAGGCGCAGGTGAAATTATGGGAGACACATTTGAAGAAATGGCGCATTTTATAAAAGAAACTGAAAAAGAGATTAAAAATAATAAATTAGGAATTTGCTTTGACACCGCGCACGCTTTTGCTTCGGGATATGATTTGCGAAACGAAAAAGCGGTTAAGGAAACTTTTGATAAATTTGATAAAATAATCGGGCTTGAAAGATTGGGGCTTATTCATTGCAATGATTCTCTGACCGAATTAAATTCGCATAAAGACAGACACGATAATATCGGGCGCGGTAAAATCGGGCTGGAAGGATTCAGAGCTATTTTAAGCGATAAGAGATTGGAAAATCTGGACTTTATCATTGAAACGCCAAACGGGAAGGAAAAAGAGGATTTGGAAGTTTTGAAGAAAATAAGGGGAATATAAATTGCTGAATGGCTGTATTGTTAAATTGCTGATAGTCTTGTTTTAGCATAAAATTACCGCTTTTTATGAAAACCTTGATTTTCTATCAATGATATTTATTATCTGCCGGCGGTTTTATTGCCGTTTGCGCTAATTTAATTTGAAAGTTAATATTTATATCATTATGAAAAAACCAAAAGTGATTTTATTTGATGTAGACGGAGTTTTGATAAATCCTCCAAATTATTTCAGTGTAGAATTGGAAAAAAAGGGATATGAAAAAGCCGAAGAAATTTTAAATTCTTTTTTTAAAGGAAGCGACAATCAGGAATGTGTGGAAGGAAAGGCAAGCGCAGAAAAAAATATTGCGTCGTATCTGGAAAAGCTTGGCTGGAAAGAAACGGCGAGGGATTATTTTGAAAAACAATTCCAATTTGAAAAAAAATATTTAGACCAAAATTTAATCTCAAAAATTGAGAAATTTCGCAATCAGGGAATAAAATGTTATCTATGCACAGACCAGATAAAAAACAGGGCTGAATTTCTTTTAAATGAAATGAATTTTAAAAATATTTTTGACGGTTATTTTGTTTCGTGCCATATAGGTTTCAGAAAGTGCCATGATAAATTTTGGAGTTATGCGATGAATAAATTAGAAAAAGAAATTAAAGGCGTTGAATCTTGTGAAATAGTATTTTTTGATGATATTCAAAACAATATAGATGTGGCATTGAAATTTGGAATTAGCGCTATTTTATTTACAGATGCGATTCAATTTGAAAAAGATTTGATATCGCTGGGACTTTCTGAATAAAAATCATAAGAGAAAAAATAAAAAAAATATATGCTAAAAATAAATCTGAAAATAAATAAAAAATTATTCTTAATTCCAATCCTCTTTTTTGCGATTATAAGCGGAGCAGTTTTGGCGTTTCAAAAAAATAGCTTGGGGATAGAGAATAATAAAAATATAAATTTGCGCGCTTTCCCGCTGGAGTCCTCTGATGAGAGACTCCAGCGAGGCGGGAGCATTGATAACGAAATTATGCTTTCCGTTGCCGGCGAAGATGCCGGAGAAAGTGAAAATAAAGCTGAAGATGAAAAAGAAAGAGAATTGAAATTCATGGAAAGCGTAAAAAAGATGGTTGAGGAGATTAAAGCCGTGTTTGGTTTTGTCGGCGATAAAGTTATAAATAAAACTATAAACCCTGATTTAGAAATTGTGGAATCACAAAGAGAAATAAAAATTATCAGAGTCCCGGAGGATTATAAATCAATCCAGCTGGCGATTGACAGCGCTGGCGCGGGAGACAGAATAGAAGTTTCTGCGGGAGAATATCAGGAAAATATAATTATGAAAGAAGGAGTGAGTTTGATTGGATTAAGCGTTTCCGCAGATGAAGCAGGCGAAACAAATGAAGTGAATGAAGCAAAGGAGCCAAACATCGAAGAAGCTTCAGCAATCAGTCCTTTTTCTTCGGTTGGGAAAGCGATACTAGACGGCGGAAATTTTGGCAATGTGATAACTTTTAAAGATAACATTACGAGCAAAACCGAATTTGCGGGATTCACAATCAAAAATGCCGGGAAAAGTTTGAGCGGAGTTTTTGTGGAAAATTCCTCGCCTTTCATCCATGACAATGCTTTTATTGATAATGAATACGGGATTTATATAAAAGGAAAATCATCTCCCGTGATTCAAAAAAATGTGATCCAATTTTCCAACAAAGGGATTGAAGTTTTTAATTTTGAGAAGCAGGAAGAAAAGCAAGAAGGCTCCGCACAGGAGTATGGAGCCAACGATAATGAAACTAATCCGATTATCGTTGATAATTTGATAACGGATAATAAAATCGGAATTGATTTGTATCAGTCATCGGCGGTGATCAATCACAATGCGATCAGTTATAATAATCATTATAAAATATATTTAGGAGCCACTTATGGAATTTATCTGAGCAAGTCTTCCGCAGAGATTGCAAACAACATCATCACGGACAGCGGGATTTGCGAGCTGTGCGCCGGAGTTAATGCCGACAAGGAAAGCAAGAATGTTGTTTTGAGATATAATAATATTTGGAACAATAAAAATAATTTTGTGTGTTTCGGGCAGTGCGTTATGGAAGACAATAATATTTCCTGCGAGCCGATGTTCATTGATTATTTTGGCGGTAGCTATAAATTAAGCGAGGAATCTCCCTTGATCGGCAAGGCGGAAGACGGGATGGATATTGGGGTGAGATGGTAGATTAGTATTAAGTATCTAGTATTAAGTATTAAGCTTTATTCCAAATTCAATATTCTAAATTCTAAATTCCAGTCTATGATCTTAAAAGACCTCAATAACCAAATCCTCAAATGCGAGAAGTGCGCGCTTTGCAAGACGCGGAGTAATGTCGTGCCGGGCGAGGGAAATCCAAAGGCGGAAATTATGTTCGTGGGCGAAGGTCCCGGGAAAAAAGAAGATGAGCTGGGCAGGCCATTTGTCGGCGCGGCGGGAAAATTGCTGGATAAGTTAATTCAGTCAATCGGACTTCAACGAAAAGATGTTTATATCGCTAATGTAGTGAAGTGCCGTCCGCCGGAAAACCGCGATCCCCTGCCGGAAGAAGTTAGCGCTTGCCGAACTTGGCTGGATAAACAAGTAGAAATTATAAAACCTAAATTAATAGTTCTTCTCGGCAGGCATTCAATGGACAGATTTTTGCCGAACCAGAAAATATCCCTTGACCACGGCAAGCCGAAAAGATACAATAATCAAGTCTATTATCCCGTCTATCATCCCGCGGCGGCGCTTTACAGAAACGGGCTTCTGGAAGATTTGAAAAAAGATTTTGAAAGAATACCGAAGATTTTGGAAATGATAGGTTAGAATTTAGAATCTTGAATTATGAAATGCTATTTTTTGTCATTTCGAGCATCAGCGAGAAATCTATAATCTTTCGATATTTCTGCAGTATTTAGATTTCTCGCGAGGCGCTCGAAATGACAATTTTGCTGTATTTCATAATTCAAGGGAATTTAGAAAAAAATAAAAATTCTAAATTCCATATTCTAAATTCAATATTCATTTATTATTGACCATCAACAACATTTGTGCTAACTTAAAAGATGTTTATAACACTTGAAATTATCTTAGACAACCCATGGCATGGTGACCGAGTGGTTAGGTAGCGGTCTGCCTGCCCGCCAAACAGCTAATTTATTTTTATACATGGCCAGATAGCCAAGTAGCAAGGCAACGGTCTGCAAAACCGTTATCATGGGTGCGAATCCCATTCTGGCCTCTATGTGTGACACAAAGTAAATTTTGGCAGGCGGGCAAAACCGTTTACGCCGGTTCAAATCCGACCCATGCCTCAAAAAAGTATTAAGTATCCAGTATTTAGTATTAAGCATTAGAAACCAAACGCTTAATACTTGATACTAAATACTTTATACTAACTCGCCGGGGTGGCGGAATTGGTAGACGCGACGGACTTAAAATCCGTTGAACTTATACTTCATGAGGGTTCGATTCCCTCCCTCGGCACAAATTTTTTAGCCGCTCAAACATAAAAATGAAAAGAGTTGCTCTTGTAATATCTTTATTCATCGGCGCGCTTCTTTTCATGCTGACAATAAAGGAAGCGGGAGTGGATAATGTTAAAAACACTATCTTATTTTTTCCTGCCTCAATTTTAATCGTTGTCTTTCTGATTAATTTTTTAGCCGTTTGCGTGATTGGCGCTTTGAGATGGAAAATTATTCTTGAATCGCAAAATAGCCACAAAATTGATTTTCTCAAAGTATTAAGAGCGAAACTTGCCGGATTTGCGATTAGTTATCTGACCCCCTCGGTTCTCGTCGGAGGAGAGCCGGTTCGGGCATATATGATCAAAGAAGAATCAGATTATGGCTGGGAAAAATCATTTGCTTCCGTCATTATTGATCAGGCAATATATTTTTTCACTCTATTCCTGTTTATGATAGCGGGATTTTTATTTTTGGCTGATCATTTTTCTTTGCCGAGAGGAATGTTCTATGGGTTTGCTATTATTATTCTGGCAACCGTTTTTATTTTTCATCTGTTTCATTCCAGAATTATGAATAATAATCCCGATGGAGACGGACTTTTTATGTTTATCATAAAAACCGTCAGACTTAATAAATTCAGCTTTATCAAAAAAAGAGAAGACAATATTCGCAAAATGGAAAAAATTATAGAGCAGTTTTTTAAAAATAAAAAAAAGGCTTTTATCAAAGCTTTTCTTTTGGCGATTTTGGAAGCGATTTTTTATCTGATTATGATTTGGATCATTGTTTTGACTCTCGGGAAAATAATTAATCTTTCCGAGGCTGTATCTATTTTCTTCTTAATTACTGTCGCGAACTTTATTCCAATTCCCGGGTCGCTGGGAAGTTTTGAAGCTTCTTTGACTTTTATTTTTAATCTTCTCGGGCTTGGCAAAAGCAACGGCTTTACTTTCAGTTTGATTTATAGATTTATCAACATCGCCCTTGTAGTCGTCGGATTTTTCGCCCTGATGCATTTTGAGCTCAAAATGCTCTCTCGCGACTTCAGCCTTGAAGCCCCGAAATCAATCCAAAAATTGCACAGTTTTTTGATTAAGATGATTTATAAGAAGTGAAAATGCGTTGAGATATTTTAAATAATAAAAAAAGCCGCCAAATGTTTTTGTTTGACGGATGAATATTTTATTTTACCACAACGGACTTTTCGTGTGGTCTATCTTTTTTCCTTTAAGAGAGCGGATTATTTCAAATATTGATAGCTGTCTTATCTGATCTTCTTCGACTGGAGTTGGATTTCCTTTCTGCAATATTTTGGCGAGAATATTAACATCCTCGTCAGTCATCATGCTTATGACAAATTCCGGCGCTAACTTTTTCTCTAACTTTTCTTTGACTAAATATTCAGTGAAATATTTTAGCACTAAATCAAGATTTGTTTTGTGATATGCCCTGTCTGGCATATCATTCAGTTTATTATATACATTTGCATAAGCCCAAGCTCTTATTTTCTGAAAAGCAATGGCTATTTCGCTTTTTGAAAAAGAAACCGTTCCTTCTTGAAGGCTTTCTTCAATTAGCGCATTTATGCAAATTCTTTGCATTTCTTTTATAAAATCTTTACCATTGCCGAACCCAAACAGTTTCAATTCTTCTGGCAGAACTAAATCTTTTAGCATCCCCATTCTGTCAAAATCAATAATATCTGGAGGCAAATAAGCAATCTTGTCAGCTACTGCCACAGTAAACGCCTCGTTTGATAATCTTTCGCCATTATCCAGATTATTTTTATCCAACGAATGATAAAGAATGCCAATAACTACTTCTCTGGTAAGATTTAGTTCTGCAACTTCTTGCAATATGATCACGCCATTGAGCGGGTGTTTTATACCCAGAATTCTACAGCCATTAGGACCGTAGGGACAATGGCCAACATCATGACCCAGAGCTATTGCTATGCAAAGATATATATTGAGGCCTAGCATATATGCTATTTGTATTGCAATAGCAACGACCTTGCCAGTATGAGTTCCTCTGTTGCTTACAAGATTGTTTAATGGCGTAGAAAAAACTTGCATTTTCCCAAATAATCTCCCGAACGGATCGCTTCCCTGGATTGCTATTATGTCGCGAAGAAATGGATCTATGCTTTTTTGCCATTCATCTTGTCTGCCTCGCATACTATATTCTCTGCCACCGCTCATTGTTATTGATACAAGCCCCTCGCTATTCGTATCATATCTCCTGCCACCGCTCATTGTTGTTGGTAAAAGTTGTTTGCTGTCAAATGTATTAAATGTTAATTGCCTTCTTTTCTCTCTTCCTTTTTTCAATTTCATTACCTCCTTAATCGTATATATAACTATCAAAGAACAAACTAAATAAATACTATTCCAAAAAAATCAGTCTGTCAATCTTTTAGAATGTGGGTCCGAGAAGAGTCGAACTTCTGACCTTTGCCGTGTCGAGGCAACGCTCTAACCAACTGAGCTACGAACCCGGAATTAGAATTTGGAATATTGAATTTGGAATTACCGCAAGCATTTTAACACATTTACAGCTTATCAGAAATTCAGGAAAATGCAAGGTGATAATTCATATAAGCATTTAAGCATACAAACAGAGATGAGTCCTTAACTAATTTCCAAGCATTAACAAAAGTAGATACATAGCACAAAAAAACAGCCCAACAATATAAAGCCGTTTTAAATAAAATAACAATACAACAATCTAACAATACAGCAATAGAACAATAAAATCCTTATTTCATATAAATATAGCCCCTGATGACATTGCTGCTGGCAGGAAGAACGCGGACGCTTTTTCTGTTCCAGCCGACATAATTCATCTCGGAAATAGTGATGCTGTTTCCATTTACCGCTTCAACAAGCGCCACATGTCCATACCACTTGTTTTCCGTGGTTACCATAATTGATCCCTCGACCGGAGTGTTTCCTGTTTGATATCCAGAAGCTCTGGCATTTGTAAGCCAAGACTTGGCGTGTCCGCTCCACGGGACATATACTCTGCCGGCCACATAATATGTGCAATGACCATAAGCAAATGGATGACTTTTAAGAGGATTTATAAACGCGGATGTCGCGTATTTAGACGAAGAAACAATTGTGCCGCTGGTGGCGCGAGGAATGGGCTTGGGGGCGTAGACAGGAGCTTCAATCTCGCCATTAGGAATAATTATTGGTTTCCCCGCGGAGCCGTCCGGGAAAATTCCGCTTGCCGGCGAATCGTTATATATTATGATTTCTTCCGCGTCAGCTTTATATTTCGCGGCAAGAGCTTCTACCGTATCTCCCGCCTTGATTATATGTTTGACTCCCGTTACCGGCAAAATTTCAAGTTCTTGTCCGGGTTTTATTATATCCCCCACTTTGAGATTGTTTGCCCAAAGGACGGTATAAGTTGAAATCCCGAAAGATGTGGCAATCGTGCTTGGAGCATCTCCTTCAACAACTTTATATTTTATTATTCCATATTTTTGATCAGCAAGAGATTCGTCATAATAACTTCCCGGAGCGATAAATGTCGTTCCGTCAAAAAGAGAGAAAGAACCGTTCGTAGAAACATTATTTTCCAAAACTGTTGAACCGTCGGCTTCTTCTTCGGAATTTTTGCTTAATTCGATCATAAAGTTCGAATCGGCGCTGGCAATTTGGGCGATAGGAGTGTATTCCTTTTCACCGGCCGGCGCGCTTCCAAATTCTTCCGCGCTTTTTACGATTATAATTTCATTCTCTTCGTCTCCGCCTTTTCCGTCCAAATGGCTGAATAAGATGCTTCCTGTCTGCAAGTTGCTGTTGGAACCGGAGTTTATCGCGGAAACACAGCTCAACAAAAAAATTACTGTAAAAACAGTAATATTGCTTCTGACAAGAAAAAGAAATTTGCAAAAAAGGCTCATTTTCTCTTTTTGAGCGATTTCAACGGTTTTATTGTTCTCTAGGTCGCTTATTATAGTACTAATCTGTTTTTTTCCTTCAAACTTTTTGCTTTATAATCACATCTTTCCCGCAAAAACCGTATTTCAAGCCAAAACCCCTGTCTGCCGACAGGCAGGAAAGATTAACCAGCAAAAAGTCCAATAAAAATTAAAACTCTAGCCTATAACTAACAATCTACCACAACGACAAAATCGTGTCAAGGGCAATTCAGGACAATTCAGGATAGTGGAAGTAGAACAAAATTCGCGGCTTGTTTTACAAGGTGAAATTCAAAACTTATATGGCGACAAAAAATTAGACAATGCAATATTTGTCCAAAACGGTAAAATTAAAACTTGGCGGAAGGGGCGGGATTTGAACCCGCGATACTTATGAAAGTATACTGGTTTTCGAAACCAGCGCTTTCAACCGCTCAGCCACCCTTCCAAATGTTTATTCTGTTTTAAAATTGATACTGCTTGATGTTAAATAACCCTTTTCCGCCTATGGCGGATCAGCCACAGGCTGACAACCGCTCAGCCACCCTTCCAAATGTTTATTCTGTTTTAAAATTGATACTGCTT
>CAYPQL010000036.1:0-12428 GCA_964412905.1 uncultured Candidatus Saccharibacteria bacterium
CATAATTTTAATTTATTATTATAATATCTTATTTTGCTTTGGATCGTTTGTTTTAACAGTTTGGCGGCTGATGGCTTGGGGGATATTCCGCAGGAAAAAGACGGCGCTATGATTAAGATTTTTTGAAAGGCGCGAGTTAGACCGGCGAGATATTCTTGATAAATAGTTTTATTGTGTACGCAGACAGGAAGAGCATTGATAGTATTTTTCTCTTGGTAAATTATAAAATTGTGAAAATGGTAAAAAATAAGAGGGGATTGGTTGATTAAAATATCATGGCCGGCTTTTTTAATTTTATATTGATAGACATTCCAGCTGGCAACGCCGGCGCCAATATTTTTTAAAATACACACATTTTTAAATCTCTTTGGCCATTCATTAAGATATAGCTGATCGCCGAGCTTGCCGTCTTCGTAGCGGGAATAGCACCATTCCAAGCAACGTTCTTTCTGCCAGTTTAAACACTTTATGCTTTCGCTGTCATTGCGGAAAGATACCATGCCGACATTAAATTTTCCGCTGGTTTTTTCCATGTGCTTTTCGCGCTTAGAGAAGCGGTGGGGGATAATCATAACAGATTGTTTATTGAGTTCTTGAAAGACTGGCAATGGAGATGAAAAAAAATATAAATCAGCGTCAAGATAGGTTATAATGTCCAGTTCAGGATTGTTTTTTAAAATAAAAAGCGGGAGGAAAGGAGTGGTTGTCCAGCAATATTCGCCCGCGCCGCGATCATTTTTTACGGATAAAAGATTCGGGTACGCAGCCTCTAATTCAGCCAGCTTAATCAAATTTACATTAGCCAAATTCAGCTTTTCCAAAATATTAAAAGCATTATCATCCATGCATAAAATCCATAAGTGGAAACTTGGGCAGTTTTTTAATAAAGAATAATAAAGGGCAACGCCTTTTAAAAGATAGTTTTTGTCAAATAGTGTGCAAAAATTATACTTCATTTTTTATGGTTATTTAACGTCAAGTAAATAAAGCCTTAATTTATCCAATGAAGATTGGATGATGTTATGGCTGGCGTGATATATTTTTTTGATTATTATAAATGGATATTTTTTCGGCAGTTTATTTATCAATAGCTTATCTATTTTTTTATAAACCCGATATATAAAATAACGGGTAGCTTCTACGATTAATGCTTTTTTTCCAATTAATTTTTTCTTTTCATGCAAATAGACAGTTTTTATTTTTTTATGCATAGCTATCACTTCTTCATCGCTCATGGCTGACAAATTAACTGATAAGCCGTTTATTTCTTTTTCAGAATCAAATTTTTTATAAAAATCTAAATGATTTTTTATTATTTTTTTCTCCAAGGCGATATTATATAATTTAGTGCCTGGAAATGGAGTTGTAATAGTGAAAGCATAGTTAATATTTTTATCGTATTTTAGAGTTTCTAACATTAAATTTATTGATTTTTGCACATCATCCAGAGTTTCGGTGTGCTGGCCAACCATTATAGAGACAGTCGGGAGAATGCCGGCATTTTTTAAGCGTCGCAATCCTTTGATGATTTGTTCTACGGTGATTCTTTTGTCAATTATATCAAGTATTCTTTGCGAGCCGGATTCTACGCCTAATCCCATAATTCTGCATCCGGTTTTTTTCATTTCGCGCAGCAATTCATCGTCAAGCTTGTCTAAAATATCAAAGCGGCAGGAAACTGAGTATTCAACTTTTTTGCCAAGCCGTGTTATCGCCTGCATTAATTCTTTGGCTCTGGCAGGAGAAGCTAGCACTAAATCATCGCCAAAGTACAGCATATTAGCATCATATTTTTCTATTAATTTTTTCATTTCTTTAAACATATCATCTATTGAGCGATAGCGAGGCAAGCTATGGTGGTAGCAGAAATTACAATCAAAGGGGCATCCTCTACCTCCGTGTATGGCAACAACTTTATCATTATAGCGCCAATGCGGTTGCGCCTTCGCGGTATAATATCGTCCTATATTTAGCCATTTAATAGAAGGAAATAAATTGTATGGAATTTTAGGCAATTTTGACAGGTCTTTTATAAAATCACCGGGGCCTGTAAAAACTAAATTGTTGTTTTCGTTAATTATAATACCTTTAACTTCACGCGCGTTTTTATTTTCGCGCAAAGCGCAAACCAGTTCATGTAGAATAATTTCTCCCTCGCCTATAACTCCGAAATCAGCTTTTGTTATTTCCATGGCAAATTCAGGCGTTGGAGTTACCATTTGGCCGCCGATAACAACTGGAAAATTTCTGCCGGCATGGTTTAAAAGTTCAATTAGTTCTTTAACCGGATAAAGATCCGGATAGAGCGTGCCAAATCCAACCAATAACGGCTTCAAGTTAATTATTTCTTGAACAAATTTTTTAAAATCAGAAGATTTATTTGGCCTAAACAGAACAATTACATTTTCGCCTTTATCAATTAGATAGCCGGCTAAATAAGCGTATCCAAACGGGAATGTAAATAGCACATCTTTAGTTATAAGTACAACAGGACCGTTTTTATTTGCAGTTTTGTTCATAGCATTATATTTTTTTAAAAATAAATCCTCTGTAAGCCGCGCTGGAATCGTTAAGATCTATAGTTGTTCCTGCGTGAGCTTCAAAGTTGGCAATTAACTCATAGGTTCCGCTAAAAAAGTCTTTTAATTTATTGCTGTTAAAAATCCAGCAGGGGTAGCTGGCATCATAAATTCGGGGCGGGACCTTTTGGACAACAATTCTGTCGTTGTCTTCAAAAAAAGGCGTTCGGTCAATAATTATAAATTCAAAATTATTTTTAATTTTTTCTAGAAATTGATAGGGTTGTTCAAGATATTGAATTACGCTTGAGAGTATAATAGTATTTGCTTTTTGGTATTTAAGACATTCGTCAATGGAATAATAAAAATTAAGGTTTTCGCCGGCAAACAGCTTTTTGCCGCAATCAACGAATTTTTTTTGTTCCACGATGCCCCATTTTAATTGGTTAAGATGTTTTAGAAAATTTAAATTTTGATAATAACTGGTGCCTAGCGAGCCGCCGAAATCAACAAGATTAAGTTTATTATTTTGTTTAGAGGCAATCCAGAGCAGGCCGGCTAACAACGGCCATGAATAGTCTATTTTTTTAAAAATTACCCCATCTCTTTCATAAGCCGCTTGCCCGTTCTTGACCAGCAGAGCTGATTGTTTTACCTTTTCAATAATATTATCCGCGTTATATCCGATTGTTTCTTTTTTTGCATTTTCCCATGATGAATAATCGCCAAAAAAGCCATATTTTTTAGATTGTTTTTTCTTGCAGATCCTTAAAAATATGGGGGGGAGCAGCTCTTTTATAATTTTTTTTATTTTATCATTCATATGCTAATACTAAAATTTTTAATTTTTCGCAAAATTCTTTTAACAATTCCCGGTTTTAAAGATTTCATGAAGTTTATTATGTTTTTTTTAGCATCCAGATTTTCTTTTATTGGAATTTTGGCCACTTTGATTTTTTCTCCGGTTATTTTTGTTCTATAAACATTAGAATTCGCCTTATGCGTTCCGCTATCATCTTGCCCGATATTATTCACTAAAGATTTTCCCGGGTAAAGAGTTAATTTATTCGCTAAAAAGGCTGAAGCGTGCCAGCGTATTGCCCATGAATTGTTTAATCCGGCAATTTGCCTTTTAAGCATTGCCGTATAGCGGAAAATCCCTTTTGGATCAAATCTTTTTAATAATTTTCTTTTTTCTAATTCATCAAGAAGTTTTTGGCCGTCCGGCTCAAAAAGATCCCAGCCCCTTTTCCATGTAGCCCAGCCCCAGCAGTCAGCGCCTCTAAGAAAAAAAGTTTCCGGCAGGGATTTTTTTACAGGGTAGATGTAGCCGTGAATGCTGATAACTTGATTATTTTTTTCATATAAATTTAAACCATTATTCATGTATTCAAGGAAATACGGAGAGGTTACAAGATCGTCTTCTAAAACAATTATTTTACCGAATTTGTCCACGATTTCGCTCACGCCGCCAATGATTGATTTTGCAAGGCCAAGATTTGTTTCTCTTTCTATAATAGTTACATTTTTAAAGCCGGTTATAGTTTTTATAAATTTTCTCACCCCCATTATTTTATTTTCGTCTTCTTTGTCTTTTGGGCCGTCGGAGAAAATAAAAAGATCGCTTTGGCTTGCAAATTTATTTTTAGCCAAAGCTTCAATAGTTTGTTCGGTATGCCACGGGCGGTTATAGACGAATAAGGTGATTGGCGCTAATTTCATAATATTAATCTGATTAAAATCTTTTTTTATAAAAATTATATTAGAATTAAAGCTATTTTTTTTTCACTTTTATAAATGCGATAGCATACCAAAGGTCAGCTATCATATCGGTTTTTGCCGCTTCAATCTCATTAA
Organism: uncultured Candidatus Saccharibacteria bacterium; assembly: GCA_964412905.1. Lineage (GTDB taxonomy): Bacteria > Patescibacteriota > Minisyncoccia > JAHIHE01 > JAGLIN01 > CAYPQL01. Next base: position 4,377 of record CAYPQL010000036.1, read on the forward strand.
CGGTCAACCATAAATTAAATTGCTTGAAGTATTTTTTGTATCCTATCTCAATCGAAGAAAAATCTATAAATAATTCGTTAATTCTTTTTTTATTATATAACTTATTTATTGGTAAAACATCCCTAATACCATAAGGAACCGTAATCAGCATTGTGCCTCCCGGCTTAAGGATTCTGGTCATTTCTTTAACCGCTCTTAAATCACCGATAGGGTCTTCATCACTTCCATAACGGCCAGAAATACCAATGTGCTCCAAGGTAGATATACAAGAAATCACATCAAAATAATTATTTTTATAATTAGTTTTTCTAATATCCCCAATAGAAAATTTAATAGAATTGTTTTCTATCTGCTTACTATTCAAATCAATACTATTTATTTCTACCTCTTTTGGCAAAAAATTATACAACATGTTGCTGGCCGTTGATCCTACGTCCAAAATTTTACCACTAGTAATTTTAATATTTTCAAACATCCAAGGATATTCTAAACAACGATCAGAATTCGGCGGTTGATTATATAAAACTTTAGCTAACAACCTACAATCGTTAAATTTTTCACATTCGCTTTGTCCTAAATAAAATAATGGCGCATTTATAAATTCAATTACTTTTTTAGAAATTTTAGTTGTTAGATAAAAAAGATTTCTTAATAATTTTAAAACTTTAATCATAGAATAATTTTTAATAATCGTTACAAATCTATGGATAATCTTTTTTAAATATTTACAAAAATACCAAACTGATTTTTTTTTCTTTAGACCATCGATTGTTAAAAAATAACTAGCATCAATTATTGTTTTTAAATGGTTATCTTTATTTAGATAATCTAAATTTTTTTTGTCCTCAATTTTATAGCCAATTTCACCTTTATGTTGATAATTATGATTTTGATGAATAACTTTTAACAACGGACTACAATCAATTACCGGCATATTTTTACTCAGACCGCTTTCAATCATCCAATTATCCCAGCCGACTCTACCAACAGCGAAAGTTGGAATATCTTGAAAAGAATTTTTATGGAAAATAAAAAAATCACTACCGGCTGGTGGGTGCAAAACACCTCGAAATTTTATTTCATTTTTTAATTTTAATTGCCAATTTTTATCAGTATAATCTATTAAACTATCAATATTCAAATCCCAGCGTTGACCAATGATCAAAAATTCTTTTGGTGGTAAAAAATTTAGAATTTTCAATAACTCATCAGTTAAAATAATATCAGCATTAACATACATTAATAAATTATTTTTAGCTTGTTTTCTAACCAAAGCAAATGCAGAATTGAGTAAGGGAGTGCCATATTCATTACAATTAACATTGGCAATATTAGAAATATTAAATTTTTCACAAAACTCAACAACACCTAAATCATTACCAGCTAAAATAACTTCAACTTCATCATCTAAATTAAGCCAACTTAAAACAGCATTAGTTTGAATATTAATGATATGAGGGTCTTTAAACGGTTTGGGAATAGAAAATATAGTAATCATAACTTTTAATTACTTTTTATTAAGAGAAATAATTTTTTTGGCAGATGTATTATTCTTCCCAAGAACGATTTTAAATATTTTAAGAACGATTTTAAATATCCAAAATGCACCGATGTTATAATTGTTATTTTTAGGGTTATTGGGTAGTTCGATCCTATTATGACTTTCATTTGATCAAATCTAAGTCTATATAAATTTGTGAAATATATATAATTTTCAACAAACACCGGCTTAGATTTAATGTTAGATACTTCAGTACAGTATAAAGACTGGCTATGTCGTCTATACTTTCTTAAGACCATTGGTATGGAAACAATTTGCCCTGCGGCTGCAAAGCGAGCGAGAAAAGGCAATTCAGAACCAGTTAACATCTTCGGATGAGGAGTATTTCTAACTATAATTTTAGCTTTTTCTGTTCTTAGAAGACCATAAATACAAAAGTACACATTTTCTATTGGGTATTTAAAAAATTCTCGACAGCGATACTCCCATTTTATATTATCCCTTATACTAATAAGTTTTTCCGTTCTTATTTTTTTGCCAAATTCATCAATAGATTCAAAATCGCCAGTAACAATAAAACAATCATTATGTAGAGACAAGTAGCTATCAGTTTCCTTTAAAAATTGTTTTTCTAAAATGTCATCGTGAGCAAGCCATGTAAAATATAGTCCCCGAGCTTTTTGTAAAACAAAGTTAGAGTTAAAATTGATTCCTCTATTTTTGGGCTGTCGGATGTAACGGATTCGTAAATCATTTTTTGCGTATTCACGGCAAATTTTTTCTGTCTTATCAGTTGATCCATTATCAGAAATAATTAACTCAAACTCAGTAAAAGTTTGAGCCATTACCGAATCTATCGCTTCGCGGATGTATTTTTCGCCATTAAAAACCGGCATGCCGATACTAACTAATTTGTTTTGATTATTCATATTATTTTATTCTTTTTAAAAATCCATCAGGCGAAGCGGTTAATATAAGTTTTGATTCAATAACTTTATCAATTTCAAAATCTTTATTTTCTTTTAGAAACTCCCAAACCGCTGTTTTTGGGTTGTTACCTTTTTTCCACGGACGACCGAACGTTGATTCTACCGGTAAATCTTCCTCGCCTGTATCTTGCACGATAATATAGCTACCTAAACTAACCAACGGTGCATAAGCTTTAAGTTCGGCTAATACGTGGTCGTGAGTATGTAAACTATCCAACATAATTAAAATTCTTTTTTTATTTTTAGCAAATTTATATACTTTTTCAATTATTTTTTCGTCAATGCTTGAGCCTTCAAACATTGTTATTTTTTTACTCAATGGATGTTTCAGTATATTTTTTTTGTTATGTTCGCGGATATCAATGTCTATACCCAGTACTTCGCCATTTTCTATTTCACCACATGATTCAAGTAGCGTTAGCATAGAAGCATTAAAAAGAATCGAGCCTCCCCAGGCTATTCCTGTTTCAATAATAAGATCCGGCTTAACCTCCCAAATTATTTCCTGCAAGGCCTGTAAATCTTGTGGAGCCTGAATAATAGGTACTCCCAACCAGAAAAAATTATAAGAATATTTAGCCTTTACTATTTGCGCTAGAAAAGCTTGGTATGCTTTTTGTAAAGATTCATTGTTTCGGTACAATTTAGCTCTATCAATAGCTTTTTCTTTAAATTGTTCTAATGGACTGTTTGACATAGTTTTTTATTTATTATTTTGTTAGTTTACTCCAAACAGTAAGATATTTGTCATTTGGAAAAAAGGAAAGGAAATGATGGACTGAGCTTTTAGTCTTTGATTGCCAGTTAGCGGATTTAGCTAGCGTTCTTATTTTTTTTATTACTTTATTCTTCTCATCTTTATTTTTTGTCTGACAATAAGCTATAAAATCTTTTCCATAACTTCCTAGCGCTTCTAAAAAAAGATCCTTAGGTGTTATTTTTTTAGTTTCTTTGTTGATTTTCCATTTTCTAACTATTTTTGGTAAAATTAGCACTTCATTAAAAATTTTATTCCATTCTTTTTCCATTTTTTCTAATGAATAGGTTTGTAGTGCATATTTTTTAGCATTTTTTGATAAATTATTTTTTAGCTTACGATCATAATAAAGGGTTTGTAGTGATTCAATATATTCATTTTTATTTTTGGCAACAATACCAGTTACATTATTTTTGACCATATAATTTTCCATAGGATTTGCCAGGACAACTGGCACAGCTCCAACTGCCATACTTTCTTGTAACACCTGATCGCAACTTCCATAATGGTGCGGAGCTAAGGGGTAGCCAAAAACATCAAACAAAGATAAATATTCCCATTTTTTCTTTTCAGACACAAATCCTGTAAATTTAAATTTTTTTTCAATACCAATTTTTTTAGCTTCTTGATTTAATTGTCCTCCATTTGGTCCGCCTACAACAATAAATTTTACATTAGGAATATTTACCTGATTACATATATCTAAGAAATCGGGATGCATTTTAGCAAAATCAACATTTCCTATATACCCTATATTAAATCCTCGATGTTTTTTTAGTTTAATAGATTTCATGCGTTCAACACCTGCGGTAGACCAAATGTCGCGTAAACATTTTTTTTGTTTATCTGGGAGATTTTTTACTTCCCTGGTTTTATAACTAAGTGGTGTGGTGAAAACAAATACGTCAGGGTATCTAAGAATTTTTTTAGTAAAGTTATTAGGAGCAGGATAGCCTCTTTGGTGTGCCCAAAAAATTACTCTACTCAGGGGTAGTTGTTCACGTACGAAAAAATCATAAAGTAATGGGTGGTTCCACCAGTGAACCAACACAATGTCAGAATCAGCAATCAAATTAAGTAATTTCTGTTTTTTCTTTGACATATTATCGAGAAGAGGAAAACCCGCCCTATTGGCCGTTTCCACGGCATATTGATTTGCATAATCAAGACAGAGGATTGTATGTGCGAAAACTGGGCTATTTGCTACCTTTGAAAGATAATTTAATACAACAGTGCCAACACCTGCACCAAGGTGGGGGGTAATGTGAAGAATTTTATATTTTATATTTTTTTTATATAGCATAAATCAATTTAACCTTATTCTTTAATTGTTTTTTGTAAATTTTCTTTGAATATTTTAAATTTTTTGGCATATGTTTTCCATGTATTATTAGAAGAAATAATATCGACAAATCGTTTTTTATGATATTCGATAGTATTTGAATTGCTATGTGGCATACCTTCCATTGCCTTGGCAAGAAAATAATGCGCAAATGCGTGTTGGGGGTACCTTTTTGTAATTCCGATAAAATAACTTTCTGCTCTTTCATATTTGGCGTGATGTAAATTGTAGTTATTAACAAAATTCACATCAAGGTTGAGCAAATATGCTTCTTCAGTAATTAATTGAGGATTAATGCCGGGTGCAGTTATCTGACATTGGTAAATATTAGGATTTGTAAGTCTATTATTAGGGATGTAATGCTTTTGGCGACATAGCTCGTATAAGCGACTTCCTTGAAATGGCGTAGCAACGAATATACCACTCCAATCAAAACCTATATCTAAAATTAGTTTATGTGTCAATTGACGGTCTTCAGGCGTCTCGCCGGGGAACCCAATAATAAAGAATGCATGTATCTTTAGATCTTGTCTGCGTAAAGCTTTAACGGCAGGTCGTACTTGTCCTAAGTTTAATGGTTTGCTGATAATGTCGCTTAATACCCGTTGAGAGCCAGATTCTATAGCTAGTACTGCTATTTTTAAGCCAGCGTTTTTAAGTAAAGTGGCTATTTCGTCGTCAATAAATTGAACGGTAAGACCATTGGCCATCTCAATTTCAATATGGAATTGAGCTAATCCGATTAAAATTTTTTTAGCGCGATCTCTGTGAAATAAAAATTGGTCATCATCAATAGATAGTCTCGTGATATTATATTTTTCTATCATTTGTTTGACATCGGATAAAAATCGTGATGCAGGCATAGAACGAATTTTTTTTCCGTGGTTAGTCCCAGAGCAACAAAAAATGCAATTAAAAGGACAACCGCGGGTAGAGTGAATCGGTAAAGATATCACATCCTCTCCGTCCCTATTACGAAATTGACTCGTGTACTTTTTTTTATCAACCAGGGAATAGTTAATAGGGGGAATATCGTCAAGGTCGATTACTAAAGATTGGTTGAAACATTTTCCTGCTTTAAGAGTTTCCAGTGTAATCCAAGATGGGTGTTCGCGAAAAGTTGAACTTGGATCTTCGCTAAGGGAAAGGTCTCTAAAAGGAATTTCGCCCTCTCCGTAGCATATAGCATTAATTAATTGCGATTCATTAAAAACATCTTTTGGCATATTTGTTGCCGCTATTCCTCCGACAACAAGAATGATGGTAGGATCAATTTCTTTTATTATTTTTGCAAAGGGTGCTATGTATTTCCAACTGGCATTATACATTATGGAAAGACCTACTATGTCTGGTTGTAATTCGATTATTTGATTTTTAAGAAGGGCATATTGTTTTTCTATGTCTCGGCTCTCAGTGTTGAAGTCTAAAATTCTGCATTCAGTATTTGGACAGTAATGCTCTGTGTAAGACGCTAAAGATAACACACCAAAAGGAACGACTTTAGTTGGTGAAGCAAATTTATCGATCATCTCATGGGAGTAGTCAGGAATGATGAATAAAATTTTTCTATTTTTATTTTGCATAGTCAATGTTTCTTTGGGAACTCTCAAGTTATTCTTTTTTATTATAAATTGTTGATTTTTTTGTCTATTCGAAAGTTAATACATCTCCAGAATAATTAAATCCTTCAAGTGTTTTTTTTATAATCTCACTATGTGCGATAGCGGTAATTATTACCAGGAAATTTGAATTCAACTCCTTTAAAATTTTCATATCAATAATTTTTTTTCCATTTAACAAGAAATTATCTCTCTTGTAAGGATTAGAGTCAATTAAACCGACTATATTACAGTTTTTTAATCCTGCTGCTTCATAAAGATATAAAAACTCTCTGCCAATTCCCCAAATATAAAGAGGTTTTTGTGATACCACTAAATCATTAATTATTTTTCTTTTACTATTTAATTTTTCCAAATTATTAATAGTATATTTTTTTATTTCTTTTTTAAGTTCGAAACAATTTCTGTTGATATTAAAATCTATTTTTTTGTCGGTACGTCGAAAAATTATATTTAAATTTGGTAATATCATTTTTTCGCTGTTCATCGGTGTATCACTTTCGCTAAAATCTATTAACTCAAAACCTTCTTTACTGGCTATTAATTTCAAATGTTCTATATCAAAATGTTGTATATGTTCCCTCATTAAAAACCAATAAAAATCAAAAAAATAATTTTTATTATATCTCATAGCGTCAGGAACACCAAGGCATAATAGCCCACCATCGGCTAAGACTCTTTTGGCTTCCTTGAAAGCATCAATAGGGTCAATTAAGTGCTCAATGACTTGGTCCATTACCAATAGATCGAAAGTTTTGTTACCGTATGGTATTGATTCGGCAGTTCCTATCTTAATATCAAAATTATTTTTTTCTTTAACGCAAGAAACATATTTTGCAATAGGATCAACGCCTGATAAATTTGTTAATCCTTTTTGATGTAGATAATCTAAAAAACCACCCATTGCACATCCCACGTCTAGTACTCTGCAATTATTTTTTATATATTTTGAAACAAGATTATAAATTTGATCATACCGCCTGAAAGTATTTTTGTTGCAACTGCCTGGTCTGTCTCCGGTTTTATCTGTCGATCCGATATTTGTCGGTCCATATTCTTCATTATAGTATTTCATCAAATTGTCAATCTCAAATGAGGACAGCCCATTATAAATATGGCCACACTCCAAACATGCATTTATTTTTACTATTTGATACAAAGTAGAACTGTCCAGATTGCCGCAATTAAGATTTAATAAATTTTCCCATTTTTCAGAATTGCAAATAGGACATTTAATTGTTTTATCTTCTTCCATATTTTTTATTTATTTTGTTAAATAATTCTTCTGTATAATCATCAATATTATCAGATAAGCCATGGGTCAGTTGCCCGCAATTACCACAGACAGGATGTTCTTTCCTCTTTTTATTTAAAAACATTATTTGATATTCTAAAAGTTTTTTTCCATTCCAAATATCTTTGACTTTTTCTTTAGTTGCATCACCGATGATAAGTTTTCTGGACCAATCTAGAAAACATAGGCTAGCAGAGCCATCGGAATTAATTGAAAAAGAATAGAAAACATAGGGACAAACCTGAACTTCTTTTATTTTTTGCCCGTATATGCCAAATTCTTGATTAACTTCAATTCCTTTTAAATCAAATTCAGGCCAGCATGACATCGTGTGTTCGATAGATACGCCGTCAGCCATTTCGCCAAAAATTTCATAAAACTTTTCCTTATCATTTTCAGATAAATTATCTCCAGGTATCTTTATTATTATTTCGCAGTTTTTTCTGTTTTCATAAAGATGGCGTATATTTTCAACTAACTTATCAAAATTTATCGTATAATTTGAAAATTCTAAATATTGTTCGGCATTAACGACCTCTATGGAGATATT